>NZ_JBEXKB010000015.1:20281-118970 GCF_040609455.1 Kitasatospora sp. NPDC004669
CCCCGTTTTGTTGTGTCGGGGGGGGGGGGGGGGGGGGGGGGGGGGGGGGCCCCCCCCCCCGGGGGGGGGGGGGGGGCCCCCCCCCCCCCCCCCGCCGCAGCGTGTCCACCTACCACCCCACGTCACCCGCGCCCAGGACTCACCCATGCCCCGAACACCCGCCCGCCGGGCAACACTGGCCGCCACGGGCCTCTGCGGCCTGCTGGCCAGCAGCTGCGCCGCCGCACCGGCCCCGTCCGACTCGCCCTCCGCCCTGCGGGCCCGGCTGCCGCAGTCGATCCGCACCACCGGCGAACTGCGCATCGGCTCCTACCTCAACTACGTCCCCGTCGAGTTCAAGGACGCCGGCGGCTCACCCGTCGGCCTCGACCCGGATCTCGCCGCAGCCCTCGGCTCCTACCTCGGCCTGCGCGTCAAGATCCTCGACATGCCCTTCAACGACCTCATCCCGGCCGTCCAGTCCGGGAAACTCGATCTGGCGATGTCGGCCGCCATCGACACCCGCGACCGCCAGCAGGGCAAGGACGCCACCGGCCACGTCACCAACCCCGGCGTGGACTTCGTCGACTACTTCCTCACCGGCACCTCGATCCTGGTCAAGACGGGCAACCCGCTGGGCCTCACCACCCTGGACAGCCTGTGCGGCCACACCATCGCCGTACAGGCCAACTCGGTCCAGATCAAAGTCGCCAAGGCGCAGTCCGCCGCCTGCACCCGGACCGGCAGACCGCTGCGGATCGACTCCACGGACACCGACGACCAGGCCGTGGCCGAGGTCTCCTCCGGAACCGCCGTCGCCGACCTCAACGACTACCCCGCCGCCTCCTACAACACCACCGCGCCGAACCACAAAGGCATGTTCCAACTGGTCGGCAAATACCAGGAGTCAAGCCTCTACGGGATCGTGGTCGGCCGGGACCGGCAGGACCTGTCCGATGTGCTGTCCCGCGCAGTCGACCAACTGATCAGCAACGGTACCTACCAGAAGATCCTCGACAAGTGGAACGTGGGCAACGGTGCCGTCGTCAGCGCCACCGTGAACGCCGGGCTCTGACCCCGGCCCCACATCGACGGCCGGGCACCGCGGGCCCGGGGCAGTGCTCCCCGGGCCCGCCGCCATGCACCGATCCGGCCTGCCGCCCGTGGACCGCTCCCGGCGGGACTCAACACAGCTTCGGGAAAACGTTATCTCCAGGCTCCGTTCCGATCTCCTTCACTGCCGGCCCTCCCACCGGCATTCCCTGGACCGCACGGAGCAACGACACATGCAGTTCCACGAAGACCAGCCGACCCGGCACATACCCCCGGCGAGCGGAGACGGCCGGTCCCCCGACGGTCGCCCCAGCCACCGCAGGAAGGGCAGCGGTCACCGCCGCAACAGCCGAAACGCGCGACGAGTCAGCATCAGCCTCTCCGTCATCGGCATCGCCGGACTGTCCTTCGCCGGCGTAGCCCTGGTCACCACGACGGACGGGGCAGCGCACACAGCCGGCAGCCACGACCCCCAGATCAGCACGGCACTCGCACCGACCGGAACCGACCTCGCCACCCCGGTCACCATACTTCCGACCGCCACGCCGACCTCCCCCGCCGTTACCGCGGCCCCGTCCCCTTCGACGACCCCGTCGCCCACCAGCACCCCCTCCCCCCTCAAGCCCACCCCCGAGCCGGTGCCGACGCCCGCACGAGCCGCACACCGCTCGGCGGCCACCACCGCCGCACCGGCCCCGAAGCCCGCAGCCACCGCGCAGGTCCCCGCCGATCCCGCCTCCGGACCGATCGGACCGGACCCGGTGCTCCCGGGCCCACGATCGTCCTCCCAGTCCGTCAGTGACGCCGAGGCCGCGTCCCTCCAACTGCTCAACGGCGAGCGCGCCACGGTTGGGCTCCCTCCCCTGGCCCTCAGGACCGACCTGAGCGACTACGCCCGCAACTGGGCCCACCACATGCGCGACAACGGATTCGGCCACTCCAGTAGCTCGAACTCCCAGTACCTCGTAACCGGCTCCCGGACCTGGATCGGCGAGAACATCGTGTGGTGGAGCGACGCCTCGATGACCGCCCAGGAGGCGGCGGAAAAGTTCCAGTCGATGTGGCGCCACAGCCCCGGCCACTACAAGGCCCAGACCAACCCCTCGTTCACCGAGGTCGGCGTCGGCATCTACCACGACGAAACCGGCTGGTGGGGAGTCCACAACTTCTCCGACGGCCGGTAGGCCGAGACCGAAATCGTGGCTCGGGGCCTCCGCCCGGGCGCGTCACCACGCGACGGGCCCTCCAGGGACAGTAGCCACAGGGTGAGTGGAGGTTGTCGCAGCCGCAACAGCAGCCGGAGCCACGCCGGAGATCGGCACTCCTCTGACGAGGGCGTTGGGGGGTGTCCTCGACCCCGAGCAGGCCGTCCGGCCGGCCTGCTCGATGCGGTCGAGCACCACAACGTCCGGGTGGTCGCAGAGGGCTGTCCTTAGGCGAGCGGCGGCCACTTCCCGGCGCAGGCGTCGGTGCAGGTTTCTCACGGACGGCTTGGCGGTGTCCTTGTACAGGGTCCGGTCGGCGGAGTCGGTGACACTCGGTCCGAGCGTCACCGACTTCACGGTGGCGATCCGGACGCCGGAGGAGTCACCGGTCGCCGGGGCCTTGCCGCCGGACCCGCCGGCCGTGTCGAGCCCGCAGGCGGTGGCGGCGAGCACGAGCACGGCGAGGCCGGAGACGGCGAGCAGGCGGCGCGCGGCGAAGGCGGAACAGCGAACTCGGGGATGACGAACTCGACCCGGGGCATGGGGCCGGCGTCGTAGACGGCGCCGAGCATGGCCATGCGCTTGCAGCCGCTCTTCTCTCCCGACAAGCTGACGTCCGACCCTGGGGAAGAGCGGCATGTGACTCCGGGGACTCCGGGACTGGGATGGTGTCCTGGGGTCACGTGGCGGGCGCTACCTTCGGGAGCGCCCGCGGCCCGGGCGGGGGTGGGCCAGGACGGCTGGGTTCAGGCCCGGTCGGGGTGGGTGAGGGTGTGCCAGGCGTTGTAGCCACCGAGGAGGTCGGAGATGTCGGTGTGGCCGTGGTGGCGCAGCAGGCTGGCGGCGATGGAGGAGCGGTGGCCGCTGGCGCAGTGGACGACCAGGGGGCGGTCGGTGGGGATCTCGTTCAGGCGGCGAGGGAGTTCGGCCAGGGCGATGTGCAGGGATCCTTCGATGAATCCTGTTTCGCGTTCGCCGCAGGTGCGCACGTCCAGGACGGTGGGGGGCTGCTCGCCGGCGAGTGCGGTGCGGAGCTGGTCGGCGGTGAGGCGGCTGGCGGGGGTGACCTCGTCGGCGAGGGCGGACAGGGCGTTGCCGGGGTCGCGCAGGTAGCCGGCGATGTGATCGAAGCCGATGCGGGCGAGGCGGGTGATGACCTCGTCCTCGCGGTCCTGCGGGGCAATGATCGCGATGTTGCTGTCGGGGGTGAGGACGGTGCCGGCCTGTTCGGCGAAGCGGCCGTCGACGGGGACGTTGACGGCGCCGCGGATGTGTCCCGCACCGAAGTCCTGGGGGCTGCGGGCGTCGAGGACGACGGCGCCTGCGGCGCGGACCTCCTTGAAGCTTTCGGGGCACAGGGGGCGGGCGGCGTTCCTGCGGTCGAGCAGCGGGTGGTCCTGCCGGTTGAGGGCGGCGTCGTGGCCGAAGTAGGCGGGGGTGGCGGACTGGCCGGCGGTGACGATGCGGACGAAGGTGTCCTGGTCCATGGGCTGGCAGGCGTAGTTGGTCAGGCGCTGCGCGCCGATGGTGGACTGCTTCTCGGTGGAGAGGTTCTTGCCGCAGGCGGAGCCGGCGCCGTGAGCGGGGAAGACGCGGACCTGGTCGGGCAGGGCCATGAGCTTGTGGTGGACGCTGTCGTAGAGCATGGCGCCGAGATCCTCGGCGGTGACGCCGGCGGAGGCGAGCAGGTCGGGGCGGCCGACGTCGCCGATGAACAGGGCGTCGCCGGTGAGTACGCCGTAAGGGGCTTCGTCGGTGGCGTGCTCGTAGACGAGGATGCTGATCGACTCGGGGGTGTGTCCGGGGGTCTCCATGATCTGGAGGGTGACGTCCCCGAGGGAGATGCGTTCGCCGTCGGTGAGGTGGCGGATGGGGTACTCGGTCTCGGCACGGTGGCCGTAACCGATCCAGGCGCCGGTGCGGGCGGCGAGTTCGAGGTGGCCGGCGAGGAAGTCGGCGTGGAAGTGGGTGTTGATGACGCCGACGACGGTCAGGCCCCGTGCCATGGCATCGGCGAGGTATTCGTCGACGTCCCGGCGAGGGTCGACGATCACGGCCTGGCCGGTGGTCTCGTCGGCGATCAGGTAGGAGGCCTGGGAGAGGCAGTCGAGGTAGTACTGGCTGAAGATCACGGGGTTGTCTCCTCGTCGGGGTCTGTCGGGCTGGCAACACACTCGAGTGTACCCCCGGGGGTATTTGTTCCAATGGAATCGAGGCAGGCACGGCCAGTCAGATGGCCGCCGCCACCACTACACGAACCTGCCGGAAGCGGTCTTCCATTGCCCGCTATCACGCGGCAACGGTGCGACCAAACTGCCCCTCTCCATTGATATTCGGGCTCCGTGAATTCGGTTGATCACACAGGAGCAGCCCTTGCCCGAGCAGTTCATGAGTGTCAAGCAGACTGCTGAGTACCTGAACATGTCCGTCGCGTGGGTGTACCGGGAAGCGCCTCGGGTGGGACTCGTTCCCTGCCGGTTCGGCGGTGGGCGGAACGCGAAGCTTCAGTCGCCTTCACCATGGCCGAGGCGGTCGGCACCAGCCTGCTGGTCATCACCGCCGACTCCCTCGCCGCCCTGCTGCCCCGCCTCGGCGCGACCGGCGCGATCGACTGGGCCGTGGCCGCGCCCTTCACCGGCGCCGCGATCCTCGGCGCCTGGGACGGCAAGCGGCTCGCCGACAAGCTCAGCGGACGCACCCTGCAGCGGGCCTTCGCGATCGCCCTGCTCGCCGTTGCCACGCTGATGCTGGTCACCACCCTCAGCTGACCCGCTCCCCTGCTCCGGCCACGGCCGGTCCGCCCAGCCATCCCGAGAGGACCCGCACTCCCATGACCACACCGCTGACCGTCGAGCAGCTCAAGCCCCGCCTCGGGCAGCTCACCCTCCTCGACGTCCGCTCCCCCGGCGAGTACGCCGGCGGCCACATCCCCGGCGCCCTCAGCATCCCGCTCGACCAGCTCGACCGCGCGCTGCCCGCGCTGCGCGCCGCCGACGGGAGGAAGGAGCTCGCCGTGGTCTGCGCCGCCGGTCAGCGCGCCCAGACCGCCTGCCGGCAGCTCGCCGACGCCGGGATCACCGCCCTCGTCGTCACCGGCGACACCAACGCCTGGACGGGCGCCCGCTGGCTCTCGGCCGCGGTCGGCGGCGGACCGGTGTTCTCCGCACTGACCGACAGCTGCGCGATGGGCGCGATGTTGGGCAAGCTCCCGTACAACCGCCCCCGCCCGGGCACGCCGATCGTCAACGACACGCTCGCCGCGCTCGGCCACCGAGACCGCCGAGGCCACCGAGACCACCGAGACCACCGAGACCGCCGAGGCCACCGAGACCGGTGTTGCCCGGGAGGCCCCTGCCCACCCCCCGGGCAGGGGCCTCCCGGGCGACACCCGTACCGGAACCCCCTACGTCCCCACCTCCACCGACACGCCCACCCCCGGTCGGTGCCGCGCCAGGTCCGCGAAGAAACTCCGCGTGGACGGCCGTCTCCGGCGGGTGGACGCCCGCCGCCTACGCCTCGGCGGTCGCACCCGCCACGGGCGCCGTCTCCTCCTCCGGCACGGCAGGCTCAGGCAGGGTGCGGAACAGCGCCCAGCTGAGCACCGGCATCGCCACCAGCGGCAGCAGCGCCGTCCGCAGCGAGGTGGCGTCCGCGACCGCGCCGATCAGCGGGCTGACCAGGCCGCCGATGCTGACCGTCAGGCCGAGGGTGATCCCGCTCGCGGTGCCGATCCGGGACGGCAGGTAGTCCTGCCCCAGCGTGACCTGCAGCGAGAACGGCACGTACAGACCCGCCGAGGTGAGCGCCGTGAACAGGTACAGCGCCGGCCCCGGCACCAGCAGCACCCCGGCCACCGCCACCGCCGCGACCAGGTACGACCAGCGCGCCACCGGGACCCGGCCCCATCGGTCCGCCAGCGCGCCGCCCAGCACCGAGCCCACCGCGCCGCCCGCGTACAGCACCACCAGCGTCGCGGTGCCGGCCGCCGTCCCGCCGCCGAGGCGCTGGGTGGCGAACAGCGACAGGAAGGTGCTCAGGCCGATGAAGGCGATCGAACGGCACACCACGGCCAGCGACAGCTTCACGAAGGAGGCCCGGTCGTCCCGGCCCGGCTTGCGCGCCGCACCCACCCCGGCGGCGCGCCGCCGCGCCAGCTCGCGCAGCACCGGCAGGCACAGAGCGGCTCCCGCGAGGGCCGGCAGCACCAGCATCGGGGTCAGCCGCAGCCCGCCGGTGCCGACCACGGCGGCAACCAGCAGCGGCGCCGCCGCGAAGCCCAGGTTGCCGCCCAACGAGAACCAGGCCATCCCCCGGTGGCCGGCCCCGGCCCCCTGCGCGACCGAGCGGGCCGCCCGCGCCGACTCCGGGTGGTACGCGGCCACCCCGACACCGGACAGCGCCACGCAGGCGAGCGTCAGCCCGTACGAGCCGCCCACCCCGCTGAACGCGATGCCCGCGCCGCCGAGCAGGGTGCTGACCGGCAGCAGCCAGGGCAGCGGCCGGCGGTCGGTGAGTATCCCGAACAGCGGCTGCGCGACCGAGGAGAGCACGGAGGCGGCGAGCACCACGCCCGACACGGCGGCGTAGCCGTAGCCGCGCTCGGCCACCAGGAAGGGCACCAGGGCGGCGACGGCACCCTGGTAGACGTCGACGCAGGCGTGTCCGACGGACAGCAGCGTGATCGACGTGTGGTACGGCAGGACGGTCGGCTTCTCCGACGCTTTTTCCGACGGTTGTTTCAGCACCCCGCCATGCTGGGGTCCGCACTCCCTGTCGGACTTCCGATAATCTGCCAGTCGATGTCGAAGATCCGCCACGATCCCGTCGCCCCGACCCGCGCCCAGCTGCTGCCCTCCGGGACCGGGATCGACGCCCACCGCCACGACGACCACCAGATCGCCTACGCCGCCCGCGGCGTGGTCGCGATCACCACCGACGCCGGCTCCTGGGTCGCCCCCGGCAACCGCGCGCTCTGGATCCCGGCCGGTACCATCCACGCCCACCAGGCGCACGGCGACCTCGAACTCCACCTCGTCGGCCTGCCCGCCACCGAGAACCCACTCGCCCTGGACCGGCCCACCGTCCTCACCGTCGGCCCGCTGCTGCGCGAACTGATCATCGCCTACACCCGCGCCCCCGAGGACGACGGCCCCGAACGCTCCCGGCTGCGCGCCGTCCTGCTCGACCAGCTGCGCGCCTCGCCCCAACAGCCGCTGCACCTGCCCACCCCGACCACGCCGCTGCTCCAGGCGCTGTGCGGGCTGCTGCACGAGGACCCGGCCGACCGCCGCACCCTCGCCGAACTCGGCCGCGCCGTCGGCGCCAGCGACCGCACCCTCTCCCAGCTGTTCCGCGCCGACCTCGGGATGACCTTCCCCCAGTGGCGCACCCAGCTGCGGCTGCACCACGCGCTGGTGCTGCTCGCCGAGGACGTGCCGGTCACCGCCGTCGCCCACCGCTGCGGCTGGGCCTCGGCCAGCGCCTTCATCGACGTCTTCCGCCGCACCTTCGGCCACACCCCCGGCGGCCACCCGGCGCGCTGAAAGCCCCGGGTGTCCGGCCCGGGTGGCAGGCTTGGGGCATGTGCGGCCGCTTCGTCTCCACCACCACACCCCAGGACCTCGTCTCGCTGCTCGGAGAGCTCCGCTGGGACCCGGCCGAAACCTTCGCGCCGAGCTGGAACGTCGCGCCCACCGACCCGATCCCGGCCGTGCTGGAACGCCTCGACCGGGAGACCGGCGAGGTGCTGCGCCAACTGCGTCCGCTGCGCTGGGGGCTCGTCCCGTCCTGGTCCAAGGACCCGTCCGGCGGCGCCCGCATGATCAACGCCCGCTCCGAGACCGTCGACACCAAGCCGGCCTTCCGCAAGGCCTTCACCGCCCGCCGCTGCGTCATCCCCGCCGACGGCTACTTCGAGTGGCGCGAGGTCCCCGCCACCGCCGACCGCAAGAAGTACAAGCAGCCGTACTTCCTCAGCACCGGCGGCGTGATGCTGATGGCCGGCCTCTACGAGTTCTGGCGCGACCGCACCCGCGCCGACGACGACCCGCTCGCCTGGCTCGCCACCGCCACCATCATCACCACCGACGCCACCGACTCGGCCGGCCGCATCCACGACCGGATGCCGCTCACCATCGCCCCCGACGACGTGCCCACCTGGCTCTCCCCCGCCCACACCGACCCGGCCGACCTCCACCACCTGCTGCGCCGCCCCGCCGACGGCGCCCTGCGGGTGCGCGCCGTCCCACCCACCGTCAACAGCGTGCGCGCGCCCAACGGCCCGGAGCTGCTCGACACCGCCCCGGACCCGCTGGGGCTCGCCGACTGATGCCCCGCCCGCCGCTGATTCCGCTGACAGCGCGTTTGCTCTGCACTACGGTGGGCGGGCGAATCAGTTCACGGGGGTGGGGGCACCGAAGTGTTGATGGCCATGACGACACACGTCCGGCCCGAGAGCGGCATGCCCGACCCGGAACCGTACGAGCAGCGGCGCCGCACCTCACCGTCGGCGGCGGCGGGCGACCCGCACGCCGCGGTCCTCCCGGCCGAAGCCGCGCAGGCCGCCGTGACGATCGCGGCGACCGCCCCGACGCCCAACCTGCCGCCCCGCACCGCTGACCAGCTCGTGGGCCGGAAGGCCGAGTTGCGGGCGGTCACCGAGGCCCTGGCGCACGACGACGGCGGCGGTCTGGTCACCCAGGCGACCACCCTGCACGGCCTCGGCGGCGTCGGCAAGACCAGCCTCGCCCTGCACTACGCCTACAGCCGGGCCGAGCACTACCGGCTGATCTGGTGGATCACCGCCGAGTCCGAGGGACAACTCGCCGAGGCCTTCGCCGGACTCGCCGTCCACCTCCACCCCGGCTGGGCGCTCACCGCCCCGCCCGGTCAGCAGGTCGAATGGGCCATCGCCTGGCTGCGCGCCCACGACCGCTGGCTGCTCGTCTACGACAACGCCGAGGACCCGGCCCACCTCACCCCCTACCTCGGCCGACTGCTCGGCTGCGGCCACCAGCTGGTCACCAGCCGCCGCGCCGGCGGCTGGCACCCCGGCATCCGGCCGGTACGCATCGACGTCCTCGACGCCCCCGAGGCCGCCCAGCTGCTCTGCGGCACCGCGTACCCGCGCGCCGCCGTGGACGCCGCCGAGCGGAACGAGGCCCGCGCCCTGGCCGACGAACTCGGCCACCTGCCATTGGCCCTCGCCCAGGCCGGCGCCTACGTCCAGCAGACCGGTACCACCTTCGCCGCGTACCGCGAACTGCTGCGCGCCACGGGCCCGGTGGGCCCCGGTGCCGAGGACACCGTCGCCCGGCTCTGGCAGACCACACTCCGCACCGTCCAACACACCGCCCCCTTCGCCGTCGAGCTGCTGCGGACCCTGGCCTGGTACGCCCCGGAGGCGCTGCCGCGCGCGGCCCTCACCCCGTTCGGAGCGCGCCGGCCGGAGGAGGTGGAGCGCGCACTCCGGCTACTGGCCGACTACAACCTGATCACCCTCGGCGACACGGTCACCGTGCACCGGCTGCTCCAGGCGGTGCTCCGCAACTCGGAGGGAGCCCGCCGACTACGGCAGCGGGCGGAACGGCACCTGGCGGGAGCAGCCGCCCGGCTCTGGCCGGACGCCGAACCGGGGCTGCGGCGGGCACTGCTGGCGCACATCCGCGGGCTGGCCGCCGGCGGGCCGTCGGAGGAGCCGACGGCGGAGACCGTCGCGCTCTACGGGCTGGCGGCGGGGGAACTCACCGACCGGGCGCAGCGGGTGTACGCCGTACCGCTGGTGGCGGCGATGGCGGACGGGCAGAGGCGGCTGCTCGGCGAGGACCACCCCGACACCCTGACCGCCCTCGGGCGGCTCGGCAAGCTACACGCCCAGACCGGTGAACCGGCACAGGCGGTCGAGCTGTGCCGGGAGGTGGTCGCCAAGCGGACCCGGGTCCAGGGACAGGACCACCCCGCCACCCTCGCCGACCGGCACACGCTCGCCCAGGCCTACCGCAAGGCGGGTCAACACGCGCTCGCGGTCCAGGAGTTCCGCTCGGTCGTCGCCGAGCGTGCCAGGGCGCTGGGGGCGGACCACGCCGATACCCTCTGGAGCCGCGCGAGCCTGGCCTACGCGCTGCAAGTGGCTGGTCGACACCGGGAATCCGTGGCCGAGTTCGAGCAGTTGGTGGTGGACACGGAACGGGTGTTCGGCGTCGACCACCCGGACCTCCTGGCCCGCCGGAACGGGCTCGCCTTCGCCCAACTCGCGGCGGGTCAGCACGGGTTGGCCATCACGTTCTACGAGCAGGTGGTCGCCGACCGCACCCGCGTCCTGGGCGCCGACCACCCCGACACCCTGAACACCCGCGGCTGGCTCGCCGCCGCCCACGCCGAGGCCGGCGACTACCCGGCGGCGATGGCCGCGTACGAGGCGGTGGTCGCGGACCGCACCCGGGTGCAGGGCCCCGACCACCCGCAGACCTTCCACGCGCGCGGACGACTGGCCTCCGTCCACCGGAAGTCCGGTCAAGCCGTCACCGCCGTCGCCGAGTTCACGGCCCTCATCGCCGACCACACCCGGGTGCTCGGTCCCGACCATCCGCACACCCTCGACGCGCGCACCGGCCTGGCCCGCTCCCACCGCGAGGCGGGTGCGCCCCACCGCGCGGTCGAGCAGCACCGCCTGCTGGTCCGCGACCGTACGCGCGTCCAGGGCGAGAACCACCCCGACACGCTGGAGGAGCGCAGCTACCTGGGGTGGGCGCTGCGCGCCGCCGGATCGCCGGGCCTCGAAGTCGAGGAGCTGGAACGCCTGGTGACGGACCGGACCCGGATCCAGGGCCCCGACCACCCGGACACCCTGAGCGAGCGCTCCGGTCTCGCCCGGGCCCTGCACGCCGCGGGCCGCCCGCGCGAGGCGCTCGTCGTGTGGCAGCGACTCCGCACCGACCGCGAGCGGCTCCACGGCCCCGAGCACTACGAGACCTTCGGCGCCCGCCTCGCCCTGGCCCGGGCCTTCAGCTACGTGGGCGAGCACCGGCGCGCGGCCGAGCTGTGCGACGAGCTGGTCGCCCACCGGGGGCGGGTCCTGACACCCGACCACCCCACCGTCCTGCACACCCGGACCTGGCAGGCCTGGCTGCACGGCGAGGCCGGGAACCACCGGCTCGCCGTACAGCTGCGCGAGCAGCTGGTGGCCGACCGCACCAGGGTGTACGGGCCCGAGCACCCCGGCACGCTCGACTCCCGCAAGGGGCTCGGCTACGCCCTCCAGGCAGCGGGCCGCCTCCGGGAGGCGCGGGTCGTCCGCGAGGGCCTGCTGGCCGACCGCACCCGGCTCCAGGGCCCCGACCACGTCGACACCCTCAACGCCCGGCTCAACCTGGCCATGGCGCACGGCGAGGCCGGCCACCACCGTCTCGCCTTCGAGCTGGCCGCCGAGCTGGTCGCCGACCGCACCCGGCTGCAGGGCCCGGACCATCCGGACACCCTCGACACCCGGTTCTGGCTCGTGTCGGCGCACGGCGACGCCGACGACCACCGCCGCGCGACGGAGCTGTGCGACGCGCTCACGACCGACCGTGCCAGGGTGCTGGGCCCCGACCACCCCGACACCCTCAACACGCGCTACTGGCTCGCCGACAACTGCCGGGAGGCCGGCGACCACCGACGCGCCATCGCCCTGTTCCAGACGCTCGTGGCCGACCTCACCCGCGTCAACGGGCCGGACCATCCCGAGACCCTGAACGCGCGTCTGGGCCTGGCCCAGGCGGTCACGGGTGCGGGTGACCACCGGCGGGCGCTGGAGTTGCACGACCTGCTGGTGGCGGACCGGATCCGGGTGCACGGCCCGGACCACCCGTTCACCCTCAACGCCCGCTGGTGGCGGGCGAACTCCTTCACCGAAGCCGCCCACCACCGCCTCGCCGTCGAGCTGTACACCGAGCTGGCGGCCGAGCAGGACCGCGTCCACGGGCCCGAGCACCCCGACACGCTCCTGGCCCGCTGGTGGCAGGCCATCGGACACGTCCAGGCAGGCGATCACCGGCTTGCCGTGGAGCTGTACACCGTGCTGGTGGCCGACTGCGTCCGGGTCCACGGCCCCGAGCACCCCCGCACCCTGGCCGTCCGGGGCGGCCTGGCCTGGGCCACCTCGGCCGCCAAGAACCACCACTGGGCCAGGGCCCTGTACGAGACGCTGATCGCCGACGACACCCGCGTCCTGGGTGCGGACCACCCGCTCACCCTGGGCTGCCGCGGTTCCCTCGCCTCGGCGACCGAGGAGGCCCGCGAGTTCGCCAGGGCGCTCAAGCTCTACGAGGACGTGCTGGCCGACTGGACACGGGTCCGGGGAGCGGACCACTCGGACGCGCTGGCCACCCGGCGCTCACTGGCGTACACCCACCGCGAGGCGGGTAACCACCGCCGGGCCGCCGAGCTGTACGAGCGTCTGGTCCCGGACACGGAGCGGGTGCTGGGCCCGGATCATGTCACGACCCTGAACACCCGGTTCAGCCTTGCCCGGACCTGGCAGGAGGCGGGCGACCACGGCCGGGCCGGAGAACTGTTCCGCGCCCTGGTCGCCGACGCGCTGCACGCACTCGGCCCGGACCACCCTGTCACCCTGGACGCTCGTCTCGGGCACGCCCGCTCGATGGTGGCGGCGGGCGACTTCCGCGCCGCCCTGGAGCTGTACACGCCGCTGCTCGCCGACTGGGAGAGGGCGCAGGGCGCCGACCACCCCAAGGTTCTCAGCGCCAGGTGGTGGCACGGCGCCGCCTACCGCGAGGCGGGCGACCACCGGCGGGCCGCCGAGCTGTTCGGCGCCGTGGCCGTCGACCGCGCGCGGGTGCTCGGCGCCGACCACGACGACACCCTGAACACCCGCTGGTGGCAGGTCCACTCGTGCCGTGCGAGCGGTGACCTCGGGCGTGCCCTGAGGCTGTGCGAGAGCCTCCTCGTGGACCGGCTGCGGATCAACGGCCCCGACCACCCGGAAACCCTCGCCGTCCGGTTCCTGCTGGCCTGGACCCATCGGACGTCCGGCGACCACCTGCTCAGCATCCGGCTCAACGAGGCCCTGCTGCGCGACCGGATCCGTGTCCAGGGCCCGGACCACCCGGCAGTCCTCACCACGCGGTGCGACCTCGCCGCCGACCGCCGGATCGCGGGGCTGTACCGACAGGCTGCAGCCGACCTCGAGCTGCTGGCCGCCGACCGCGCCCGCGTCCAGGGGCCGGACCACCCCGACAGCCTCGCCGCACGGTCCCACCTGGCCCTGAGCATCCGCGACATCGGCGAACTCGACCGCGCCGCCGCGCTGCTCACGGAACTGATCGCCGACCGGACCCGGCTCCAAGGAGCCGACCACCCGGACACCCTGGCCGAGCGGGGCAACCTCGCCCGTCACCACCGCCGCGCCGGCCGGCGCCGCGAGGAGGTCGGCGCACGGCAGACACTGGTCGCCGACCACGAGCGCGTCCACGGCCCGGACCACCCCGACACGATCACCGCCCGCGACAGCCTCGCCCATGCCCTCCGCCACCGGTGGAACCACGACCGTGCCGACGCGCTCTACCGGGCCGTCCGGGCCGATCGCGCCCGGATCCTGGGGGGCGACCACCCCGACACCGTCGACGTCTGGGACAGCATCGCGCTCAACCTCTTCGAGGCCGGCCGCTACGCCGAGTCCGCCGCGTGCTACCGCGAGACGCTGGCCATCGCCCTCCGGGCCTTCGCCCCCGAGAAGGACCTCGTCCTCGGGCTCCGGCACGACCGGGCCATGGCCCTGGTCCTGAACGGGGATCACGGCGTCGCGATCGCCGAGCTGTCGCCCCTCGTCGACGACTGGGCCCGGCCCAGCGGCACCGGCTTCCCCAAACTCGTCATCGCCGGCTGCACGCTCGCTCTCGCGCGGCACCTGAGCGGGGAGCACGAGGCCGCCCTGCACCTGGTTGCCGGCCTGGTCTCCGCTGCCACCGACACGCTCGGCGACCCTTCGCTCGCGACCGTCACGGCCCGCGAGACCCAGGCGCTCCTGCTGGCCTGCGGTGCACGTCCGCTGCGGGCCGTCGTCCGGCTGGAGGAGCTCGCGGAGACCTGCGCCGAGAGCCACGGCACTCGCCACCTCCTCACCCTGAGCGTCCGTCAGAGTCTCGCTCACGCACGGCTGCGGGCGGGGGACGCGACCGGTGCGGTTCAGGCGTACGAGCGCATCATCGCCGACCGGATCGCGGTCGGTGGCTCCTCGCCGACCGCCGCACTGCTCGCCGGGCACCGGGAGGCCGAGGACGTCGCCGTCTGCATCGGCGCCCAGCGTCCCGGTCCGCTGCCGCTCTTCCCCACCCTCGCGGTCGGCCTGGCCCAGGCACTCGCCGACGGCGGGCTCCGTGCCGCCGCCCGGGAGCTGCTGGAGGCCGTCTCCACCGGACGCGAGGCCCTGATGGACCCGGGCCACCCGCTGGCGGCCGAGGCCCGCGCCGCGCTGTCGCGGCTCGACCGCTGCGCGCCGGCAGCGGCCCCGCCCGCGCCCGTCCGCCCGGAGCTCGGCCGGAGCGCGCCCACCCCGCTCCCCCGCCGCTCCCACGGCTCGATGCACCGCTCCGCCCAGCCGGCCGTCGACCGCCCCGCCTGGCGACCCCGGCTCACCCTCATCGACGACCCCGCCGTGGGCGCCACCACCCATCTGGAGCTCCGCCTGGAACCCGCCGAGGACACCCCGCACGCCGATCCGGGAAGCCTTCCCGACCTGCGCCTGGTCGCCGCCGTGACCGCCGACGCCGCGCTGGACCCGCCCGTCGCCGACTACACCCCGGCCGGCGAGCCCGCCCGGTTCGCGCTGACCCCGGCCTCGCCCGGCCCGCACACCCTCCGGATCACCGTCTTCGACCGGAGCCACGGCGCCGTCCTCCAGGACCTCTCCGCCGTAGTGGACGTACCTCAAGCCGCACTGACCCAGGAGCAGGAGTAATCAGCGTGCCCCGGGAGCTCCACGTCGACATCCTGCAGAACCCCTCCGCGGACTACACCCGGCTGCCCCAGCAGGCGGTCCCTGCGGCGGACCTCCCGCCCAGGGGTCGAGCCCCGCTGGACCTGGTGGTGTCGCTCAGGCGTCTGCGCGATGATTCCGTGCAGATATCCGCTTTCCGTCCCGGCGAGCGCACCCCCAGGACCCGCAGCCACTGGGCCTACCTCGCCGTCTCCGCGACCACCCTGCTGGCCAGGGCGGCCCGGCTGCGCACCGTCTGGCGCGACCGCCTGATCGCCTACGACCCCGACCCGCTCAACCCCTACCCCTTCGCGACCGCCGTCGACTTCAACCCGCTGGCCGCCGTCGCCGAGCGAAAGGTCGCCGAACTCGCCGAGGAGGGGCGGTATTTCCTGGCGACGATGTTCGAGGGCACCGACCCCGACCTGGTGCTCTTCCGCGAGTACCTCAACCGCACCCTCACCGAGCACGGCTCGCTGCGGATCAGCTTCGACTCCGACCTCCACCTGCCCTGGCCGATGCTCGCCGTGGAGAGCGCCCAGGCCGACCCCTGGGCGGACTTCCTCGGCCACCGCCACCAGGTCGAGCAGACCGGCGCCGCCTACCCGCTGATCCAGCCGCCGTACCCGGCCCGGGCCAAGCCCGTCACCAGCCTGAACACCGACGACCAGCTCACCGGCATCGGCCGGGCGCCGGAGGTGCGCAAGCTGTTGGAGGACCGCTCCCAGCTGACCGTGCGCACCGAGTCCGACCTGCTGCTGGAGGCGCTGTCCGCCGCGGTGCTGGACGAGGACGTCATGTACTTCTGGTGCCACGGCCAGTTCGTCGCCAACGACTCCCCGTACCAGCAGCTCGCCGTCCGGCTCTCCGACGAACGGCACATCGACGCCGAGCTGGTGCGCCGCCACCGCCGTCGGCACCTCAACCGGCCGGACGCCGTGTTCCGGCCGTTCGTGCTGCTGAACGCCTGCCACACCGGGCAGTCGGCGGCAGCCGAACTCGACCACCTGGGCCGGGCGTTGGTGGACCTCGGCGCGGACGGCGTACTCGGGCCGCAGCTCCAGATCCCGCAGGAGTTCGCCGCCGAGTACGCCTTCGCCTTCCTCGACCTCTACCTCACCGGCAAGTTCACCGCCGGGGAGATCACTCAGCAGCTGGTCCGGTGGTTCGCCCGCGAGTACCGCAACCCGCTGGCGCTCGCCTACTCCCTGCACTGCGGCATCGACAGCATCCTGGAGCTGAACCCGTGACGACACCCCTGCGACCAGCGCCCCCGACCGCCGTAGGGCCCGCGGCCGCCGTGCGGCCCGCGACCGTGGACCTGGACGAGAGCGGCCGCCTGCTGGTGCCGGGGACGAGGACCCCCGTCCCCGAGGCGCGGGTCGCCGACCACCTCGCCCGTCATCTGCGCATCCCCGAGTGGGCCACCGACCTCTTCGTCTACGTGCACGGCTGGCAGACCAGCCCCGAGGCCGCCGGGCGCACCGCCGCCGCGCTGATCGGCCGGGCGGCCGAACTGCACCGCTCGGCCCCGGTCGCCTACCCGGGGCTCGCGGCCGGCTTCCGTCCCTGGTGCGTGGTGGTGCGCTGGCCCTCGTCGAGCCTGCCGAGCCTGGGCGGCTACCGGCGGATCCGCGAACGGGCGCACGCGATGAGCGCCCGGGGGCAGGCCGGGCGGATCCTCGGTCATCTGCTCGGATACCTCGACGCGGGGCGCGGCCGGCCGGACGCGCCCCGCGTCCTCGCCAACCGCCACGGCCAGTACCTCCACCTGCTCGGGCACTCGTTCGGCGGCCGTTTCCTCTGCGAGGCCGTCCAGTACGCGGCCGACCGCCCGGCCGGCCCCCCGGTGCTGAGCTGGAGCCGGCCCGGCGACCCGGCCCGCCCGTTCACCGTCGACAGCGCCCTGGTCTTCCAGATGGCCGCGCCCCGGGACGCCTTCGTCCGGCTCTTCCCCCGGCTCTTCCTCGGCCCGGGCCGCCCCGGCGCCCCACTGCGCGGCCCGCTGGTCCTCACCCACTCGCGCTGGGACCGGGCCACCGGATTCTGGCACCTGCGGGCCGAGGGCCTCCCGGGTATCGGCCACTCCGGCACGGGCGCCGCCCCGGTCCCGCAGTTCAGCGCCCGGCTCCGCGCGGCCGACTCGCCCTATCCGCACGCCGAGCTCGACCACCCGATCGTCAACATCGACGCCGGGCACGTCTACCGGGGCGGCCTGGCCACCCGGCTGCACCCCTCGGGCGCGCACTCCGACTTCCAGCGCCCGGAGTCCGCCCACCTCCTGCTCAGCCTCGCCTCCCACTCCCGCTGAGCGTCCGCCCGGACGCGGCCGGACGTCCCCGGATGCGGCCGGGGGCGGGTGCCCATGAGCACCCGTCCCCGGCTTCGACCCCGCTCGCCGTCAGCACCGGCGCACCGAGGTGAAGCCGCAGACGGGCGTGCAGAGGGTGACGATGCCGCTGTAGCGGTGGGTCGTCCTCCCCCGGGTGATGCTGTGCACGGTCAGCTTCTCCCGCAGGGTCGGCTGGTGGCACCGCGGGCAGATCGCGGCGACCGGCTTGCCCCAGGGGCGTGACCTCGGACCGACGCCTCGCCGGAGCGGCGGGCCGGCGGTCAGGCCTGCACCGCCACCGAGGCCAGATAGGCCTCCGACCTCCCCGGGTCGAGGAACCACTCCTCCAGGTCCGCCGGGAAGTCGAAGGCGTTGGCGAACCGGTCCCTCACGGCCCGGAGTTCACCACCCGCGACGAGCAGCTGGAGGACGTGCGGGGGCGGCGGCATGAGCATCGCGTTGCTCCAGAGCGTGGCGACGCGCCCGGACGTCGTCCAGAAGCGGTCGAAGGCGGCCTGCTGGAAGTCCCGGTCGAAGGGCTTGTCGCCGTGGGCGAGGATCGCCTCCAGGTAGTCGGCGGCGCACTTGGCCGCATTGTTGGAACCCTGGCCGGCGATCGGGTCGTTGGTGACGACCACGTCCGCGACGCCCAACACTGCGCCGCCGCCCGGAAGTTCGCCGACCGGACGGCGGACCGTCGGAGCGAACCGGCCCGCCAGGGTGGCGCCGGGGTCGGTGAGTTCGACGCCGGAGCGGGTCCGGTCGTACTCCCAAGGTGTGAAGGTCTTCATCAACTCCAGCATCACCCGCAGGTGTTCGGCCGGGTCGCGGAGCCCGTCGAAGGCATCCGCGGGACCGCCCGGGACGGCCTCCCACAACATGGCGTCGCAGGGTCCGGCCGCGGTCAGCACCGGCAATACGAAGAGCTCCCCGATGCCGGGCACCACGTTGCAGCGCACCGCCTGGAAGTCATGCTCAGGACGCGGCGCGAGCCCGTACACGTAGGCGGCGGCCAGCGCGCGCTGCGGCCGGGTGAACGGGGACCGCTCCTCGTCGCGCTCGAACAGCGAGGCCAGCGATCCCTTCCCGGAGGCGACCAGCACCAAGTCGTAGGAGCCGGCGAGGTGTTCGAGGTCGGCGGCGCTGACCTGCCGCAGTTCCACCCGGCCGCCGCGATCGGCGAACAGCTCCAGCCAGGTGGACATCTTCAACCGCTGGTCGACGGACTGCGCGTAGCCGTCCAGCCGACCGACCCAGTCGATCACCCGCGCCGACTCCGGCCCGCTGACCGACACGCCGACCCCCTCGATCCGGGGCGCCTCCTCGGCCCACAGGTCCAGGCCGAGGGCGCGCTCGGTGCGCAGCGCGCCGTCGAACATGCACTGGGTGGACATCACCCGCCCGTCCCGCACCTCCTGCGCGTCACGGTCGGTCAGCAACGTCACGTCGTAGCCGTGGGACTGCAGCCCGAGGGCCAGTTGGAGGCCGGACTGCCCGGCGCCGACGATCAGAATCCTGCGCATCGCCCCTGCTCTCTTGGTGGTCCGTCCGAGCCCGGCCGCCCGCCCCGCCCGGTTGCCAGTGGTCTGGATATCAGTCCCGGGCGCCCGCGTCCATGGCGCCGACACGCCGAGGTGGCACCCGGTCGATCGGGACGCCATCGGGATGTCGATTTGAAAAATTCTTCAAGTTCATAGAGGGTGGCCTGTCGCCGACACCGCACGCCGCCACCCCGCACCGACGGCCCGGACAGCACAGACAGCGCAGACGCACAGACAGGACAGCCAGAGAGAATGAGCGACAACCTCCCCCCGTGCCCGCAGTGCTCCAGCGAGTACACCTATGAGATGAACGCCCTCATGGTCTGCCCCGAGTGCGGCCACGAGTGGATGCCCGCCGAGGGCGGGTCCGAGCAGGCCGCCGGCGCCGGCGAGCGGGTGATCCGGGACGCGGTCGGCAACGTCCTCAGCGACGGCGACACCGTGACCGTGGTCAAGGCCCTCAAGGTCAAGGGCAGCGCCTCCGGCATCAAGGCCGGCACCAAGGTGCGCAACATCCGCCTGGTGGACGGCGTGGACGGCCACGACATCGACTGCCGGATCGAGGGCTTCGGCGCGATGCAGCTCAAGTCCAGTGTGGTGAAGAAGGCCTGAGGCCGGGAGGCCGAACGGTTGAACGACTGAACGACTGAACGACTGGACGGCTGGACGGCGACGGCCCGTACGAGCATCCGCTCGTACGGGCCGCTTCCGTTGTCACTCCCCGGCGCGCCCTTCCTCAGGCGGCGGCGCGACGGGGAAGAGGATCGGGCTGAGCAAGTACGGCTCCCTCCCCGACGTCGGCCCGTTGGCCAGCCGGGGCGCCAGGACCGCCAGCAACTCCCCTCCCAGCTCGGCGAGTTCCTCCGGGCTGAGCCAGAACGTGCCCTGCCGGTAGGACACCCCCTGCGCCACCGGGTCCGCGTCCTCCCGGTCCAGGTAGGCGTTGAACTCCGCGAGCAGGACGGCCATCGCGGCCGCGAAGCCCCGCCGGTGGTCATCCTTGGTCATCGCGGCGGCAGCGGCGGCGTCGATCACCGGGCGGTCCTTGCGCAGCCGGTAGTGCCGCTCCACCGCGCCGCGCACCCGCTGCTCCTGCGCCACCTCCAGGAACCCCGCCTCGGCGAGCAGCGCGACATGCCGGTAGACGGTCACCTTCGACACGCCGGACAGCCGAGCGCACAGCTGCGAGGTGGTGAGCACCCGCCCCCCGGCGAGGGCGTGCACCACGCGCAGACGCACGGGGTGGAGGAGGAGGTCGGCGGCGTCGTGGTCCATGCTCAACGATTTCACAGTCGCTACTATTATCAAAGATGAAAACGGTAGCGTTCCCGGGCGACAGCCGCCCGGACGCGGAGAACGGGGGTGGCGGATGCGCCGGGCAAGCGGGCGAACGGTGAGCGTCAACGGATGGTCGCTCTACATCGAGGAATCCGGCACCGGCCCCGACCAGGTGCTCTTCGAAGCCGGCCAGGGCCTCGGCCGCACTTCCTGGGACGCGGTACTGCCCCTGCTCACGGACCACGCCCGGCTGGTCGCCTACGACCGCTCCGGCTTCGGCCGCAGTGCCCGCAGCGACGCGCAGCTCACCATGGACCAGCTGGCGGCGGACCTGATCGCCCTGGCCGAGGCCGTCGTCCCCGGCCGCTTCGTCCTGGTCGCGCACAGCATGGGCTGCCTGGTCGCCCGGCTGGCCGCCGCGCGGCTGGCGCCCCGGCTGCGCGGAGTCCTGCTGATCGACCCGACGCCGGAGACCGCGCCGTCGTATGACGCCATCGACCAGATCGCCCGCCGGGTCGACCGGACACTCGCCCTCGTGCAGCCGCTCACCCGGTTCCGCCCGCTCGCCCGCCTGGCCAGCGGGAACGTCCGCCAGGTCTTCCCGGCGGACACCTACGCCACCATGCTCGCCGAGGACTTCGTCCCGGTCGGCATCGCCCAGACCCGCCGCGAGTTCCGCGCCGTGGCCGCCGCGGTCCCCCGGTTCCGCACCACCCCTCCGGCACCCCCGACCTGCCCGACGATCCTGCTGTCCGCCGACCGCCCCCGCCGCGGCGGCGAACGGACCCACCCCGCGCTCCAGTCACACCAGCGCCAGTGGGCGGACGCACTGCCGGACGGACGCTACGAGGCCGTCGACTCCGGGCACTTCATCCAGGCGGAGCACCCGGCCCTGGTCGCCGACCGCATCCGGGAGCTGCTCGACCGGGGCTGAGGTGGAACGGCGCGCTCTGGAGGACGCCGTCACCGCGGACCTCACCGACGCCGCACGAGAGCAGTCGCTGCGGGCGCTCACCAGGATTCATCGACCCGCGAGCGCTCTGCTGGACGGCCCCGTCGAACAGGACGACCGCCCCCCACCCCGCATCCCCCGGGGCCGATCATCATCGATCCCGACCCCGGCAGTAGGCTTGTCCGGGCCCGAACGACCCTTCGACCGACCGCACGGTCCGGGCATCGGGGCTTGGGCGGGCCTGTGACCAGGACATCCACAGGGGGGACACAGCAGGATGCACGAGGAACAGGAGTACACCGACTTCGCCGATCACGCGAAGTACGAGGAGTACGGGGAGTACGGGGAGTACGGGGAGTACGGGGAGTACGGGGAGTACGGGGACGAGCCGCCGCGCCGTTCGATCGCGCGCCGGGTCGCGTTGGTGGCGGTCGGCGGGGTGTTCGCCGCTCTGGTCGGGGTCGGCGGGTACGGCGCCTACAACCTGACGAGCGCCGTGTCGGGCGGCTCCTCCGGGGACGGGGGCGGCGACAAGGCGGCCGCCGCGACGCAGTCGCCGCAGCAGCCGCCGGACGCGGCACAGGCCGAGGCGGTCGCCAAGGACTTCCTGGCGGCTTGGGGTCGGGGGGACTTCACGGTCGCGGCCGGGCTGACCGACCGTCCGGAGGCCGCGCGGATGGCGCTGAGCGCGTTCCACGACGGGGTGCCGGCCAAGTCGCTCGCCCTGACCGGGACGGGCCCGGCCTCGTCCGGTACGCCGAGCGAGCCCGCCGTCGGGTTCAAGGTGCGGGCGGAGTTCGACGGGGCAACGGAGGCCTGGGAGTACGACAGTGTGCTGGGCGTCATGCGGGCGGCCGACGGGCGCACGCTCGTGCGGTGGGCACCGAGCGTGGTCCACCCCAAGCTCGGCGCGGGCAAGACGATCGCCGTGCGGCCGCTGCCCAACCCGGTGTCGAAGCCGACCGACCGCAAGGGCCGGCCGCTGGACTCCTTCCCGTCGCTGCGCAGCGTGCTGCCGCAGATCGCGCCCCCCGACGGCGCCACGGTGGTGACCGGACAGGCCGTGGTGCTGTCCGGCGGCGGGGCGCAGGATCCGGAGCAGCTGTTCGTCCTCACTCCGCCGAGCGCGCCGCAGGTCAAGCTGACCCTGGACGCCGACCTCCAGCAGGTGGCCGAGGAGGCGGTCAAACAGCAGTCGGCGGGCGGAAAGCCGGCCTCGCTGGTGGCCGTCCAGCCGAGCACCGGGCAGATCCTCGCGATGGCGTACGCCCCGCAGGGCGGATTCAACCGCGCGGTCGGCGGTGGGCAGCCGCCGGGTTCGACGATGAAGGTGATCACCTCGGCCGCACTGTTGGAGGCCGGGGTGGGCCCGGGCACCGTGGTGCCGTGCAAGGAGACCACCCACTCCCCGAGGACCTGGCACAACGACGAGCCCGGGGACTTCCCCGCCTACACGCTCACCGACGACTTCACCCACTCCTGCAACACCGGCTTCATCGACAAGGGTCTGGAGAAGCTGCAGCCGGGCACGCTGGCGACGGTGGCGCGCGAGCAGTTCGGTCTCGGCCTGCAGTGGCGCATCGGCATCCCGAGCCGGGACGCCACCATCCCGGTGCCGGGGAACAAGGACGAGGCGGCCGCCGAGTTCATCGGCCAGGGCCAGATCCAGGTGAACTCACTGCTGATGGCCTCGGTGGCCGCGACCGTGCAGAGCGGAACGTTCCGTCAGCCCGTGCTGCGGGAGGACGTCAAGCGCGTTACCGCGCCCGGAAAGCTGCCGACGGACGTCGCCCGCGACCTTCGCTCGATGATGGCCGAGACCGCCGCCCAGGGCACCGCCCGGGCCCCGATGTCCGGACTGAGCGGCCAGATCGGCGCCAAGACCGGCACCGTCGAGGCCGGTTCGGGCCAGGCCACCAACAGCTGGTTCATCGCCTACCGCAACGACCTCGCCGTCGCGGCCGAGGTCGAGGGCGGCGGCCACGGCAACAGCGCGGCCGGTGTGGCGGCGGCCCAGGTGCTGAAGGCAGGCGGCAAGGGCTGACGGTCAGTCCCGCACCGACGACCAGGCCCTGCTCAGGGCCGCTGCCATCGCGGGGCCTGGTCGTCGGGCTCGTCCGGGCCGGCGAAGTGGAAAGCCATCGCGAGGTGCTCGGCCGGCGCCCGGCCCGCCCGCTCGGCGCCCCCGGTCGCCATCGGTCCGGCCGCGGGACCACCGACGTCCAGGCCGAGCAGGTGTCCCTCCGATGCGGTCGTGCCGCGACGGTACCCAGCGCGACCGGGCGCGACCGGACACGACCGGGCGGGCCGAAGGTACGGGTACGGAAAAACGGCTCGCCCGGGCGGGGGGCAACTGCCACCATCTGAGCCATGATCAAGAGAATCGAGCCGGCCGACCGCTGGTGAGCCCCGCCGCCGGGCCGCACGCGCCCGAACGTCAACTCCGCCCGTACGACCATGCGGTGCTGCTGCACCGCCTGACTCCCGACCGACCGCTTCACCCGGTCCGCCCTCATTCGGGACGTGCTCTCCCGACTCCGCGAGGCCCCTCCACGCCTGTCGGCCGATCCGGCGTCGGCGGAGCTCAGGCCCGGGCCGGTGGCCGCCTGGTCGGTATGGAGAAGGGCAAGCTCCGCTATCTGGCGCCGACTCCCGCTCAGCTGCCCGAGATCCGGAAGACCGGGTAGCCGGGGGCGATCCGCAGCAGTTCCTCGGTCGGCGCGTCGGGGCCCCGCGCCCCAGGGCGCCCTGCCCGAGCGACTCGCCGGCCTCGCCGCGACCCTCGCCCCCGGGCTCCCCACCACACCCTCGCCCGCGCCGTCTCCGCCTGGGGCCAGCTCATCGGCCTCATCGGCTTCGAACTCCACGGCCACCTGGTCGGCTCCCTCGACCCCGCCGCCGACTTCTTCGCCCGGACCGCCGAACAGACCGCCGACACCATCGGCCTCCGACCGCACCACGACCGCACGACAACAGGACGAGCTCCACGCGCCGCCGCCCCGGCCGAAGCCACCACCTGGCGACCCGACCCCCTCGGCTGACGGTCAGTCGCCCAGCAGCCGCCGGGCGGCGAGGGCGAGCCTGGCGCGGGTCAGCCCGGCGGGGTCGGTCAGGTCGAACTCCAGGACCTTGGCGATCTGTTCGAGCCGCCGGGCGAAGCTGCTGTGGTGCAGGTGGAGGGCCTCGGCGGCGCGGCGGAGCGAGCCGGTGGCGCAGTAGGTGTCCAGGGTCTCCAGGTCCTCCGGGGCGGCGGCCAGCCTGGTGACGGCGACGACGTCGGCGTTCCCGCGCAGGGTGTCCGCGGGCAGCTCGGCCAGCAGCGCCAGCGCGCCCAACTCCGAATTCCCGACCGGGCCGTCCGTCGACGGGCCGCACCCGCGGATGTACGAGTCCTTCTACGGGAAGATCGACCCGCCGCGCGACTACAGCGTCTACGACCCGTCCTGGGTGGGCCCGGCGGCCGCGCTGGTGTCGACGACGGCCGACCTCAACCGCTTCTTCGCCCTGCTGCTCGACGGACGGATCGTCAGCCGCTCCTCGCTGGCTCAGATGCAGCGCACCGCCCCGGTCCACGCCTTCGACGGCACGACCATCGCGTACGGCCTCGGCCTGCACCGGGTCGACCTCGGCTGCGGCACCTACTGGGGCCACGACGGCAGTTCTCCGACCGGGCCGCGACGACTTCCTGACGCTTCCGCGGAACGCAGGACGGGCTGACGCGGCCGTACTCAGCAGTTGATGTAGCTCATCGATACCCTGGTGAAGTAGGTGCCCGAAGGGGCGTACATGGTGATGGCGCGGGACTTGCCCTTGCCGCCGGCCCAGTCGCTGTCGACGACACCGCCGTTGGAGAGGTCGGCGCGCACGAACGGACAACGGCCGTCCGCCCTGGTGTCGTGCACCGTTCCGACGATCTTGGTGTTGTAGTTGCACCACTTGCCGTTGGCGTAGCCCTCGGCGGACTTGATGCTCCAGTTCTGGGTGCAGGAGTCGGCGGCCGGGGTGGCCTGGGCGTCGGCCGCCGGGAACAGCAGGGCGGCGAGGGTCAGGGCGGCGACGGCGGCTCCGGGAACGGCGAGGCGGCGCTTGGACACGGGGACCTCCACACAGGGATGCACGATGGGCGTCTGCGCCGGGGTACCGGGGCGCGACCAACGCGCCCGCCCCCGGCGGCCCTTCGAGCCTGACGTGCCCGAACGACCGCCGTCAACGGCATGGTCGGGCACCCGTCGCCGCAGGCGCACCGGCACCGTCCGAGGACCCCAGGGGTGCGCGCCCGCACCAGACGGCCGACACCCGGGCCCGTCCGTCCGTTCTCGTCCCACCCGAACATTCGACCCCGTCGCATCCGCTGTCGAAGCGTCAGACGCCTCTGCCGTCAGCGCGGTCGGCTGCCGGTGAGCGCCCGCCGACGGCCCTTGGATCAGCACGGCGCCGTCCCGGTAGGCCCGCCGCCGCCCCCGCCACCGGATTGACGGCAGACGGCCCGCCGCAAGTCGACGAAAACGAAAAGCAAGGAGGTCGTCGCCTCCCTGCCAGTACCAACCTACCTCGCCCGGGGGGCCTTGCGGCAAGGCCCCGGTCATGGCGCAGAATCGTCGCCCGAGGCCGGAACATACGAAATCTTCGGTTCGCGACATACCTACGCCTTCGTCCCGCGTACAGGCCTCGCGCGAACCCATGGGGGAAGTACTGATGATCGACGTGATCGTGGTCGGCGGCGGGCCGACCGGTCTGATGCTGGCGAGCGAACTGCGACTGCACGACGTGCGGGTGGTGGTGCTGGAGCGGCTGACCGAGCCGACCTCGCAGTCCCGCGGCCGGGGCCTGCACGTGCGCAGCGTGGAGATGATGGACCAGCGCGGGCTGCTGGACGGGTTCCTCGCGGTGAGCGGGAAGTTCTCGGTCGGCGGCTTCTTCGGCGGCATCCACAAGCCGTGGCCGGAGACCATGGACACCGCCCACCCGTACGGACTGACCACCCCGCAGCCGGTCACCGAGCAGCTGCTGGGCGAGCACGCCCTCGAACTGGGCACCGACATCCGGCGCGGCCAGGAGGTGGTCGGGCTGACCCAGGACGAGGACGGGGTGAACGTCGAGCTGGCGGACGGCACGCGGCTGCGCTCGCGCTACCTGGTCGGCTGCGACGGCGGGCGCAGTACGGTGCGCAAGCTGCTCGGGGTCGGCTTCCCCGGCGAGCCCTCCAAGGTCGACACCCTGCTGGGCGAGCTGTCGCTGACCGAGGAGCCGGCGACCGTCGAGGCCGTCGTCACCGAGGTCCGACGGACCCAGCTGCGCTTCGGCGCCATCCCCCAGGGGGACGGGGTGTACCGCGTGGTCGTGCCCGCCGCGGACGTGGTCGAGGACCGCGGCACCGCGCCCACCCTGGAGGAGTTCCGGCGGCAGCTGACGGGCGTCGCGGGCACCGACTTCGGCGCGCACTCGCCGCGCTGGCTCTCCCGCTTCGGCGACGCCACGCGGCAGGCCGAGCGCTACCGGGTCGGCCGGGCCTTCCTGGCCGGCGACGCGGCGCACATCCACCCGCCCACCGGCGGCCAGGGCCTCAACCTCGGCATCCAGGACGCCTACAACCTGGGCTGGAAGCTCGCGGCCGAGATCCTGGGCTGGGCCCCGGCAGATCTGCTGGACAGCTACCACGCCGAACGCCACCCGGTGGGCGCCCGGGTGCTGGCCAACACCCGGGCCCAGATGACGCTGCTGGGCACCGAGGCCGGCCCCGCCGCGCTGCGGGAGCTGCTCTCGACGCTGATGGACTTCGAGGAGGTGAACCGGTACATGACCGAGATGGTGACCGCGGTCGGGGTCCGCTACGACCTCGGTGAGGGCCACGAACTGCTCGGCCGGCGCCTGCGGGACGTCCAGCTCAAGCAGGGGCGCCTCTACGAGCTGATGCGCGACGGCCGCGGGCTGCTGCTCGACCGGACCGGCGGCCGCCTCGCGGTGACGGGCTGGGCGGACCGGGTCGACCATGTCGTCGACGCGGGCGAGGAGTTGGACGTCCCCGCCGTCCTGCTGCGACCCGACGGGTACGTGGCGTGGGTGGGTGACGACCGGCAGTCCCTGCTGGACGCGCTGGCCCGGTGGTTCGGCGCAGCCGCCTGAGCAGCCCGGGCCGCCCACCTCGGGGTTTGACCCCGGCCTCCCCTTGTGGTGACGCCGAGTCAGTACATGTCACTTCGCTGGTTCTTGGGGAGAGCGTGGACAACCGGTTGCTGATCCGTGTCACCGACGCCGACCGGGGCGCCGCCACCTCGCTGCGGACCTGGCTGCGGGCCGAGCCCGAGCTGCGCGGCCGGGTCGAGCTGACGGCCGCGCCGCCGCGACCCGGTTCACTGGGCACGCTCGCGGACGTGCTCACCGGCGCGGCCGGCCCCTTCGAGTCCTCCTACCCGGGCGGCCGAGGGCCGTCGGCGAGCCGACGGTCCTCGGCGGCCGGTCATCCCAGGTCGGCGAGGGCCGCCTCCACGGCGCGGTGGAAGGTCGGGTAGGCGAAGATCATGTGCCGCATCCGGTCGAGCGGCACCTGGGCCTGGATCGCGACCGCCAGCCCGTACAGCGCCTCGCCGCCGGTCGGCCCGGCGGACGTCGCTCCGACGAGCACTCCCCGGTCGGCGTCGGCGACGAGCTTGATGAAGCCCTCGTTGCCGGCCTTGTGGATCCAGCCTCGGGTGGAGGACGGCAGCTGGGTGATGCCGGTGCGGACGGTCAGCCCGCCGTCGCGGGCCTGCTGTTCGGTCAGGCCGACGGCACCGATCTCCGGGTCGGTGAAGGTGACTCGGGGCAGGGCGCGGTAGTCGGCCTCGGGGCCGGGGTCGCCGAGGATGTCGCGGACGGCGATCTCGGCCTCGTACATGGCGACGTGGGTGAAGGCACCGTGTCCGGTGACGTCGCCGATCGCCCACAGGCCGTCGGCGGCGCGCAGCTGTCCGTCGGTGGGTACGGCGCGGGCGGCGGGGTCGAGTCCGACGGTGTCCAGGCCGAGTGCGCCGAGGTCGGCGCGGCGGCCGGTGGCGACCAGGAGCCGGTCGGCGGTCAGGAGTTCGCCGCCCTCCAGGTGGAGGGTGAAGGTCGGTCCGTCGTGCTCGGCACGGACGGCCCGGGCGCCGGTGCGGATCTCGATGCCCTCCCGTTCCAGGACCGGCGCGATCAGCCCGCCGACCTCTGGTTCCTCGACCGGCAGCAGGCGGTCCAGGGCCTCGACGACGGTGACGGCGGTGCCGAAGCGGGCGAAGACCTGAGCGAGTTCGAGGCCGATCGCGCCGCCGCCGAGCACCAGCAGGGATTCCGGCCGCTCCTTCGCCTCGATGGCGTTTCGGTTGGTCCAGTACGGCACCTCGGCCAGCCCCGGGACGGGCGGCGCGGTGGGGCGGCTGCCGGTGGCGATCACGACGCCGCGCCGGGCGGTGAGCTCCTGGCCGTTCACTGACACTCTCCTCGGGCCGGTGAGGCGGGCCCGGCCGCGGATGAAGCGGCCACCCTTGCCGATGAGCCGGTCGACGGCGACCTGGTCGTTCCAGTCGTCGGTGGCCTCGTCGCGGATCCGGTGCGCGACCGGGGTCCAGTCGGGGACGACCTGGGAGCGTCCGGCCATCCCGGGGACCCGCCGGGTCTCGGCGAGCAGGTTCCCGGCGCGGACCATCATCTTGCTGGGGATGCAGCCCCAGTACGGGCACTCGCCGCCGACCAGCTCGGCCTCGATGCCGATCACGTCGAGGCCGGCCTCCGCGAGGCGTCCGGCGGCGTGCTCGCCGCCGGGGCCGAGGCCGATCACGATCACGTCCGCCTGCTGCTGTTCGCTCATCGCCGGTTCTCCTCGTCGGGTCGACCCGTCACCCCCACCACGCTAGGGCCTGTCCGGCGGATGTGGTCGGATCAGACCGCGGCGTCCGAGTGCGTGCATCGCGAGGCGGAGGACGGGGGCACCTCCCAGCCGCCGCGCTGGGGGGAGAGTCCATGTGGTGGGGGCACCTCCCGGCCGAAGGCCGGGGGAGCGTCGCGGGCCCGGCACGATCCGCCGGACAGGCCCTGGACGCCCGGCCGACGACCGGCAGCGGACATGGCCGAGTCGCCACGCGGGCGGAAACCGGTCGGTGGCGCCACCGCTCGTACGGCCCCCGCAGGGGCCACCATGTGGTGCATTCGCCGGACCGCCCGGCCGAACCCTCAGACCCCAGGAGGAGAGCCTCGATGATGCGTGCGATCTGGAACGGGAGCCAGGAGCCGAAGCGGTGAACGAGGTGAACGATCCGTGCGACCTGATCGTGATCGGCGCCGGCAGCGCCGGGTACGCGGTGCTCATCGCCGAGAAACCGAAGGAGGTGTCGGCCCCATGACCGGCAGCGGCATCGTGTTCTACTGGCGGCCCGGCTGCCCGTACTGCACCTGGCTGCGGCGCGGCCTGCGGGCGAAGCGGTTGCCGTTCGGCGAGACCGACATCTGGTCGGCCCCGGAGGCGGCCGCGTTCGTCCGCTCGGTCGCGGGCGGCAACGAGACCGTTCCGACCGTGACCGTCAACGGGCACGCGATGGTCAACCCCAGCGTCGCCGAGGTGCTGGCCGCGGTGGCCGAGCACGCCCCCGGGTTACTGCCCACCGAGCAGCCCACGACACCGTGGTGGCACCGTCTGCGACGAGTTCGGCGGGTACGACCGTGAGCCGGGAGTCGGCGGCCCTTACTGCCGATGTGACGGCGACGACCCCCGCCCCGGGGCGGTTCGGGGGCACTGCACGTCGGCACGAGCAGGGCTGGCAAGCTGTGCTGGTCGGGCGCTGCTGGGCGCCCCTCGGCGAGGGGGTACTGATGGTGGGTGGAGCGGCGGTTCGGCGTGTGCCTCCTCTGGACCCGCAGGTGGGGGCGGCAGTGGGGGCCGCCGGCGAGCGGGCGCGGGAGCTGCTCACCCCGGAGTGCCTGGCGGCGTGGCAGGAGCGGGACATCGCCGCCCGGCCCCGTCCGACGCTCGACCGGTTGTGCGACGGTGGCCGGTTCGAGGTGGAGGAACTGCACGTGCCGCGGGCCGACGGCGGGGGCGACGTCACGCTCGTCAGCGCGCGGGCCGCCGGGGTCCGCGAGGCGCTGCCGTTGCTGTACTACCTGCACGGCGGCGGGATGGTGACGGGCAACGCGTGGTCGGTCCTGCCCCGGCTGCTGCGCGCGTGGGCGCTGCCGCTGGGGTTGGCGGTCGTGTCCGTCGAGTACCGGCTGGCGCCGCGTACCCGCTTCCCCGGGGCGGTCGAGGACTGCTACGCCGCGCTCGACTGGGTGGTCGAGAACGCGGACGTGTTGGGCGTGGACGCGCGGCGCGTGGTCGTCGGCGGCAAGAGCGCCGGCGGCGGGCTCGCCGCGGCCCTGGCGCTGCTGGCCCGTGACCGAGGCGGTCCGGCGCCGGTCGGCCAGCTGCTGCTGAGCCCGATGCTCGACGACCGCGGCCACACCTTCTCCAGCCACCAGATGGCCGGCCACGACACGTGGGACCGCACCTCCAACGCCACCGCCTGGCAGGCCCTGCTCGGCGACCGCTACGGCGCCGCCGACCTCTCCCCCTACGCCGCGCCGGCCCGCGCCACCGACCTGTCCCGGCTGCCCGCGGCGTACGTCGAGGTGGGGTCCGCCGAGACGTTCCGGGACGAGGCCGTCGCCTACGCCGACGCGATCTGGCAGGCCGGCGGCGACGCCGAGCTACACGTGTGGCCCGGCGCCTGCCACGGTTTCGACACCCTCGCCCCGCACGCGGTCATCTCCCAGGATGCCCACGACGCCCGCACCCGCTGGCTCCGGCGCGTCCTCCGACGGTGAACCCGGCTCGGACCGGCAGCGACGGGGCGATACCCAGAGCGGGAGATCCGCCCCGTCGCGCATCCGATTCCTCGCGCCGTGTCGTTTCTCCCGATCCGCGTATCATCCCGGCTCACGTGCGCTCTGTTGATCGCCGGCCGCCCCTGGGACGGGGGCCGGTCGGTCTCACCGGCGCGAAGCACCCGGAGTGGAGGGCCCCGTGTCAGCCGAGGTGGCCGATCCCGGGACGCTCCGCGCTCGGTGTCCGCTTGGCCCGTGGATGAACGGGTCGAGGGGGCCGGTGCCTGGGCGTTGATCCTGTGTTGATCGGGAAGTGGCAGCGTACGTCTGCCGCCGAAACCCGGCGGGCAACTCGGTAGAGAGGCGCACTCGGATGATCAAGCACCGCAGCAGCTCCCGTATCGCAGCCCGGCTCGCCTCCGTGGCGGTGGCCGTCGGGCTGGTCGTCCTGCCGCAGGTCGGCGCCTCCGCGCAGGCCCGGACGGCGGCCCCGGCGCAGGCGCAGGCGCACCAGATCACCGCGGACGGCACCGGTTCGGGTGGCGGCAACCGGATCGATGAGTGGAACGGCACCGGCGCCTGGTGCGTGTCCTGCCGGACGCCGAAGTAGCAGCAGCGACGATCACGCCTCGGCGGGCAGCCCCACCAGCTCGCCGAGGAGGGTGGCGACGTCGGCGACGTCCGGGAGGCCGAGGCGTTCGAAGATGACGTGCGCCTCGTGCAGCCGGGCCCGGGAGGCGCCGGGGCGGCCCAGTTCGGCGAGGGAGCGGCCGAGGACGACCAGTGCGTACCCCTGGTCGCGCTGGGCGCCGGCCTCCACGGTGATCGCCAGGGCCGTCTCGGCCTCCGCCGCGGCCTGTTCCGGCTGGGACAGGGCCAGCAGGGCCTCCGCGAGGCGCACGCCCGCCAGGGCCTCCCGGTCGCGGCGCCCGGCGGTGGCGGCGAGGGCCCGGCATTCGCGGCAGCGGTCGGCGGCCTCCTGGTAGCGGCCCAGGCCGTGCAGGGCGAGGCCCAGCACGTAGAGGGTGTACGCGGTGTTGGCGGCGTCGCCGAGCGCGCGGGCCTCGGGCAGGACCCACTCGCAGGTCTCGGCCGCCTCCGCCGCCTGACCGTGCCGCACCCGGGCCAGCGCGGCGTTGACGGTGCCGGCCACCGCGCCGGAGCGGTGGCCCAGCCGGCGGGCCAGCTCGACCGACTCCTCGAAGCGGCGGATCGCCTCCTCGTTGCGGCGCAGCGCCTGGGCGATCAGGCCGAGGTCGTTGAGCACCTGGCGCAGGATGACGGTGTCCCCGGCCGCCCGGCTGGCCCGCTCCGCGAGTTCGGCTTCCGTACGGGCCTCGTCCAGCCGGGTGGCGGCGAGCCGCAGGCCGCAGAGCAGGAAACGGGCCCGGCCCTCGGCGAAGCGGTCGCCGGTCGAGGTGGCGGCGCCGACCAGGGCCAGGACCGCCGCCTCCAGCCGGCCGCCGAGTTCGCCGGGGCCGAAGGGGCTGAGCGCGATCAACAGATCGGTGACGGCGCGGAGTTGATCGGCGGGTCCGGTCTCGGTGGCCAGTCGGCCGACCAGGGCGATCGCGCCGGGGCTCTCCGCCCGGACCCAGGTCCGCGCGGCGGGCAGATCGGCGAGCACCGGCCCGGACGGTCCCGGGGAATCGCCGCCGAGCGCCCCGGCCACCGGGTCGCCGGGCACCGCGAGCTGGAACGCCTCACGGGCGCCGGCCAGCAGGTGACCCAGCAGCCGGCTGCGCGCCGCCTCGGAGTCGGCCCCCTGGGCCCGTGAGGTGCGGCGGGCGAAGGCGCGCAGCAGGTCGTGGTAGCGGTAGCGGCCAGCGGTGAGCGAGTCGAGCATGGCGGCGTCCACCAGGGACTCCAGCAGCTCCTCGACCTCCTCCGGCGCGAGGTCCAGCAAGGCCGCGGCGGCGTCCAGGCCGAGGTCGGGCCCCTCGGCCCAGGCGGCCAGCCGGAAGGCGCGGGCCTGTTCCGGCGTCAGTTGGCGGTAGCCGAGTTCGAAGGCCGCGTCGACGGCCAGGTCGCCCATCCGTAGTTCGTCGATCCGGCGCTGCTCGTCGGCGAGCCGTTCGCTGAGGCTGGCGACGGTCCAGCGCGGGCGCGCGGCCAGCCGGGCGGCGGTGATCCGGACCGCGAGCGGCAGGTAGCCGCAGGCCGCCGCCAGGTCCAGTGCCGCCTGTGGCTCGGCCGCCAGGCGCTGGGGGCCGATCACCCGCCCGAGCAGGTCGACGGCCTCCTCGGGTGTGAAGACGTCCAGGTCCAGCTGGAGGGCGGTGGGCAGGCTGGTCGGGCGGGTGCGGCTGGTGACCAGGGTCGCGCAGTCGGGCGAGCCGGGCAGCAGCGGCCGGATCTGCGCGGTGTCGCGGGCGTTGTCGAGGACGACCAGCAGACGCCGGCCGTCGGTCAGTGAGCGGAACAGCGCGGTGCGGTCGTCGATGCTGTCGGGTACGGCCTCGGGGCGGGTGCCGAGCGCGGTCAGGAAGCCGGCCAGCACGTCGGCGGGGCCGGCCGGGAGGGCGTCGGCGCCGCGCAGGTCGGCGTACAGCTCGCCGTCGGGGAAGGCGCCCCGGGCACCGTGGGCGGCGTGCACCGCCAGCACCGTCTTGCCGACGCCGCCCATGCCGACCACGGAGACCACGGGCAGCGCGTCCCGGGCGGGGGCGGTGAGGGCGGCCCGGATGGCCTCGACCTGGGCGGCCCGACCGATGAAGTCGCCGGGTGCGGGCGGGAGTTGGGCTGGGCGGGGAAGACCGGCGGGCGACGCCTCCTCCACGGACTGCTCGGCCCACACGGGCGGGTCGTCCACCGTCTGGGCCTCGTCCGCGGACTCCTCCCCGTTCAGGATCCGCCGGTGCAGCTCGGTCAGCTCCGGCCCCGGCTCCACGCCGAGCTGGTCCACCAGCACCTCGCGCACGCGCCGGAAGGCCGCCAGCGCGTCCGCCTGCCGCCCGCTGCGGCACAGCGCCCGCATCAGCAGGCCGTGCGGCCGCTCGCGCAGCGGGTGCTCGGTGGTGAGCGCGGTCAGCTCGGGCACGCAGCGCGCGGCCCGGCCGAGCGCCAGGTCGAGCGCGATCCGTTCCTCCAACAGCGCGAGCCGCAGCTCCCCGAGCCGGTCGCGCTGGCGTTGCGCGTACGGGCCGGGGATCCCGGCCAGCGGCTCTCCCTGCCACAACTCCAGTGCCTCGTTGAGTAGTTGACGGGCCTGCGCGACGCGTCCGGCGGCGGTCTCGGCCTCCGCGCGGGCGGCCAGCCGCTCGGCCCGCTGCGCGTCCACCGCGCCCGGGGGCAGCACCAGCCGGTAACCGTCACCGAGCGAGACCAGGACGGCGGGTGTCCCGTGGCCGGGTTCCAGCAGTTTGCGCAGTCGCCAGGCGTAGGTGCGAACGGTGGTGGTCGCGGCCTGCGGCGGTTCCTCGCCCCAGAGCGCCTCGATCAGGTCGGCGGCACCGGCGGCACCGCCCGGGCGCAGCAGCAGGACGGCGAGCATCGCCTGCTGCTGCGGGCTGCCGAGCCGCAGCGCCGTACCGTCGCGCCGGCCGCGCATCGGCCCCAGCACCGAGAACCCGAGCTCCGTCTGGCCTTCGCCCACGCTGTCTCCCCCCGGCTCGGCCGCGGGTCGCGGCCGTCGATCTTCGTTGGTTGTCGCACAGGTTAGGCAGAGGACGGGCGCTGTGCCGAGTCCCGGGCGATCTTCGGCGCGCGCGTTGATCGGGCGTCGATCGGCGGCGTGGCGGCGTTGACCTTTGGTCGATCGAATGTTGATCGGCCCTGCCTAGTGTTTCTGGTGTCGGAAGGGCCGCGGAGCCTACGGAACACCGGTCAGGTACCGCGCCGGCCCTTCTGACGGAAACTCACTGGATCCCACGAAAGGTGGTTCGCCATGAACGACATCCTGGAGCTCGACGTCCTGGAGATCAGCGCCCCCGCGCAGGAGGAGACCGAGGCACAGAACGCGGCCGCCAGCGGTTCCTGGCCGTTCTCCTGCAACTCGACCCGCAACTCGCGCTGCTGCGACTGATCCCGCTCCCGGTGCGGCGGCCGATCCCCCGGGCCGCCGCACCGGGCTTTTCCCGCTTCCCCTTCCCTTCTTCCCGTTCCCTGTTCGCGCCCCCTGGTAGGAGATCTCGCCATGTCGGACACGCCGACCTTCGCCTGCGGCGAGGTCGCCCTGCTGCGGGCCGCCGTCCGGCCGGCCCGTGCCCTGCCCGAGGCCCCGGCCTCGCCCGGCTCCGACCTGCAGCAGCTGCACGCCGCCCTCGCCGACCCCCTGCTGTGTGAGGCCGTCGCCGTGTCCAGCCCCTCACTCAGCCGGGTGCTCGACCTGGTGGAGGCCGGTCTGCCGGTCAAGCCCAAGCAGCTGCGCAAGGCGGCCCGCGCGGTCACCCGGTATCGGCTGCGGATGTCCGACCGGGCCACCCCGTTCGGCCTGATGGCCGGGGTCGCCACCGCCCGCTTCGCCGAGCAGCCCGCCGTTCGCTGGGGCGGGCAGCCGCGCAAGGCGGCCCGCCCGGACCAGGAGTGGCTGACCGGGCTGGTCGCTACGCTGGAGCGCGAGCTGCCGGTGCTACGCGGGCTGCGGGTGACCGCCAACGACCTGTGCCAGCTGCGCGGCGACCGGCTGGTGCTGCCGTACCTCCCGGTGCCCGGCATCGAGCAGCACACGGCCGGGCGGGAGCTGTCGATCCGCCACACGGCCGCGATCCGCACCGTGCTGGACCGTGCCGCGGAGCCGCTGCCCTGGACCGAGCTGCACCGGGCGGTCGCCGCCGCACATCCGCAGGTGGACGGCGCGGCGGTGGACTGGCTGCTCGGCGAGCTGGTGCGCACCCAGATCCTGCTGACCGACCTGCTGCCCCCGCTGGAGGAGCCGGACCCGATCGGGCACCTGCTGGCCCGGCTTCCCCTTCCAGCTGCCGATGAACTGCGCTCCGTACAAGCCGATTTGGCTGCCTATGAGCGCACCGCGCCAGGCGAGGGCCTGCCCCGCTGGCGGGCGCTGACCGAGCGGATGCGCCGCCTGTACCCGGCCGAGCGACTGGTGCAGGTCGACCTCGGCCTCGACGTCGAGGTGCGGCTGCCGACCGCCGTCCGCTCCGAGGTCGAACGGGCCGCGCACGCGCTGTGGGCGGTCTCGGCGGGCCGTCCGGGGCCGGCACATCTGCGCCAGTACCACGAGGACTTCATGGAGCGGTACGGGCCGGGCCGCGCCGTCCCGCTGCTCGAACTGCTCGACCCCGAGCGCGGCCTGGGCGCGCCCGCGGGCTACCAGCTGCCCCGCAGCACCCGCGCGCTGCGGCCCGGCGAGCCGGCCGACGCGCGTGACGAGCTCCTGCTGGCGCTCGCCCAGCGCGCCGCCGTGAGCGGGGAGCGCGAACTGCTGCTGGACGACGAGCTGCTGGCCCGACTCAGCGGCACCGGCACCGCCCCTCCCCCCTCGCTGGACCTGCTGGTCGAACTGCGGGCCGCCTCGCCCGAGGCGCTCGCGCACGGCGACTTCACCCTGGTGGTGAGCGGGACCGGCGCCACCGCCGGGGCGACGGCGGGCCGCTTCGCACCGCTGCTGGGCGAGGCCGGACGCCCGCTGACCGACACCATCCGCACCCTGCCCACCGACAACCCGGAGGCCGTCCGCGCCCAACTCGCCTTCCGTACGCCCCGCGCGCACACCGGCAATGTGGCCCGGGCACCGCGGGTCCTGCCGCACCGCGTCACGCTCGGCCAGTTCGCCGACCGCGCGGACCAGGACGCCCTCGGCCCGGCCGACCTCGCGGTGGTCGCCGACCACGACCGGCTGGCGGTGGTCTCCCGCCGGCTCGGCCGGGAGGTGGTCCCGACCGTTCCACACATGCTGGCCACCGACGCGCACGCGCCCAACGCCGCCCGGCTGCTGGACGGGCTCGCCCGCGGCACCTCGGCCGTCTGGCCGCGCTGGCGCTGGGGCGCCGCCGAGCCGCTGCCCTTCCTACCCCGGGTCCGCTACGGGCGCACCGTACTCAGCCCGGCCCGCTGGCGACCCGAGGAGCCGGGGCTGCGCGACGCCGGCCTGCCGTACGAGCAGTGGTCGGCGCTGCTGGAGCGGTGGCGCAGCCGCTGGCGGGTGCCGCGCACGGTGCAGAGCGTGAGCGACGACCAGCGGATCACCCTCGACCTGGCGGACGACCGCCACCGGGAGCTGCTGCGCCACGAGTGGACCGGCAGCGGCGACGGGTACCTCCAGGAGCTGCCCGAGCAGCCGGCCGACTGGTTGGGCGGGGGCGGCCGCACCAACGAGCTGGTCTTCTCCCTGGTCCGCCGCTCCCCCGGCGCGGCCCGCACCCCGACCGTCGCCCCACCCCGGCGGCGGACCGTCCACGGCCCCGGCTCGCCCTGGCTGTACGCCAAGCTGCACTGCTCCACGGCCCGGCAGGACGAGCTGCTCGGCCGGGAACTGCCCGCGCTGCTGGAGCGGCTTCCCGCGACGGTCGACCGCTGGTTCTTCATCCGCTACCTCGACCCGCAACCGCACCTGCGGCTGCGCTTCCACGGCGACCCGACCGCCCTCTGCGCCGAGCTGCTGCCGGCCCTCGGCGGCTGGGCCGAGCGCCTGGCCGCCGACGGGCTCGCCGACCGGCTGGTCCTGGACGGCTACGAACCGGAGCTGGAGCGCTACGGCGGTCCGGCGGCGATGGCCGCCGCCGAGCGGGTGTTCGCGGCCGACAGCCGTTCCTGCCTGGCACAGCTGCGCCTGCTCCGTGAACGCCGCCTGGACATGGACCCGTTGACGCTCGTCGCCGCCAACTACGTCGACCTGGCACACCACTTCGGCGACCTCGGCCTGCTCACCCGACTCTACCGCGCCACCGAACGGCACGAACTTCCGCTGCCCGTACGGGAACAGGCCAAGGCACTGATCGACCCCAGCGGCCACTGGACCGAACTCGGCCGTCTGCCCGGCGGCAGCGAACTGCTCGCCTCCTGGGACGAGCGGGCCGCCGCCCTGGCCGCCTACCGCGCACGGCTGGACGAGCGGTGGAGCAGCACCGACACGGCGCTCGGCGCGCTGCTGCACATGCACCACAACCGGCTGATCGGGGTGGACCGCACCGCCGAGGAGCGCTCGCTCGCCCTGGCACGGCGCACGGTGCGGGCGTACCGGGGCCGAGTGGCGGCGCTCAGCGTGGTCGGGACCGTCGTATGAACGGCATGCACGGTCCGAGCGCCCGCGTCGACACCATCACGCCACTGCGCGAACGCGCCGCCGCGGCCGTCGTCACCACCGCCGAACACCTCGCCGACCCCGCCCGGGTGGCCGCCGAGCTCGCCGCATCCGGCCGCCCGTGGGACCCGAACGGCCTGGCGGGCGGCGCCCCCGGCATCGCCCTGCTGTACGCCGAACTCGCCCGCTACGACGACACGTTCCGCACCCAGGCCCACAACTGGCTCACCTTGGCGGCCCGTTCGGCCCGGACCGCGGCCCCCGGCAACGGCCTGTACGACGCCGTGCCCGCGCTCTGCTTCGCACTACCCCGGGCCGCCGCGACCGCACAGGACTACCGCGCGGCCCGTACCCACCTGCGCGGCCAGACCGCCGTCCTCGCCGACCGCCTGGCCCGGCGCGAGCGGCAGCGGATCACCGACGGCGCCGGCCACACCGCCCTGGAGTCCTACGACCTGGTCTCGGGCCTGACCGGGCTCGGCGCCGTCCTGCTCGACGACGACCGCCCCGCGACGGAGCAGGTCCTGCGGGCGCTGGTGCTGCTCACCGAGCCGATGGCCGGGCTGCCCGGCTGGTGGGTCGCCCAGGACGTGCACAGCTACGCCGCCGTCGCGCCCGAGCTGGGCCACGCCAACCTCGGCCTGGCGCACGGCGCCCCCGGCCCGCTCGCGCTGCTCGCACTGGCCCGGCGGCAGGGGGTGCGGGTGCCCGGGCAGGACGCCGCGATCACCCGGCTGGCGCAGTGGCTGCTCGGCGAACTCCGTACGGACGCGGCCGGGCCCTGGTGGCCGGCCTCCGTCGAGTCCGCCTCCGTCGTTCCGACGCCCGGCCAGGACGCACCCGGCCAGGACGCGCCCGGGCGGCCGTCCTGGTGCTACGGGTCGCCGGGCATCGCACGGTCGTTGCAGCTGGCCGGGCTGGCGCTCGACGTGCCGCAGTGGCGCCGAACGGCCGAGGAGGCGCTACTCGCGGCCCTGGCCCGCGTCCCGGGCCACGACGGCCTCTCGGATGCCGGGCTCTGCCACGGCTGGGGCGGGCTGCTGCAGTGCGCCTGGCGGATCGCGCAGGACAGCGGCGACTCACGGGTGGCGCGGCAGCTGCCCACCCTGGCCGAACACCTGCTCCAACTCAGCGACCCCGCAGCACCCTTCGGCTTCGAGGCACCCCGGACCCGGAACGGCTGGACCGACGACCCGGCCGGCTTCCTCACCGGCGCCGCAGGCGCCGCTCTCGCCCTGCACACCTTCGCCGTCGACCGCGCGCCCGCCACCACCTGGGACCGGGCGCTCCTGCTGGCCTGACCCGCGCCGCCGACTCCCTTCCCCAGAGCCCCCGATCCGAAAGGCACCGCTATGCCCCCCGCGCCCTCACCCCCCGCCTGGCGCCTGCTCGCCCGCCAACTCCGGCCGCAGCGCGGGCGCCTGGCGGCGGCCGGCACGCTCAGCCTGCTCGGCGGCCTGGTCGGTCTGGTCCAGCCCGCGGCGGCGCGCTCCGTCCTGGACTCGCTCACCGACCACCGCCCGGCCACCGCGCCCGCCATGGTGCTCGCCGGGGTGATGCTGGCCGGCGTGCTGCTCAACGCCCTCGGCTCGTACCAGCTCCAGCTCATCGCCGAGACCGTGGTGCGGCGCTCGCGCGGCACGCTCGCCGCCCGGCTGCTGCGGCTGCCGGTGCCCGAGTTCGACCGGCTGCGCCCCGGCGACCTGATCTCCCGGGTCACCTCCGACACCACGCTGTTGCGCGCCGCCACCGCGCAGGCCCTGGTCGGCTCGGCGACCTCGCTGCTGCTGACGCTCGGCGCGCTGGTCGCGATGCTGCTGCTCGACCCGGCGCTGTGCGGCGTGACGGTGGGCGTGCTGCTGCTGGTGGCCCTGCTCTCCGGCAGCCTGCTCCCCCGGGTGATGCGCGCGGCCAAGCAGGCGCAGACGGTGGTCGGCGAGCTGGGCGCGCTGCTGGACCGGGCGTTGGGCGCCTTCCGTACGGTCAAGGCGAACGGGCTGGAGCCGCAGCTCACCGCCCAGGCCGCCGGGGCCGCCGAACGGGCCTGGACGAGCGGAAGCCGGGCGGCCGCCTGGGAGACGGTCACCGAGGCGGCCTCCGCGCTGGCCGTCCAGGTGGCTTTCCTGGCGGTGCTGGGCCTGGGGGCAGCCCGGGTGGGCGACGGACGGCTCGGCGTGACCAGCCTGATCAGCTTCCTGCTCTACCTCGTCTACCTCGGCCCGCTGCTCTCCCAACTGGTCGCCGGCACCGGCCTGTTGCAGCGCGGTCTGGCGGCGGTCGAGCGGATCGCCGAGGTCGAGCGGCTGCCCGTCGAACCGCTCACCCCGGCCTGCGAGGCCTCTGCCGGGCACACCCCTGCCAGCCACACCTCTGCGGGGCAGACCCCACCGCGCACCCCCGCCCGTCTCGCCTTCCGCGACGTGGCCTTCCGCTACCCCGGCCGCGACCACCCCGTCCTCGACCGCCTCACCCTCGACCTGCCCGCCGGCGGCCTGACCGCCCTGGTCGGCCCCTCCGGCGCCGGGAAGAGCACCCTGTTCGCCCTGCTCGAACGCTTCTACGAGCCCGGCGCCGGCGCCATCACCCTGGACGGCCGCGACCTGCGCGACTGGCCGCTGACCGCGCTGCGCGCCGCCATCGGCTACGTCGAACAGGACACCCCCGTACTGGCCGGCACCCTGCGCGAGAACCTCTGCCTCGGCGCGCCCGGCACCGTCAGCGAGACCGAGCTGCGCCGCGTCCTGACCCTGACCCGGCTCGACCACCTGGTCACCACCCTGCCCGACGGCCTGGACAGCCAGCTCGGTGAACGCGGCCGCGCCCTCTCCGGCGGCCAGCGCCAACGGGTAGCGATCGCCCGCGCCCTGCTGCGCCGCCCCCGGCTGCTCCTGCTCGACGAGCCCAGCTCCCAGCTCGACGCCGCCAACGAGCAGGCCCTGCGCGAGGCCGTCGCCCAGGTCGCCCGCACCACCACCGTCCTGGTGATCGCCCACCGACTGGCCACCGCGGCCGACGCGGACCGGATCGTCGTCCTCGACGCCGGCCGCATCCGCGCCGTCGGCACCCACACGGACCTGCTCGCCCAGGACCGCCTGTACGCGGCCCTCGCCTGCACCCAACTGCTGGCCGCCTGACGGCGATCACCCGTCCGCGATCATGTCCGCACGTCCGACGACCCGCCGACCCGCGCCCGCCACATCGACATCCACCTCAAGGAGACCCGGCGCAACGCCGACTGACCCACCCCTGAGGCCGCATAAGAAGTCGGCCCGGCCGACTTCCCACGCAGTGGGGACGGGACTCAGCGGAACCAGGCGCGGATGGCCTCAGCGGTCTCCCGGACGTCGACGTTCCCGGCCCGGACGCGGGCGGCGAGGTCGACGGCCTGCTCGGGTTCGGCGGTGACGATGACACCGGAGGCACTCAGGTAGGAGGCGGCGACCACCGCGGCGAAGTGCTCGTTGACCGACTCCAGGGCCGGGACGCGGATCAGCTGGTGCATCAGCGCTGCCGCACGCTGGTGCACTGCGCCGTGGACGGACACCTCCACGACGGCGTCGGCGTGCCGGGCGACAGCGGCGGCGAGGGTGCCGTGGTCGGTGACGTCCGGGTCGCTCGGCAGGAACTGGTGGGCGATGTCGAGCAGCCACGCCCGGTCGACCCGCAGGATCACGCCCCCGTGGCCTCGCGGGTGCTCCGCGGGTACGGCCCGAACTCCTCCTCGAACGCCGGCCCCCAGGCCTGCGCGAAGTGCGCGGCGGCGGTCAGGAACCGCTCCCGCCGCTCGTCCGCCTCCTCCGCCAGCACCTTGCGGGCGTAGTCCGGCAGGCTCATCCCGGCCGCCTCGGCGCGCCGCTCCAGGGCCTCGTGCACGGCGTCGTCCAGTCGGACGTTCAGCTGCTTCATAGCCGCGAGCGTAGCGTCGCGTATCGCCTGCTACAAGACTCGCTCAGAACACCGGCGGGCGGCCCGGGCGGGCCATCCGCCAGGCCGTGCACCCGCTCCCTTCACGCGCCGTCCCGACGGTCCTCGACCCGGACGTCCAGGACCGGCCAGTGCGCCGCCCACCGGGCCAGCCGGTCCGCGTCCAACGGGCTCCGCGGGACCAACGAGCCGTCCGGCAGGAAGGTCACGCAGGTGCCGGTGGTCCCGTCGGGCTCGATCGGCTCCAGGCCGGTCGCCGGGATGCCGTGCTCGTAGCGCTGGGTCCAGGCCCCGTTGAGGCGGCGGTTGGTGTGGAGCAGCCGGGTGCTGAGCGCTGCGACGACCGAAATACCCCGGCGCGGCCACCCGTCCGGGAGTTGCTCCGCCTCGGGCGAGTCGAAGAAGCGCAGGTCCTTGGTCGCCATCACCGGCTTCTTGACCACCTCGCCGCGCTCGTCGACCCGGGTGTCGGTGCCCCGCCCGTCGTCCCGCACGGTGACCGAGCCGTCCGCGTCCAGCGTGACGACGCACCGCCCCTCGCCCCGACAGGCCGCCTCGTCGGCCGCGTACGCGACCACCTCCAGCACGAGGTGCTCCACCCCACCCGGCGCGAAGTCCCCGGGCTCGCGCCGGATGCCGGCGAGGTGCTCCGCGTCCACGACGGCGGCCCAGTCGTGGGTGGTGTTGGTCCAGTCGGCCCTTGGTCCGTTCATCCGAGGAGTATCCCTCGACGGCGGGCGTCACCCCTCCCCGGCCCCTGCCACCAGTTGGTCGCCCAACGCGCTGCGCCGGTACAGGACTTGCCGCCCGTCGCGGGCGCGCGCCAACAGGCCGGTGCCGTACAGCACGCGCAGGTGCCGGGAGACCGCGCTCGGGGTGACCCGGAGGCGGCGGGCGAGTTCGACCGTGGGCAGCGGTTCCTCCAGGAGCATCAGCAGGCGGGCGCGCGGGGCGCCGAGGAGGCTGGTGAGGGCGGTGGGGTCGGGGGTCGGTGGGGCGTCCCAGAGGGTGGCGACGCCACGGCTGGGGTAGACCAGGCGGGGTGGCACGTCCGGGCTGACCGGGGGCGCGGGTCTGTGGGCGAAGACGGACGGCAGGAGCAGCAGGCCCCGGCCGGAGGGGGCGACGCGGTGGTGGCCGATCATCCGGTCGATGTGCAGCACCCCGGCCTCCCAGCACAGGTCGGGGTGCATGTCCGCGAAGAGCAACCGGGCGCCGCCGAGGGCGAGTTGCCGGGCGCGGTAGGTCATGTCGGCCTCCAGCACCAGCCGCAGCTGCGGCCAGAGCGGCTCGACGGCCACGGTCCAGTACTGCCGCAGGAGTTCGCAGATCGCGTCCCGTAGCCCGAGGACCACCTCGTCATCCTCCGCGAGCGCGTCCCGCAGGGCCTCCGGCAGAGTGTCCGGCGCGTGGGCGAGTCGCAGGTCGTGCCGCACCTCCGCGGTCGGGGCCCGCCGCACCAGGGCGAGTTCCTCCGCGAAGCTCGGCGCGAAGCCCTCCGACGCCGAGGTGAGGACGTCGGGCAGGGTGCGCCGACGCGCGACCAGGGACATCAGCAGTCCGGTATCGAGTGCGCCGAGCCGCTCCAGCGTCGAGCGACGCCACGGCAGGTGCAACGCGGACAGCCCCGGGTCCTGCAGCACCCGCAGGCTCAGCACCGTCTCGTGCAGCGGGGAGAGCGCGAAGCGGGTGTCCGCGAGGTCCTCGACGTCGAGCTCGAAGCTGATCATTGAGCCCCACGCTACATCGATTGGCGGCGCACCGTCGATGCCGTGCACTTCCCTCCATGGCACGCACAACTCCCCGACAGCGCCCGGCGATTGTCCCCGCCCGGCCGACAGACGAAGGGCCGGCCCGCCGGATCACCGTCCTCCTCGCCGTCACCTGCGCCGTCGCCGTCGGCAACCTCTGCTTCCCGCAGGCCGTCGGCCCGCTGATCGCCACCGGCCTGCACCTGTCGCCCGACGCCGCCTCGACCGTCGTCACCGCCACCCAGATCGGCTCGCCGGCCGTACCCGGCCCTGTTGGTGGAGCCGTTCCGGCTGCTGCGCACCGAGCCGGAGCTGCGCCGCTCCTGCCTCTACCAGGCGAGCGTGTTCGCCGGCTTCTCCGCCGTCTGGACCTGCCTGGCACTGTTGCTGACCGGTCCGGTGTACCGGCTGGGCGCCGGGGCCGTCGGCCTGCTCGCCCTGGTCGGCGCGGCGACGGTGCTCTGTACCCCGTACGCGGGTCGGCTGGTGGACCGGCACGGGCCCGACCGGGTGAACCTGGTCTGCCTGCTCGGTGTGCTCGCCTCCGCGGCGGTCCTGCTCCCCGGCGCCCGGGGCGGGCCGTCGGGCCTGGCCGCGCTGGCGCTCGGCACGCTGCTGCTGGACGTGGCGATGCAGTGCGGCATGGTGGCCAGCCAGGCCCGCCGTGTACACCGTGCGCCCGGGAGCCCTGAGCCGGCTCAAGACGGCCTACATGACCTGCTCCTACCTGGGCGGCAGCGCCGGCTCCTGGCTCGGGGTGCGGATCTGGGGGCGGACCGGCTGGTGGGGCGTGTGCGCGCTGCTGGCCGCGCTGACCGCACTCGCCCTCGGCCGTCACCTGCTCGCCGCCCGCAGGGACGGGGGACCGGATCCGGTCAGCCGGTGACCAGCCGCCGCCCGCTGATCTCGGCCGGCCTGATCCGCACCCACTTCGGTCGGTAGCCGCCCGCCCAGGGGGCCGCGCCGGGGAGGCCGTCGAGACGCCGCAGCTCCTCCGGGTCGTCCACGTAGTGCGCCTCCCCGAGGGCGAGCACGCTCCAGCCGCGCCCCAGGCACTCGTCGATGTGGTCGACCTGGAAGGACACCTCGGCGCCCTCCTCCGGGGCGGTGGCGGCGCGTTCGCCGGTGCGGTAGGCGAAGGAGTCCAGGTCGACCACGTAGTTGACGGGGTGGACCACCGGTCCGGGCCGCACCGGGAGGCCGATCCGGCCGACGCCCTGGGTGCCGACCGCCTCCCAGCACTCGGCCTCGGCCAGGTGGAGCAGCCGGGGCCGCAGGCCCGGTCCGCCGCGGCCGGGCGGGGCGTCGGCACGTCCCTCCAGGAGTTCGTCCGGGCTGGTGCCGAGGGCGGCGGCGATCCGCACGAAGCCGCCGGGGTCGAACGCGGGCCCGGCTTCGAGCAGGTGGCGCAGGTAGCGGGGGGCCATCGCCGCCCGGTGGGCCAGGAACTCCTCGGTGAGGCCGAGTTGCTCGCGCCGCTCGGTGATCCGGCGGGCCGCGGCGGCGGGGTCGGGATCGGGATCGGTCGTCTCGTTCACGGTGGTGGCTCCTCGGCTTGCCAAGGGACGGTGTCCGGACGCCCATCCGGACGGTGACCAGGCCGGATCCATCCAAGCGCCCGGCTCACCCCAAGTCGAGGAACAGCACAGCCCCGTGCGTGTCGGAGCGGCTCCGAGCGCACCCCGCAGGCACTCGACGGGCATCCGACCCGGACTCGACGAGCACCCGCCCGGAACCCGACCTTGATCCTCCACCCCTCGGCTGCGATCATCCATCTGACGCGGAATCAGGTCCGCGTCGCGAACGGGGAACAACGGGGAAACGAGGAGAGACATCCGTGATCGTCGTGACGGGTGCCACCGGTACGGTCGGCTCCAATGTGGTCGTGGGGCTGCGTGAGCGCGGCCAGGCGGTTCGGGCGCTGGTGCGCGCCGGGTCCGAGGGTCCGGCGGAGTGGGACGAGGCGGTCGAACGGGTCGCCGCCGACTTCGCCGACCCGGACTCGCTGGACGCGGCCCTCGCCGGGGCGGACACCGTCTACCTGCTGGTGGCGGTGCACCCGGAGATGGCCGCCCATGAGCGGAACGTGATAGACGCCGCCGTCCGCACCGGCCGCCGCCCGCGGATCGTGCTGCACGCGGCGGCCGGCGTCGAGTACCGGCCGGAGGGCGTGCGCTTCGTCGGCTCGCACGTCGCGGGCCTGGACCACCTGAAGGCCTCCGGCCTGCCGTGGACGGTGCTCGGGCCGAACGGCTTCTACCAGAACTTCCTCGGCATGGCCGAGTCGGTCAAGGCCGGCACCCTGGCCGTGCCGGGCGGTGACGGCGCGGTGTCGTACGTGGACGCCCGGGACGTCGCGGCGGCCGCCGTCGCGGTGCTGGTCACCGACGGGCACGAGGGCGCGATCTACACCCTGACCGGCCCGGCCGCGCTCACCCACGGGGAGCTGGCCGAGCAGCTGGCCGCCGTCGCGGGCCGCCCGGTGTCGTACACCGCGCTCGCGCCGGAACAGGCGCTGGCCGGGATGCTCGACGCGGGCTGGCAGGCGTGGCGGGCCGAGGGCATGGTCGAGCTGTACGGGCTGTACGCGGCCGGACAGGCCTCGGCGGTCGGCGCGGACGTGGAGAAGCTGACCGGCCGCCGGCCGCGCTCCTTCGCCGAGTTCGCCGCCGAGCACGCGGACGTCTTCCGCGTCTGAACCACCGCCTCAACCACCGGCTGGGCCACCGGCCGGGCCACCGGTCCATCACCGGACAGCCGTCCGGGCGCGCCGTCACTCCGCGAGCTCGCCGATCACGGTGGTGAGCATCAGCCCGCCGGTGGCCAGGCCCGCCGCGTGTTCGCCGCCGACGGTCTCCCGGGCGTACAGCGGGACGGTGGACAGCAGCAGGTTGAAGCCGATGGAGCCGCCGAGCAGGGAGAGGAAGCGCACCAGCGGGGCCCTGGTCACCAACGGCGGACGGGTTGGACCGGATTCCCAGGGCTGGGAGTTCATCGTCGTGGTCACCCGGCGACGGTACCCGGCGCCGCGGCGGACCGCCGGTGCGCACCGGCCGTCGTCAACGATGCGTCAAGATCCCGCCGCACACGCCTTACCGTGCGGGCCGGCCGGGCGCATACTGTGCTGCGCGCGGCGAGCATCCGGCGACAGGGCCACCCCGGACCCGGCCCGGCTGCGCCGTGACGGGGAGAAGGTAGAACAGCGTGGCAGTACTCGTGGTCGTCGTCGTGGTCGTCCTGCTCTGGCTGATGACCGGCGTGCGGGTGGTGCAGCAGTACGAGCGCGGTGTGGTGTTCCGGCTGGGCCGGGTGCGCGGGTCGGTCCGCGAGCCGGGCCTGACCCTGCTGGTGCCGATGCTCGACCGGATGCGCAAGGTGAACGTCCAGGTCGTCACCATGCCGGTGCCCGCCCAGGAGGGCATCACCAAGGACAACGTCTCGGTGAGCGTGGACGCGGTGCTGTACTTCCGCGTGGTCGAACCGATCAGGGCCACCGTGGACGTGCAGAACTACAGCTTCGCCATGCTGCAGGTCGCCCAGACCTCGCTGCGTTCGATCATCGGCAAGAGCGAGCTGGACGACCTGCTGTCCGGCCGGGAGCACCTGCACCAGGGGCTGGAGGTCATGCTGGAGAGCCCGGCGGCGGGCTGGGGCGTGCACATCGATCGGGTGGAGATCAAGGACGTCAGCCTGCCCGACTCGATGAAGCGCTCGATGGCCCGTCAGGCCGAGGCCGACCGCGAGCGCCGGGCCCGGATCATCACCGCCGACGGCGAGTTCCAGGCGGCCGCCAAGCTCGCCGAGGCGGCGGGGATGATGGCCGAGACCCCGGCGGCGATGCAGCTGCGCATGCTGCAGACGGTGGTCGAGGTGGCGGCCGAGAAGAACTCGACGCTGGTGCTGCCATTCCCGGTGGAGCTGCTGCGCTTCTTCGAGGCGTCCACGGCACGCCTCGCCGACGGTGCCGACGCTGCGGCTCGGACTCCGACCGTCCCGCCGCAGAACCCGGCGGCCCCGCCGCAGGCACCCGCCGACGGCAGCTGACGGCGACCCGGCCGGTCCTGGATTGTTCCCGGGCCGGCCATAGGTTCGCTCTATGACGTCATAGATCAGAACCGACTACACCTCCGCGCGACCAGCGGGTTGGCTGCAAGGGTCCAGACCACTGGCCTCCCGCTGCGCCCGACCGGAGGAACCGCCCGCATGACCCGCCCGATCAGAGTCGCGATCGTCGGAGCCGGCCCCGCCGGCATCTACGCCGCGGACGCCCTGTTGAAGTCCGACGCCGCCCAGACGCCCGGTGTCTCGATCGACCTGTTCGAGCGGATGCCCGCCCCGTTCGGCCTCATCCGCTACGGCGTGGCGCCGGACCACCCGCGCATCAAGGGCATCGTCACCGCCCTGCACCAGGTGCTCGACAAGCCCCAGGTCCGGCTGTTCGGCAACGTGGACTACCCCTGCGACCTCGGCCTGGACGACCTGCACCGCTACTACGACGCCGTGGTCTTCGCCACCGGCGCCACGGCCGACCGGGCCCTCGGCATCCCCGGCATCGAGCTGGACGGCTCCTACGGCGCGGCCGACTTCGTCTCCTGGTACGACGGCCACCCGGACGTGCCACGCACCTGGCCGCTGGAGGCCGAGAAGGTCGCCGTCCTCGGCGTCGGCAACGTCGCCCTGGACGTCGCCCGGATCCTCGCCAAGACCGCCGACGAGCTGCTGCCCACCGAGATCCCGCCGAACGTGCACGAGGGTCTGAAGCGCAACCGGGCCGTCGAGGTGCACGTCTTCGGCCGCCGGGGCCCGGCGCAGGCCAAGTTCAGCCCTATGGAGCTGCGCGAGCTGGACCACTCGCCGAACATCGAGGTGATCGTCGCCCCCGAGGACATCGAGTACGACGACGGCTCGATCGCCGAGCGCCGCTCGGTCAAGCACGTCGACCTGGTCGCCTCGACCCTGGAGAACTGGGCGATCCGCGATGTCGGCGACCGCCCGCACCGGGTCCACCTGCACTTCTTCGAGTCCCCGGTGGAGGTCCTCGGCGCGGACGGCCGGGTGGTCGGCCTGCGCACCGAGCGCACCGAGCTGGACGGCACCGGCAACGTGCGCGGCACCGGTGGCTTCACCGACTGGGACGTCCAGGCGGTCTACCGGGCCGTCGGCTACTACTCGGACGAACTGCCCAAGCTGCCCTTCGACCCGGTCTCCGGGACCGTCCCGCACGAGGCCGGGCGCGTCCTGGAGGGCGACGGCTCGCACCGCACCGCCACCTACGTCACCGGCTGGATCAAGCGCGGCCCGGTCGGCCTGATCGGCCACACCAAGGGCGACGCCAACGAGACCGTCGCCTGCCTGCTGGCCGACCACGCTTCCGGCAGGCTTCCCGGCGCCGTGGAGCCGGATCCGACGGCGGTCGAGGAGTACCTGCGCCGGCAGGGCGTCCGCTACACCACCTGGGAGGGCTGGCAGCTGCTGGACGCCCATGAGCGCGCGCTCGGCGAGGCCGAGGAGCGGGAGCGGGTCAAGGTGGTCGAGCGCGAGGAGATGCTCCGCCGCAGCGGGGCGTGACCGGGTCTCACGGTCACGGCCGGACGATCGGCAGCAGCACCTCGTCCACGATGGCCGCCGGGTCGAGGTTCACGGTGTCGCCGCCGCACATCTTGATCCGGTACAGCATCAGCGCCGGGACGACGTCGGTGACCAGCGGGGTGACCGCCCCCGGGCGGACCTCGCCCCGGGCGGCGCCCCGGTCCAGCACCTCGGCGATCAGCGCGGTGGTGGGCGCGACCACCCGCTCCAGCACGAGCTCCAGGAAGGCGTGCGCACGCTGGTGGTCGAGCTCGCTCATGATCGCCCGGACCGCGGCGCCCAGCTCGCTGAACATCGCGGTGCGCAGCCCGGTCACCACCTCCAGCAGGTCCCCGCGCAGGCCGCCGGTGTCGGGGGCGGGCCGAGCCTGGGGCAGGCTGGCCCGCAGCGCGTCCATCACCAGGTCCTCCTTGGAGGACCAGCGGCGGTAGAGCGCGGCTTTGCCGGTCTGCGCGGCGGCGGCGACGCCCTCCATGGTGAGTCGCGCGTAGCCGTCGGTGGTGAGCTGGTGGAGGGCCGCCTCGTAGATGGCGTTCTCCAGTGCCTCGCCGCGCCGCCGGAGCGGGGCGGCGGTCGCCGCTGTGCGCGCGGTGTCGGTTTCAGCGGACATGGCTGCGCACCTTCCGGGGGGTTCCTGTTCACCAGGCCTACTGCCAATGTTAGTGAACGAATCCGTTCCCTCCCAAGCACCGCGCGAGGTTCGGCCCCGGGCCGGTCCGTGGTCCCGGAGGCCGCGGCGTCGGCTCGGCCCCCACGTCCCGCGCGACCTCCGAGGCTCTGTTCGAGTGACTCCTGGGCGCTGCCGCCCCGGCGACGGCGGGCGGTTCCGCTACGAACGAGGGGCACCGTCCCTCCGAGAGGAAGTCCCCGCCGTGGCCGCACCCACCACCTTCGACCAGAACGCGACCGGCTACAGCCTCGCCCACGCCTACTGCCTGGCCAGAGCCGCCGACCTCGCCTACCAGGACGACACCACCATCGACCGGCAGGCCCGGGGCTGGGGCTTCGACACGGTGCGCCACCACGAGACCCGGTTCACCCCGCCGTTCCCGCTCCAGGACACCCAGGCGTACACGATGGCGAGCGACCGGATGATCGTCGTCGCCTTCCGCGGCACCGAACCCAAGGAGATCCGCGACTGGCTGACCGACTCCACCACCCCGCCCTCGCCCGGGCCCGCCGGGACGGGCTACATCCACTACGGCTTCGCCGAGGCCCTTGAATCGGTCTTCCCGGACGTCCGCGAAGCCCTCACCGAACTGCACACCAACGGCCAGACCGTCTGGCTCACCGGCCACAGCCTCGGCGGCGCCCTGGCGATGCTCGCCGCCGCCCGCCTCCACCTGGAGGACCCGCGGCTGACCGCCGACGGCGTGTGCACCTTCGGCCAGCCCCGAACCTGCGACCGCATGCTCACCGCGGCGTACAACAAGGCCCTCAAGGACCGCAGTCACCGCTTCGTCAACAACAACGACATCGTCCCCCAGCTCCCGCCCGAGCCGGCCTTCACCCACGTCGACGCCCTGCGCTTCATCGACTCCGCCGGCACCGTCCACCAGGGCGCCAGCAGCCTCCTCGCGGGCGTCGCCAACCGCGCCAAGGGCCTGACCTCCGCCGCCTTCGAGCCCACCGGCGAGGGCGTGCGCGACCACTTCATGCGCAACTACCTGACGGCGCTGGAGAGGAATCTGTGAGCGCCCGGATCACCGGGGCCGCCCTCGCCCGGCTGTTCCCGATCCCCACTACCCACCGCGACGCGGAAAACCCCGTCCGCGACGGTGCCACCCACCAGGTCCGGTACGCCGGTGACCACCGCCCTGCCCGCGCCGGGCATCACCCGGCGTCTGATCGAGCGCTTCGCCCGCAGCGTCGCGGCGGGCGAAGCGCCGCACCGCGACCTGTCCGCGCTGACGCCGCGTGAGCTGGACGTGTTGCGGCTGCTGACGCGGGGCCGAGCAACGCGGAGCCGGCCGAGCGGTTCCAAGCCGACAGGCCCTCCGCGGCGGCGTCACCGGATCAATTCGTGATCGGCGGATTGGGCCGGGTCAGCCCTCGGTCGTAGGCGAAGATCACCGCCTGGACCCGGTCCCGGGCGCCGATCTTCCCCAGCACCCGGCTGACATGCGTCTTGACGGTGGATTCGGCGAGCACCAGGCGCTGGGCGATCTCACTGTTGGTCCAGCCGTGGGCGATGGCCACCAGGATCTCCCGTTCGCGCTCGGTCAGCGCGTCCAGCCGGGGGTCCTCGACCGGCGCCGAGCCGGGCGGGCGGACCGGCAGGTGGTGGGCGTAGGCGTCGAGCAGGCGGCGGGTGATCGCGGGGGCCACCACGGCGTCGCCCTCGGCGACCGCGCGGATCCCCGCGAGCAGTTCCTCCGGGCGCGCGTCCTTGAGCAGGAAGCCGCTGGCCCCGGCGCGGAGCGCGGCGTGGGCGTACTCGTCGAGGTCGAAGGTGGTCAGCACGAGGATGCGTGAGCGCCCGCCGGTGGCGACGATCTGGCGGGTGGCCTCTATGCCGTCCATACCGGGCATCCGGATGTCCATCAGCACGACGTCGGGCCGCAGGTCGGCGGTCAGCCGGACGGCCTCGGCGCCGTGGGAGGCTTCGCCGACCACCTCGGTGTCGGGCTGGCTCTCCAGCAGCATCCGGAAGCCGTACCGCTGCAACGGCTGGTCGTCCACGATGAGGACGGTTGTCACGTCGGGCCGCCTGTCCGGTCGGGGGTGAGGTCGAGTACGGCCTCCACGGTCCATCCTGCCCCAGGGCCGGGGCCCGCCGTGACGGTGCCGCCGTACAGGGCCGCGCGCTCGCGCATGCCGGCCAGGCCGTGCCCCTCGCCGGCCGGTCGGACCGGCCGGGGGCTGCCGCCGGGCGGGCCGCTGTCCTGAACACGCACCCGCAGCCGGGTGGCGTCGGCGGTCAGGGTCACGTGCGCCCGGGTCTCGGGGCCGGCGTGTCTGAGGGTGTTGGTGAGGGCCTCCTGCACGATGCGGTAGGCCATCAGCTGGACGCCGCGGTCGAGCTGGTCCAGGTCGCCGCCGACGGTGTACCGCACCTGGGGGCCGGCGGCGCGGATGCGGGCGCACAGCCCGTCGAGGTCGGCGATGCCGGGCTGGGGGTTGAACTCGGCGGTCCGGTCGCCCTGGTCGCGCAGCACGCCGAGCATCCGGCGCAGTTCGCCGAGCGCCTGGCGGCTGGTCTCGCCGATCAGCTGCAGCGCCTCCCGGCCGCGCTCGGGGGAGGCCTGGGCGGCGTAGGCGCCGCCGTCGGCGAGGGTGACGATGACGGAGAGGTTGTGGCCGATGATGTCGTGCATCTCCCGGGCCACCCGGGTACGTTCGGTGGCCGCGGCGAGGCGGCTGCGCTGGTCGCGCTCGATCTCCAGCCGGGCGGCGCGCTCGCGCAGCCCGGCGAGCTGGGCGCGGCGGATGCGCACCGCGATGCCGAGGGCGACGGCCGCGGTCGCGGCGCTGACCAGGAAGAACAGCGCGTCACCGACGGGCAGCCCACCGCCGGAGACCTCGACGGCGACCAGGGCCATCGCGCCGGCCATCACCACGCAGGACCAGGCCAGGTGCCGCAGCCGTCCGTGCAGGGCCAGGCTGTAGAGGGCGACCAGCAGGGCGGCGTCGGCGCGCAGGGCGACGCCGAACGACCACTGCAGCACGAACACCGCCATGATCGCGGCGAAGGCCTCGGTGGGGCGTCGGCGGCGCCACAGCAGCGGCAGGACCAGGCCCGCCTGGAGGGCCAGCATGGCCGGCAGCGGGGGGCGGAGCAGGACGACCCGGTGCTCGTGCGGGGGCTCGCCGTGGCCGGGGAAGAGGTCGGGGAGGCAGAACATCAGGAAGACCACCGCGACCACGGCGGTGTCCAGCACCCAGGGGTGGGCGCGGTCCGCCTCCCGCACCCGCTGGCCGATCCGGGCCAGCCTGGCGAACAGCGGGTGGCCGGACAGCGTGTCGGCGGCCACGAGCGGGCCGGTGGAGGGGGCGTGGTCCTCGCTCACCGGTGGCGTCTCCCTGGTGGTGGTACGGGTGGTGCGGCGCCGGTCGGTTCCGACGCCGCACCGGGAGTGTCTCAGGCCTCGGCCCGCTGACGGCCTCGGGCGGGGTGCGGGCCCGGGCGTCCGTGCGGCCTCAGGCGTCCGTACGGACCAGCCGTACGGCCGCGCCGGCCAGGGCGAGCACCGTCCAGCCGAGGAAGACCAGCAGTCCGGCCGTCGGCGAGAGGGTGGTCGTGTCGTGGTGGAGGGCGAACATCGCCTCGCCCGCGTGGCTGGGCAGGTAGGGGCTGATGTGGTCCTGCCAGGAACTGGGCAGCAGCGAGACCAGCCCGGGGATCAGCATCAGCGAGGCGACCAGCACCGAGATGCCGCCCGCCACCGACCGCAGCAGCGCACCGAGGGCGACCCCGATCACGCCGACCAGCCCGAGGTAGAGCCCGGCGCCCAGCAGGCCGCGGACCACCCCGGCGTCGGAGAGCGTCATCGCCGCCCGGGTGCTGGACAGGATGCCGCTGTCGGCCACGAACGTGGCGAACACCCCGACCGTGCCGAGGACCAGCGCGATCACGCCGTACACCGCGGCCTTGGACCACAGCACCGGCAGGCGGCGCGGCACGGCGGCCAGGGTGGAGCGGATCATGCCGGTCGAGTACTCGCCGGCCGCGACCAGCACACCGAGCACGCCCAGCGCCAGCTGGGCGAAGTTGGTGCCGAACAGGGACAGGCTCAGCGCGCTCGCGCTGGCGAAGTCCCGGTCCATCGGGCGGCCCGAGGTGATCCGCGACTTGAACTGGAACGCGGCGATCAGGCCGAAGGCGACCAGGAAGAGCAGCGCCAGACCGAGCGTGATCCAGGTCGAACGGAGCGACCACAGCTTGGCCCACTCGGAGCGCAGCACACGCAGCGCCGTCACCTTGTAGGCGGGTCGGGCGGGGCGCAGCTCGGCTGCCGCGGTCGGCTCGGACGTCACGACGGTACTCATGCCGCGCTCCTCGGGGTCTCGGTCTCGATGCGGGCGGTGGTGGTGCCGTGATACTCCACGGCGTCCCTGGTCAGGTCCATGAACGCCTCCTCCAGGGAGACCGTCCGGGCGGTGAGCTCGAAGACGGCGATGCCGTGCTCGGCGGCGGTGAGCCCGATCTCGCGGGCCGTACGGCCGGTGACCAGCAGTTCCTCGGAGCCGGACCGGCCGGTGATCTCCACGCCGGGCCCGGCGAGCGCCGAGCGCAGTCGGGCCGGGTCGGCGCTGGCCACCTTGACGACGTCGCCGCCGGCCTCGCGGATCAGGTCCTGCACGGTGGTGTCGGCCAGCAGTCGGCCGCGTCCGACGATGATCAGGTGGTCGGCGACCAACGAGACCTCGCTCATCAGGTGCGAGGAGACGAAGACGGTCCGACCCTCGGCCGCGAGGGAGGTCAGCAGGTTGCGGATCCACAGCACGCCCTCGGGGTCGAGGCCGTTGACCGGCTCGTCCAGCATCACCGTGGCCGGGTCGCCCAGCAGGGCGGCCGCGATGCCGAGCCGCTGGCCCATGCCGAGCGAGAACGCCCCGGCCCGCTTGCGGGCCACCGACTGCAGGCCGGTCAGCTCGATGACCTCGTCGACCCGGCGGCGCGGGATGCCGTGGGTGTGGGCCTGGGCCATCAGGTGGTTGAACGCGGAGCGGCCGGGGTGGATCGACCTGGCCTCCAGCAGCGCGCCGACCTCCTGCAGCGGCGCGGCGTGCTCGGCGTAGCGACGGCCGTTGACCCGTACCGACCCGCTGGTGGGCGCGTCCAGTCCGACGATCATCCGCATCGTGGTGGACTTCCCGGCCCCGTTGGGCCCGAGGAACCCGGTCACCGTCCCCGGCCGGACCGTGAAGTCCAGCCCGTCCACGGCGGTCTTCTCCCCGTACCGCTTCGTCAGCTGGTGCGCCTCGATCATCGCTCACCCTTACGCTCAGGGGCCGGTCCGTCCCGGCCGCCCACGCTTCCACGCTAGGTGCGGCCGGCGCCCGATCCGTGGCACCGCGGGCTGATCATCGGTCGGGGCGTAGTACCGCGGTACCACTCCGCCGCCCCACCCCCGGCCGCTCTGGCGCGAAATCCGGTTCCGCCGCCGCCCGCGGCCGGTCGAAGATGGGGCATGGACGCACCGAAGGTGCCCCTGCGACGGATGACGCCGTCGGCGTACGAGGCCGCGACCAGGCACCGCGAGGCCGCGGTGGTCCTCGAACTCACGAAGCGCATGCCTGAGGAGCCGGCCCGGGAACGCGTCCGCCGCGGCGGCTACGGGGTGTCGGCGATGTACCTGCACAAGGACGTGCAGCGGTGACGGACGGCGCGGGGGACCGTGACAGGGGCCCGGGGCCCTGCGGGGAGTGTGGTGCGCGGGACTGCGAGGGGCTGTTCCACGCGCTGTTGGCGTTGGACCACGCGCGGGAGGAGCCGTGGGGGCCGTTGCACGGGGTGTCGGTGTCGTGCTTCCTGCTGCAGCATCCGAGTCGGCTGCCGGCCGACAACGGGGCGAGGGCTCGGGAGTTCCTGCGGGCCCACCTCGACGGGGGCCTGGCCGAGGTGGACCGGCTGGTCGGGCGGGCGCGGGGGGCCAATTCGCACCGGGTGAAGGAGCGGGCGCCGGAGGCGGTGCGGGAGGCCCGGGTGGAGGCGCCGCAGGGCGGGTACGCCGTCACGATCGCGGAGGCCGCGGTCGACGGGACCTTCCCGGCCGAGGGCTTCCCGGAGCGGGTACGGGCCTGGGCGGCGACGGTGGGGGCGTGGGGGCGCTGCGGAACGTAGTCGCACCGGGACCCGGACGGGACGGTCGTGGTGCCGGGCCCTTGGTGAAGAAGATCAAGACCGACTCCTGACCGACACCGCCGTCGACGGCCGCCACCCCGCTCACGGTCAGCGCGGTCACCTCTCCCCCGAGCAGCGCCGAACGGCTCTGACCGGCCCCGATGGGCCCCGACAGGCGCCGGTCGCGGCCAGCGCCGATACTGGGGCCGCAACCCGAGGTGGCCCCGGCGGCCGGGTACAGCCGTCGAGGTGCCGCGGAACCGAGGAGTACACCGTGACCGGATCCGTTGTCGTCGGCTTCGACGGCTCGCCCGAGAGCCTCGCCGCCACCGAGTGGGCGGTGCGCGAGGCGCAGCGCCGCGGGCTCGGTCTCGAAGTCGTCCAGGCCTGGCCCTGGCCGAAGCGGGACGTGGTCGGCAGCGACCAGACCTACCACCGCGCCCTGGCGCACCTGGCCGACCGCGAGGCCGGACTGCGCGCCCTGGCGCCCGGGGTGCCGATCACCTCCTCGCCCGTGGCCGCCGACCCGGTGGAGGTACTGGAGACCGCTTCGCGGACCGCTGCCGTTCTGGTGCTCGGCTCGCGAGGGCTGGGCACCGTGCGCGGTTTCCTGACCGGTTCGGTGAGCCAGGAGGTGCTGCGCCGGGCCGCCTGCCCGGTGGTGCTGGTCCGGGCCCACGAGAGCGAGCCGACCGGTGCCGTGACGGTGGGCCTCGATCTGGCGCACCCCGCGCGGGAGGTGCTGGCCTTCGCCTTCGAGGCCGCCGCGTTCCGCTCGGCGCCGCTGCGCGTGGTCCACGTCTGGTCCCCGCCGGCCGGCAGCGAGTACATGTCCTACGGCGCCATCGGCGGGCTGGAGCACGAGGTCTCCGCCGTCGAGCGGACCGGGCTCGCCGAGGCCCTGGAGCCCTGGCGGGCCCGTCACCCCGAGGTGGAGGTGACGGACGAGCTGGTGCGGGGCAAGCCCGCGGTCACGCTGGTGGACGCGGCGGCGACGGCCCGGCTGCTCGTGGTCGGCCGCCGCACCCGGCACGCACCGCTGCGCCACCATCACCTCGGTCCGGTGGCACACGCGGTGATCCACCATGTGCGCTGCCCGGTCGCCGTCGTACCGTACGGCTGATCCAGAGGGAGGCGAGATCCCGTCCGCTACCCACGGCTGTTCGGCCCACCCTGGACGTCATACGTTTGACCTCCCTGTTTCGGCCCACCCCTGAGGAGTACGTCATGGCCGATCACACCCGCGCCCACCTGCTCGCGGCCATCGATCTCGCGGCCTCCGCCCGAGCGCACGGCAACCACCCCTTCGGCGCGCTGCTGACCGACCCCGACGGGAGCGTCCTGCTCACGGCCGAGAACACCGTGCTCACGGACCACGACGTCACCGCCCACGCGGAGACCAACCTGGTCCGACAGGCCTCCCGCGCCCTGGCCCCGGCACAGCTCGCCAAGGCCACCCTGTACTCCAGCACCGAGCCCTGCGCGATGTGCGCCGGCGCGATCTTCTGGAGCGGCATCCGCCGGGTGGTCTACGCGCTCGCCGCGACCGACCTGAACGCCATCGCCGGCGCGGACCCGGAGGAGCCGGTGCTCCACCTGCCGTGCCGCCAGGTCTTCGCGGCCGGCGGCAGCTCCGTGGAGGTCTCCGGGCCGCACCTGTTCGAGGAGGCCGCCGCGGTGCACACGGGGTACTGGAGCTGACCGGCCGAGCCGTCCGGGCAGCACCGTGGCCCGGTGCCCGGTACGGTGCCGGGCACCGGGCACCGGGCACCGGTCAGGCGAGGTGCCGCGCCCCGGGGCGTACGGCGACGGCGGAGCACGCCTGGGAGCCAGCGCCGACGACGGCACCGGCGCAGGCTGGAAGTAGCGAACCGGCGGACAGGCGGGAGCCCGCGATGGACACGACGCGACAGACGCCGGACGAGACCGGGGCATGGGTGGTCGCCCGCCCCGGCCCGGTCGGTACGGCGGGCCCGGGGCCGTTGCTCTGGGAGCGCCGGCCGCTGGCCGGGCCGGGGCCCGGGGAGATCCTGGTGGAGGTGGAGGCCTGCGGGGTGTGCCGCACGGACCTGCACCTGGCGGAGGGGGACCTCGTCCCCAGGACGCCGAGGTGCACGCCCGGGCACGAGGTGGTCGGCCTCGTCCGGGCGGCCGGATCCGGGGTCGAGGGATTCGCGGTCGGGGACCGGGCCGGGGTGGCCTGGCTGGCCCACACCTGCGGCAGCTGCACGTACTGCCGCACCGGGAGGGAGAACCTCTGCCCGGGCTCCCGCTACACCGGCTGGGACCGGCACGGCGGCTACGGCGAGCACGTGCTCGCCGACGCCCGGTTCGCCTACCGGCTGCCCGAGGGCCCGCCCGCCGAGGAACTCGCCCCGCTGCTGTGCGCCGGGATCATCGGCTACCGGGCCCTGGAGCGGGCCGACCTCCCGCAGGGCGGGCTCCTGGGCATCTACGGCTTCGGCGCGTCCGCGCACCTGACCGCCCAGATCGCCCTGGCCCGGGGCGCGCGGGTGGCCGTGTTCACCCGGGGTGCGGAGGCCCGACGGCTGGCCCTGGAGCTCGGTGCCGGTTTCGCGGGCGATTCCTACGACCCCGCCCCGGAGCCGCTGGACGCCGCCATCCTGTTCGCCCCGGCCGGCGAACTGGTGCCGGTCGCCCTCGCGGCACTGGACCGCGGTGGCACGCTCGCGGTGGCCGGCATCCACCTCAGCGACATCCCGGCGCTCGACTACCAGCGGCACCTGTTCCAGGAGCGCACGCTGCGCAGCGTCACCGCCAACACCCGGGCCGACGGCCGGGCGTACCTGGCGGAGGCGGCCCGGACCCGCCCGGCCGTGCATGTGCGCCGTTACCCGCTGCGGCAGGCAGACACGGCGCTCGCGGACCTCGCCGCCGACCGGGTGACCGGGGTCGCGGTGCTCGTCGCGGAGTGACGGAGCGACGGAGCGACGGAGCGACGGAGCGACGGAGCGACGGAGCTACCGAGTGACGCAGGAGCGGTGCCCGTCGGCTCCCCGTGTCTTACCGAAGCATGACGCGCCGACCGCTTCGGCCGGTCGGCCCGCCGCCGGGCGGTAGCGTCGCCGGTCATGAGGATTCTGGTCACCGGCGGCGCCGGGTTCATCGGTTCGGCGGTCGTACGGTCTCTGACGGCTGCGGGCCACGAGGTCCGGGTCCTGGACGCACTGCTGCCCGCCGTCCACCCCTCCGGGGCCGTGCCCGCCCTGCCGGCCGGCGTGGACTTCCGGCAGGGCGACGTGCGGGACGCCGTGGCGGTCGGGCAGGCGCTGGCCGGGGTGGACGCGGTCTGCCACCAGGCGGCGATGGTGGGCCTGGGGCTGGACCTCGACGACGCGCCCGCCTACGCGGGCTGCAACGACCTGGGCACGGCGGTCCTGCTCGCGGCGATGGCCCGCTCGGGCGTGCGGAGCCTGGTGCTCGCCGGGTCGATGGTGGTCTACGGGGAGGGCCGGTACCGCTGCCCGGTGCACGGCGACGTCTCGCCCGGTCCGCGCCGCCCGGACGCGCTGGACACCGGACGCTTCGAGCCGCCCTGCCCGCAGTGCGGCGCCGAGCTGCGCCCCGGGCTGGTGGCGGAGGACGCGCCGGCCGACCCGCGCAACGTGTACGCCGCCACCAAGCTGGCCCAGGAGCACCTGGCCGGCGCCTGGGCCCGCGCCTGCGGGGGCCGCGTCATGACGCTGCGCTACCACAACGTCTACGGGCCGGGGATGCCGCGCGACACCCCGTACGCCGGGGTGGCCTCGCTGTTCCGCTCGGCGCTGGCCCGGGGCGAGGCGCCGCGGGTGTTCGAGGACGGCGGGCAGCGCCGGGACTTCGTCCACGTCCAGGACGTCGCGGCAGCCAACCTCGCCGCGCTGGCCGCGGTCGCAGGCGGGCCGCCGGGCAGCTCCCGGGCGTACAACACCGGCAGCGGCGAGGTCCACACGGTCGGCGAGATGGCCGAGGCGCTGGCCGCCGCGTACGGCGGCCCGGCGCCGGTGGTGACCGGCGAGTACCGACTCGGCGACGTCCGGCACATCACCGCGGACTCCTCCCGGTTGCGCGAGGAGCTCGGCTGGCGGGCCCGGGTGGCCTTCGCGGAGGGCATGGTGGAGTTCGCGGCGGCGCCGCAACGCGTGTGACGTCGGGTCCGGGAGATCGGCTCCGGGCGGTCGACTCCGGTCGGTCGACTCCGGCCGGTCAGCTCCGGGCAGCCGGGAGGACGATCTCGAAGCAGCAGCCCCCGGCGGTGTTGCTGACCCGGGCACGGCCGGCGTGGGCCTCCACGATGCCACGGACGATGGCCAGCCCGAGTCCGGCACCGCTGCCCCCGCCGTCACCCCGCTCCCCCGGGGCGCCCGGGTCGGCCGGGCGGGGTGTGCGGGCGGGGCTGCCGCGCCAGCCCGTCTCGAACACCCGGGGCAGGTCCTGCTCCGGGATGCCGCCGCAGCCGTCGGTGACCGAGAGGACCACCTCGTCCGCCTCCCGACGGGCGGAGACGGCCACCACGCCGTCCTCGGGGGTCGAGCGGATCGCGTTGACCAGGAGGTTGCCGAGCACCCGGGTGATCTCCCCGCTGTCCACCTCGACGGGTTCGGCGGCGACCTGTCGGCCCTCCAGCCGGACGCCGCGCTGTCGGGCCAGCGGGTGGGCCCCGGCCAGCGCGTCGTCGACGAGGTCGTAGACGGACACCCGGGACAGCGACAGGGCCAACGCCCCCGCCTGGATGCGGGAGAGCTCGAACAGGTCGTCCACCATCCCGGTCAGCCGCTCGACCTCGGTGCGCATCCGCTGCAGGTACTGCTGGGGATGCTCGGCGACGCCGTCCTCCAGCGCCTCCGCCATGGCGCGCAGGCCCGCGAGCGGGGTGCGCAGGTCGTGCGAGATCCAGGCGATCAACTCCCGCCGGGAGCCGTCCAGGGCCTGGGCGCGGGCCCTGGACTCGGCCAACCGGGCGCTGGTGGCGGCGAGTTCCGCGCTGAGCTGGGCCAGCTCCAGGCCGAGCGGGGGCTCGGGCGCGGTGAACCCGGTGTCGCTGCCCACCGTCCGGGCGGCCGCGGTCAGCGCCCTTCCCCCGGCCGCGACCTGACGTCCGAGCAGTGCGGCGGTCGCCAGCGACACCACCGAGGCCATCGCCAGCACCGTGATCACCACCCCGAGGTCGTGCCGGGACAGGAACATCGCCTGGGCGACGGCGAAGGTCCCGGAGGTGACCGCCAGCACGGTGACGGCGGCGACGCAGAACAGCGACAGCGCGAGCGAGCGACGGCGCAGCAGCCGGACGGCCGCCCAGCCGAGCAGGCCCGCCCCGCCCGCGCCGAGCGCGGCGAACAGGGCGATCAGCAGCAGGTCCTTCACGCCGGGCCGCCCTGCTCCCCCGTCGCCGGGTCGTAGCGGTAGCCGACACCCCAGACGGTGGTGATCAGCGCCGGCGCGGCGGGGTCGTGCTCGACCTTCTCGCGCAGTCGGCGGATGTGGACGGTGACCGTGGAGAGGTCGCCGAAGTCCCAGCCCCACACGCGCTCCATCAGATCCTGCCGGGAGAACACCGTCTGCGGGTGCCGCAGGAGGAACGCCAGCAGGTCGAACTCCCGGAGCGTCAGGAGCAGTTCACGCCCGCCGCGGTGCGCCCGGCGGGCCTGCGGGTCGAGCGCGATGTCACCGGAGACCAGCTGCCCGGCGGGAGGCTGCGCGGGCGCGGACGCCCGGGAGCGGCGCAGCACCGACTGGACCCGCAGGACGAGTTCGCGCGGGCTGAACGGCTTGGTGACGTAGTCGTCCGCGCCCAGTTCCAGGCCCAGGATGCGGTCGGTCTCGTCGCCCTTGGCGGTGAGCAGCACCACGGGCAGGTCGGCGCCGTCCCCGCCGGTACGCAGCCTGCGCAGGATCTCCAGGCCGTCGATGCCGGGGAGCATGAGGTCCAGGACCAGCAGGTCCGGGCGGTGGGTACGGGCCAGGGCGAGCCCCTTCGGGCCGTCGGCGGCGCGGTCGACGTGGTGACCGGCCCGGGTGAGGTAGCCGGCGACCACCTCGGCCACGGTCGGGTCGTCGTCGATCACCAGGATGCGGCCGGGACGGGGTGGTCCGGCGGTGGCGGGGCTCTCGTTCACCTCGCCGAGGATACGAGGCGGCGACCGCGGCCGGGGCGCGCCGGGGGCCACGTCCGAATTCCGTAAGATCCCCCGGACGGTCCCGGCCGCGCGGACGTAGCACTTCCGTAAGGGCGCGGTTCGGCCCCGGTGGTACCCGCCACGGTTAGCGTGACCGGCGTGACTCCTTCCCTCCCCCCTCTTCCGATCGCCGACGTCGTCCTGCCGTGCCTCGACGAGTCCGCCGCCCTGCCGTGGGTGCTCGACCGGATCCCGGACGGCTGGCGGGCGATCGTGGTGGACAACGGCTCCCAGGACGGCTCCGCCGAGCTCGCCCGCTCGCTGGGCGCGACCGTGGTCGTGGAACCGCGGCGCGGCTTCGGCGCCGCCTGCCACGCCGGGCTGCGCGCCGCCACCGCCGACCTGGTCTGCTTCATGGACTGCGACGGTTCGCTCGACCCCGCCCAGCTCCCCCGGGTCACCGGCCCGGTGCTGGCCGGCGTCGCCGATCTGGTGCTCGGCCGCCGCCGGCCGGCCACCGCCGGCGCCTGGCCGCTGCACGCCCGACTCGCCAACACCGTCCTCGCCCGCGGGCTGCGGGCCCGCACCGGCGCTCCGCTGCACGACCTCGGACCGATGCGGGCCGCCCGCCGCGAGCGCCTGCTGGCCTTGGGCCTGGGCGACCGGCGCTCCGGCTACCCGCTGGAGATGGTCCTCGCGGCCTCGGCGGCCGGGCTGCGGATCGCCGAGATCCCCGTCGACTACCTGCCGCGCGCGGGCCGTTCCAAGGTCACCGGCACCCTGCGCGGCACCCGCCAGGCCGTCCGCGACATGCGGGCGGTGCTGGCCGCGCCGCCGCCCACGCTGCTGGTGATCGCCAAGGCGCCCGTCCCCGGCCGGGTGAAGACCCGGCTCACCCCGCCCTTCAGCCCGTCCCAGGCGGCGGACCTCGCCGAGGCCGCGCTCACCGACACCCTGCACACCCTGGCCGCGATGCCCGCCGGACGGCGCCTGCTGGTCCTGGACGGCGAGCCCGGCGGCTGGCTGCCGCCGGGCTGGGAGGTCGTCCCGCAGTGCGGCGGCGGGCTGGACCGGCGGCTGGCCGACGCCTTCGCGCACGCCGCCCGGCTCGCCCCGCGCTCCCCCGCGCTGCTGGTCGGCATGGATACCCCGCAGCTGGACGCGGCCGCGCTGGCCGAGCCGCTGTCCGCCGCCCGGCGGCACGGCACGGACGCCTGGTACGGCCCGGCGGCCGACGGCGGGTTCTGGGCGCTGGGCCTGGCCCGGCCGACCCCGGGGCTGGCCGCCCGGCTCCTGCACGGCGTGCCGATGTCCACCCCGGGGACGGGCCCGGCACTGCTCCGCCGCCTGGCACAGGCCGGTCTGACCGTCCGCCACCTGCCCCCACTGACCGACGTGGACACCGTCGAGGACGCCCGGCAGGTGGCCGTCGAGGCGCCGCGCAGCCGCTTCGCCGACCGGCTGCGCGCCGTCGACGCAGCGCCGGAGGTGGCGAGTTGACGATCGCCGCACCCTGGGTGGACGACCCCTTCGCCGACGCCGTCCGCAGCGGCCACGGCCCGCTCTGGCTACGCCGCGAGGACGGCCGGCGGCAGCGCCTGGACATCGAACGCTGGTGCGCGCCGGCGGCCGGCGCGGACTTCAGCCTGCTGCTGCGCTGCACCCGGCTGACCGCGCCCGTCCTGGACCTCGGCTGCGGCCCCGGACGGCTGGTGGCTGCGCTGCTCGACCTCGGTGTGCCCGTGCTCGGGGTGGACGTGACCGGGGCGGCGGTCGCCCGCACGGTGGGCCTCGGCGGCCCGGCGCTCCGCCGCTCGGTCTTCGACCGCCTGCCCGCCGAGGGCCGCTGGGGCGCCGCGCTGCTCGCGGACGGCAACCTCGGCATCGGCGGCGACCCGGACGCGCTGCTCCGCCGGGGCGCCGAACTCATCGCCCCGGACGGGCTGTTGCTGGTGGAGGTGGAGCCGGAGGAGGTGGACGAACGCGTCGTCGTCCGGGTGGAGGGGCCGGACGGCCGGCTCGGCCCGGCCTTCCCCTGGGCCCGCCTCGGCACGGCCGCCACCCTGCGAAGGGCCTGCCTCGCGGGCCTCGTCGAGGCGGAGCGCTGGGCCTCGCACGGCCGCCGCTTCCTCGCGCTGCGCAAGGGGTAGCCGACCGGAGGCCCCGGCCGAGGTGACCGGGAGACCGTCCGGCGCCGCAGGTGGCGGGGCACGGCGGGACAGCCGCGGGCATGGACGTCGTCAGGGAGTCGGGGACGGCGCTCGGCTGCGGCGACACGGCGGCGGTGCGGGTCGGTCCGGGCCACCCGCGGGGCGGCGAGCGGCGGGTCGCCCGGCTGGACCACCTCGGCATGCCGGCCGGCGTGGTCGCCTACTCCGCCGACTCGCCGGCGCCGATCCTCGCCGCCGGCTGATCCGGTCCGGTCTGCCACTGCGGGTGCTCGCGCTCGGCCCAGCTCCGCTCCACCAGCCCGGTCCGCATCCCGAGCCGCGCCTCCCGGTCCCGCCAGGCCATCCGGACGTGCCCGGCGACCACGACCGCGATGGCGGCGGCCAGCCAGTCGTGCACGAAGGTCGCGCCGGTCCGCCAGGACGGCGGGGCGAGGTGGGTGAGCCACATCAACAGCCCGGTGCCGACGATCACCAGCATCGATCCGAGCGTCCACTGCGCGTACAGCTTCTGTCCGGCGTTGAACTTCCCGGCCGGCCGGTGGACTGCCCGGGCGCGGACGGCCCGCAGCCACTGCCAGTCCGCCGGGGTGAACCGGCTCAGCCGGGCGACGTCCGCCCGCATCGCCCGGGAGGCGAGCCCGAGCAGCAGCGGCACCGGCAGCGCCAGGCCGCACCACACGTGCACGGTGACGACCAGCGGCCGGTTGCCGACCAGTTCGGCGAGCGGTGCGAGGTAGAGGCAGGCGGCAGTGGCCAGGCAGACGCCGGTCAGTGCGGCGGTGGTCCGGTGCACCCAGCGCTCGGCCCGGGTGAAGCGGAGGACCAGTTCAGCTCGTGGGCGCATCGTCCCTCCCGTTCGACCGGCCGACCCAGGCGTCGACGTCGTAGCCGTTCTGCTCCCAGTAGCCCGGCTCGACCGAGCCGGTGACGGTGATGCCGGAGAGCCACTTCGCGGACTTGTAGAAGTACATCGGCGCGACGTACAGCCGCACCGGCCCGCCGTGGTCGTGCGCGATCGGGTTGTCCTGCATGCGCAGCGCGACCAGCACGTCGTCCCGCCGGGCCTGCTCCAGGGTGAGGCTCTCGGTGTACGCGCCGTCGAAGCAGCTGAAGCGTACGGCCTTGGCTTCCGGCTTCACCCCGGCGGCGTCGAGGAGGTGGGCCAGCGGCACCCCTTCGAACGGTGTGTCCGGCACCCGCCACCCGGTGACGCACTGGACGTCCTTGACCAGCCGCCGCTGCGGCATCGCCTGCAGGTCGGGCAGTCGGTGGGTGGTGGGGCGCTCCACCAGTCCGTCCACGGTGAGGGCGTAGTCGCCCGCGTCGCGCTCGGGGACGGAGGTCACCACCGAGTAGTACCGGAAGCCGTTGTTGCCCGGCAGCAGCCCGGACAGGCCGCTCGGATCCCGTTGCGCGAGCGCCGACTCGGCCCGCTGCAGGTACGGCCCGGCGGCCACCCCGAGCGCGCCGAGCCCCAGCAGGCCGAGCACCACCCGGCGTCCGACCGGGGTGCCCCTGCCCTCTTCGTTTCCACTGTTCACGGGACGATTCGACCAGGTCGCCCCGGCGGCGGCCAGGGCCGGGGGCGTCCCGTCAGACTTTCGTCATCTCCGGCCGCGCCTCGCGGGTCGGGCGGGCCGGCGTGGCAGTCATGAGGCGGCGCAGCACCGGCACCACGAGCACACAGGCCAGGGCGGCCCCGTAGGCGACGCGCTGGGCGTCCTCCCCGCCGACCAGGTAGAGCACCTGGCCGGCCGCGGGAACCGCCAGCCACTCCCAGCGCCCGTCCAGCGCGACCAGGGCCACCACCAGCAGTCCGTACCACGGGTAGCCGGGCGCGACGAGCAGCAGGGCCGTCCCGGTGACCAGGAGCGCGCCCCGCCACGGCCGATGGGGGTCGCCGCGCCGCAGTACCCACAGCACCACGGCCGCCAGCACCAGGGCGGCCGCCCACGGGGCCCACCGGTCGGGCAGCACCGCCCGCAGCAGGCCGAAGCGGACGAGGTGGCCCTGCTCGTACCCCTCCTCCCGCAGGTAGCCGGGCAGGTACCCCAGCACGCCGACGCCGGAGGCCGCGACGTAGGGAAGGTAGGTCGCCGCGAAGGTCCCGAGGGCGGCGGCGACCAGGACCAGGTCGTCTTTCCTGGGCCGCCGGGCCAGCAGGCCGGACAGCGCTCCGGGCAGGGCGAGCGCCGGCAGCAGTTTGGTCGCGACCGCCGCTCCGAGCAGGGCGCCGCCGGCCCCGGCCCGGCGGCGGGCCACGCAGCCCGTTCCGGCCACCATGAGCAGCGCGCCGAGGGTGTCGACGTGTGCGTCGTTGACCGCCCACACGGTGATTCCCGGACACCAGCCCCACAGCGCCGCCCGCCGGCTGCGCCCGCCGACGGCGAGCAGCACACCGGTGGTGGCGACCGCCAGCAGGGCGCCGCCGACCTGCACGCCGCGCACGCCGCCGCCGAAGGGGTGTTCGGCGAGGAACCACGCCTCCGCGACCGGCGGGTAGACGGTGTGCACGGCGGGCCGGTTGATCCGGGTGCAGTCCCCGGCGGCGGTCCGCCGTTCGTCCCAGGCCGCACAGCCGTCCCCGAGGGGGAACAGGCCCGGGTCGCGCAGCCGGGCCAGCGCCGGGTCGTCCGGGGTGCGGGCGTACGGGGAGGTGCCGGCCGCCTGGACCCGCCCGTCCCACACGTACCGGTAGGCGTCGTCGCTCGTGCGCGGCGGGGCCAGCAGCCCGGCCCCGGCGACCAGGACGCTTCCGATCAGCACGAGCGGCGCCACCTGGCGGGCGCTCACCCTGCGCAGGAGGAGCAGCGCGAGGGCGAAGAGGGCGGCGTCGAGCGTGTACCAGCCGTAGAGCGGGGGCCGGTCGGCGAGCGTCCCGCCGCCGGTCACGGTCAGCGCGAGGGCCGCCACCAGGGTGGTGAGGGCGAGGGCGCAGGGCAGGAGGGTCCGGGTCGGCACGTGCTCTCCGGTCAGGAGCCCGGGACGCCGGGAAGGCCGGTGGTGAGGCCGTCCAGGGCGTGCGAGCAGACACAGTCCCGCTCGTCGGGCAGCGCCTCCAGGGCCTTGAAGAGCACGCTGCGCAGCCGGTCGACGTTGCCGGCGAAGACCTTCAGCACCTCGGCGTGGGTGACGCCCTCGCCGGTCTCCACTCCGGCGTCGTGGTCGGTGACCAGTGCCAAGGAGCTGTAGCAGAGCCCGAGTTCGCGGGCGAGGACGGCCTCGGGGTGGCCGGTCATGCCGACCACGGACCAACCGTTGGCGGTGAACCAGCGGGACTCGGCGCGGGTGGAGAAGCGCGGGCCCTCGATCACCACGAGCGTGCCGCCGTCCACCGGCTCCCAGGCGGCCCCGCGCGCGGCGTCCAGGACGGCCCGCCGCCCGGCGGGGCAGTACGGGTCGGCCATCGAGACGTGCACCACCTCGGGCACGGTGCCGTCGGGCAGCGGCTGCCCGTCGTAGTAGGTCTGCACCCGCCCCGAGGTGCGGTCGACGAACTGGTCCGGGACGAGGAGCGTGCCCGGGCCGTACTCCGGGCGCAGGCCGCCCACCGCGCACGGCCCCAGCACCTGCCGCACGCCGAGTGAGCGCAGCGCCCACAGGTTGGCGCGGTAGTCGATCCGGTGCGGCGGCAGCTTGTGGCCGCGCCCGTGCCGGGGCAGGAAGGCCACCCGGCGCCCGGCCACCTCACCCAGGAACAGCGCGTCACTCGGCGGACCGTACGGCGTGTCGACCCGCACCTCGACCACCTCGTCCAACAGCGCGTACAGCCCCGAACCGCCGATCACACCCAGCTCGGCCCGCGCGATGCCCTGATCGATCGTCACCTGTGCCACCTCTCGTCCGAAGAACGTCCCGGCCACTGTAGGAGCGGACCGGGGCGGACTCCGAGCATCGTGGTCTTACGATTCGCGAACGTCGCACGTAGAGGGCGCCGGCCCCGCGGTTGGCCCCGGCCGGGGGAGGCGCTCCGGCCGCTTCACCCCCGGTTACAGCCGCCCTCCGGGGCTGTCGGCGGACAGCCGCTGGGCCAGGTGGACCGGCACCACGGAGAGCAGCACCAGGACCGCGGCCACCACGTTGACCACCGGGGCCTGGTTGGGCCGGGCCAGGTTGGCGTAGATCCAGATCGGCAGCGTCCGGACGCCGGGGCCGGCAGTGAAGGTGGTCACCACGATCTCGTCGAAGGAGAGCGCGAACGCCAGCAGCCCGCCCGCCAGCAGCGCCGACCGCACTGCCGGGAAGGTGACGTACCGGAAGGTCTGGAAGGTGTGCGCGCCGAGGTCGGCCGAGGCCTCCTCGGCGGAGGGCGACATCCGGCGCAGCCTGGCGATGACGTTGTTGAAGACCACGACGATGCAGAAGGTGGCGTGCCCGATGACGACGGTGAGCATGCCGAACCCGATGCCCGCCGGGCCGAGCACGCTGCGGAACGCGGCGTTGAGCGCGATGCCGGTGACGATGCCGGGCAGCGCGATCGGCAGGATCACCAGGAACGACACCGTCTGCCGGCCGAAGAACCGGTACCGCTGGACCGCGAATGCGGTCATGGTTCCCAGGACCAGGGCCACCAGGGTGGCCCCCGCGCCCGCCTGCAGTGAGGTGACGAGCGCACTGCGGGCGCCCTCGGACCGCCAGGCCCGTACCCACCACTCGGCGGTGAGTCCGGTCGGCGGCCAGGCGAACGAGCGGTCCCGGTTGACCGAGTTGAGGAGGATCAGCAGCAGCGGCAGGTAGACGACGGCGAGGCCGGCGGCCATGGCCGCACGCAGCGCGATCCGGGCACGGCGGGAGAGGATCACTGGCGTTCGACTCCTAGAGAGAGTCCAGGGCGCCGGTCCGGCGCACGGCGAGCAGGTAGCCGACGATCATCACCACGGGTATGCAGGACAGTGCGGCGGCCAGTGGCAGGTTGAGCGTCACGTTGTCGGCGATCGCGGTGCCCAGCACCTGCGTCTTCCCGCCGACGATCCGTACGGCGATGTAGTCGCCGAGGCTCAGCGAGAAGGTGAGGACCGACCCGGCGAACACCGAGGGCAAGACCTGCGGAAGGACCACCGAGCGGAAGGTCCGCCCGGCCGAGGCGCCCAGATCGGCCGAGGCGTCCAGGAGGTCGGTCGGCAGGTTCTCGAGTCCCGCGTAGACCGGCAGGATCATGTACGGCAGCCACAGGTAGGCCAGGACGGCGATGACCGCCGCCGTACCGTACCCGGGGCTCGACAGGCCGAACGGCTTGCCGAGCCAGTCGAGCACGCCGTCCCGGCTGAAGATGACGCGCCAGGCGTACGCCTTGACCAGGTAGCTGGCCCAGAGCGGGGTCAGCACGGCGACCACCAGGAGCTTGCGGGTGCGCGGCCGGGCGATCCGGGCCATGTAGAAGGCCATCGGGAACGCCACCACGGCGTCGATCACCGTGACCGCGGCGGCGATGCCGAGGGTGCGCAGGGCGATCGTCCGGTAGACCGGCTCGGTGAGGACGGTGTGGAAGTTGGCGGTGTTCCAGACCCGGACGATGTCGTAGGTGAAGTCGTCGACCGCCCAGAAGGCCGAGAGGAACAGGACGGCGAGCGAGCCCAGGTAGGCGAGCACCAGCCAGGCCATCGGCGCCGCCAGCAGCAGCGCCAGCCGCAGCCTGGCGTGCCGGTGCAGGACGGAGGCCGCCTGCCGCACGCCACCCCGCCGCAGTGGCGGGGCGGCCACGTCGTGATTCGCCCGCTCGCCTCCGGGCGCTGTCGGCCCGCTGCCAACGCTCTTCACTTCGGCGTTCCCTCGTTCCTCGGGCTCTTGTCGCTCGCCCTCCTTGCCCGCCGACGGACAGGAAGGGCCCAGCTTTCGGCAGCGGCGCGCCCTTCGACTCGGGGCGGGGCCATCCGTCAGCCCTTGATCTCGGTCCAGGCGGCGGTCCAGGCGGCGTAGTCGGTGCAGGACGCCCCGCGGCCGTCCAGGCAGTTCTTGACCGGGGTGGTCCAGTAGTGGACGTTCTTCCAGTACGCCTCGTCGGTGGCGTGGAAGGTGGTGCAGAAGTTCTTGTCCGAGGTCTGGTCGCAGGCCTTGGAGTTGGCCGGGGCCTCGCCGAACCACTCGGCGACCTGGGCGTTGGCCTTCGGCGAGACGATCCAGTTCATCCACTGGTAGGCGCAGTTGGGGTGGGCGGCCTTCGCCGACACCATCCAGGTGTCCGACCAGCCGGTCGCGCCCTCCTTCGGCAGCACCGCCTGGACGGGCACCTTGTCGGCCTGCGCCATGTTGGCGATCACCTGCCAGGTGGTACCGACCACGGTGTCACCGGTCTTGAAGGAGTTCTCCGACTTCTGGAAGTCGCTCCAGTACTCGCCGACCGCCTTGTGCTGGGTCTTCAACAGGTCGACAGCCGCCTTGAGTTGGGCGTCGTCCAGGGCGTAGGGGTTCTTGATCCCCAGGTCCGGCTTGGTCTTCATCAGGTACAGCGCCGCGTCGGCGATGTAGATCGGGGAGTCGTAGGCGGTGACATGGCCGGTGTAGGCCGAGGCGCCGTCGAAGACCACGCTCCACGAGTCCGGCGCCGGGGACACCTTGTCGGTGCGGTACATCAGCAGGTTGGCGCCGCGGCCGTGCGGGATGCCGTACATCCGGCCGTTCACCGAGTTCCACGGCTGGTTCTTCAGGCCGTCGAATACGTCCGCGTAGTTCTGCACCAGCGCGGTGTTGACGGGGGCGACATCGCCGGCCGCGATCAGCCGGAGCGTCGCGTCGCCGGACGCCGAGACGGCGTCGTACTGGCCGGTCTTCATCAGCGAGACCATCTCGTCCGAGGTGCCGGCGATCTTGGTGGTGACCTTGCAGCCGGTCTGCTGCTCGAAGGGGTGGACCCAGTCGACGTTCTTGTCGTCCGAACCGTCCTCGGCGTAACCGGCCCAGGCGACCAGATTCACCTGCCCCTCACCGGCCCCCAGGGACTGGAGCATCGGCAGTGTCGGAGGGTTCAGTCCCTGGGAGCCGGTCGTTCCGGCGCTGCTGCCGCAGCCGGCGGCCAGCAGGACGGCGGCCGTCGCGCCGGCCGTCGTACGGGCGATCGCGGGGATGCGCATTCGGCGTGTTCCGATCTTCGAGGAAGTGGAGGAGACGGTGAGGACTGTGGGGAGTGGGCTACCCGCCGACGCGGACGGTGTGCTTTCGCTGCCAGGCCAGCACGACGTCGGCGCCGCGATGGCGGACGACGTCGGCCGATCCCTCGTCGAGGTTCTGCCGGACGGCGGTCAGCCGCCCGCCGGCCTCCAGGTCCACCAGGAACCGGGTGTGACCGCCCGCGTAGACGACCTCGGCCACCCGCCCCGTCGCCGACAGTTCGTCCGGTCCGGCCGGATCGTCCGGATGCGCTATCCGGATCTTCTCCGGCCGAACGCTGAACAGCCCGGCCTCGCCCACGACCTGCTCGGCCGCCGAGCCGTCCAGCAGGTTGGAGATGCCGACGAAGCCGGCGACGAAGGGCGTGGCCGGGTGCTCGTACACCTCGGCGGGCGAGCCGACCTGCTCGATCCGCCCCGCGTTGAACACCGCGACGCGGTCGCTCATCGTCAGGGCCTCGTCCTGGTCGTGGGTGACGAACACGAAGGTGATCCCGACCTCGCGTTGGATCCGCTTGAGCTCCACCTGCATCTCATGGCGGAGCTTCAGGTCGAGTGCGCCGAGCGGCTCGTCGAGCAGCAACACCTTCGGGCGGTTCACCAACGCCCGGGCCAGTGCCACCCGCTGGCGCTGGCCGCCGGAGAGCTGGGTCGGCCGCCGCCGCTCGAAGCCCTCCAGCCGCACCATCGCGAGCGCCGCGCGCACCCTTCGAGCCCGTTCGGCCTTGGGCACCCGGCGGACCATCAGGCCGTAACCGACGTTCTGCTCGATCGTCATGTGCGGGAAGAGGGCGTAGTCCTGGAACACCGTGTTGACGTCCCGGTCGAAGGGCGCGAGAGCGGTCACATCGGCCCCGCCCAGCAGGATCCGGCCTGAGGTCGGCGACTCGAAGCCCGCGATCATGCGCAGCACCGTGGTCTTCCCGGACCCGGACGGGCCGAGCATCGCGAAGAACTCGCCCTCGCCGATCTCCAGGTCCACGCCGTCGACCGCGCGGACCCGGCCGTCGAAGGACTTCGCCAACGCTTCGAGCCGGACCGCCGCGGGGGCCGGAGCCGGTCGGGGCGAATGGTCGTCGCTCATCAACTCGTGCGGCCCTTCTGATCGGTGTCGCGTGAACGATTCGCATGGTCGGTGTCGTGCACGGGACACATGGCTCGGCACACGAAAACCTAAGAGGATTCCCTCGATTCGGCCATGGACGCCTGCACGGTCTTCCGCTGCCGAGTTGTGCGGCGCTACAGTCCGGCGCATGTCCGTGACGCTGCGCGATCTGCTTCGGGACGAGGGCCTTGGCCTGCGGCTGTGTACCAGCCCGGCCGGTGTCGACCGCGTCGTCCGCTGGGTCGCGGTGACCGAACTCGCCGATCCGACACCGTGGATGACGGGCGGCGAGCTGCTCCTCACTACGGGCCTGCGGCAGCGGACCGCCGCCGCACAGACCGCCTTCGTCCAGCGGGTGGCGGCCGCCGGCGCGTCAGCGGTGGGCTTCGGCACCGGGCTGAGCCACCCCACCGTCCCCAGGGCGACGGTGGCCGAGGCCGAGCGGTTGGGCCTGGCGGTGCTGGAGGTCCCGTACGAGACGCCTTTCATCGCGGTGAACCGCCTGGTCGCCGAACGGGTCGCGGCCGAGGACCACAGCGCGCAGCGGCGACTGGTCGATCAGCACGATCTGCTGGTCCAGGCCCTGCTGACCGGCGAGGGCCTGACCGCGCTGCTGCGGGTGCTGCGGCGGGCCTGCGGGTCAGAGGTCGCCGTCCTCGACCGCCACGGCTCGGTCCTCGCCACCGCCCCGGAGCGTTCCGGCGCACTGGCCGAGGAGGTGCGGGCGGCCGGGCTGAAGTCCTCGGACGAGGCCGGTCACGTCGGTCCGCTGTGCCTGCCGGTGCAGGTCGACGGGATGGTCGCGGCGTTCCTCTGCCTGCGGTCGGCCGGCCCCGCGGCGGACGTGCTCCCGTACGCGGTTCGGCTGGTCGGCCTGGAACTGGCCCGTCGACAGGCCCACTTGGCCGGGCGGCGGGAACTGGTCGGCCAGGTCGTCGAGGACATCGTGCGGGACGTGATCGCACCGGCGGCCGCCGAGCGCAGGCTCGCCACGTTCGGGCTGGACGCCAAGGCCGCCCACCGGGTCGTCCTGGGCCGCCTGGCACCGGACGGCGCGGGGGCGGCGGCGGACCGGCGGCTGGCGCGGCTGCCCTGGCTGACCGCGGGCCGCCCCGAGTCCCCCGAGCCGGTGCTCACCGCCGTGGTCAACCGGTACCTGGTGGCGGTGGTCCCGCAGTCCGCGCCCGTGGACAAGCTGGCCCGGCGCTTCGGCACCGCGCTGACCGGCCTCGACACCCGCGCCGCGGTCGGGATCGGCGGATGCTACCGAGGCGTCGACGGCCTGCGCTGGAGCTGGTTCGAGGCCCAGGCGGCCCTCACCCGGGGCCCCGGGGTCCACGCCGGTGACCCGCTCAACCTTCCCCGGCTGCTGCTGTCCAGCCCCGATCTGCCGTTGAAACAGCTCGCCGCCGAGGTGCTGCGCCCGCTCACCCGGTTCGACGAGACCAACAACGCCGATCTCATCACGACCCTGCGCGCCTACCTGGCCGCGGACTGCTCGGTCCAGGCGGTCGCCGACCGGCTGTACGTCCACCGCAACACCGTCCGCTACCGGCTGGACCGGATCGAGCGCCTCACCGGCCGATCACTGCAGTCCATGCAGGACCGCTTCCAGCTCTGGCTCGCCCTCCTCGCCGCCTTCCCCGACCGGACATCGGCGATTCCCCAGCATGATTGACCGTTTCCGACGATCAGCCGGGAGCCGGCGGGGCGACGGGTCGGTCAGGGATGGCGCAGGGCTTCGGTGAGGCGGTCGGCCGCCTCGACGACGGCCTGGGAGACGCTCGCGCCGGGGTGGCGGGTGAGGCGTTCGATCGGGCCGGAGACGGAGACGGCGGCCACGACCCGGTTGGACGGGCCGCGGACGGGGGCGGAGACGGAGACCACGCCGGGCTCGCGCTCGCCGGCGGACTGGGCCCAGCCGCGGCGCCGTACGCCGCTGAGGGCGGTGGCGGTGAAGCGGGCGCCCAGGAGGCCGCGGTGGAGGCGCTCGGGTTCCTCCCAGGCGAGCAGGATCTGGGCGGCGGAGCCGGCCTTCATGGGGAGGGTGACGCCGACGGGGACGGTGTCACGAAGGCCGGAGAGCCGCTCGGCGGCGGCCACGCAGATGCGGACCTCGCCCTGGCGGCGGTAGAGCTGTGCGCTCTCGCCGGTGACGTCGCGCAGGTGGATGAGGACCGAGCCGGCTGCCGCCAGCAGCCGGTCCTCACCGGCCGCCGCCGAGAGCTCCCCGAGCCGGGGGCCGAGGACGAACCGGCCCTGGAGGTCCCTGCCGACCAGGCGGTGGTGTTCCAGTGCGACGGCGAGCCGGTGGGCGGTCGGCCGCGCCAGGCCGGTGGCGGCGACGAGTCCGGCCAGCGTGGCGGGACCTGCCTCCAGGGTGCCGAGGATCGAGGTGACCTTGTCGAGCACGCCGACGCCGCTCGTGTTCTCCATGGATGGGTACTCCAGTCTCAAACCCCGTGAGCGACGGGTGGGTTCCGCTCACGGAGGCTCCCCGCGGGGAGCGGGGGGTGGTCAGCGAGAACGGGCCGGAGAAGTCGGCCGATTGCCTGCGCCGGGCACGAGACGGGTACGCGAAAGGGCCGGGGCGGGAAGCGCCCGGGCGAAGGACAGCGCAGAGAGCACCGTGTCTCCTCATCTTTCCCGCGCCACGTTGGCGACAGGCCGGAGTTGGCACTGATCCCGGACGGCGCGGCGCGTACTTCGGACGCCGAGTCGACCGGGGAGTTGCCGGGGCTTCGTAGGGCCGGTCCCTCCACCCCTCTGGATGATTCGCGAGGAACGATACAAGACTCCCCGGCCGGCCCGCCAAACCTCCCCCATCGCGTGCGGACGCTCCGCATCATCCGGTCAGGGGGTTGGCCGCCGGTTGGCCGCCGCTAAAGGCGAGCGCTGAAGGTTCCACCCGATCCGGCCCATCCCCGACCGGCTCGTCGGCGTGGGGACCGCCGTCGTCAACCCAGGGTGCGGTCGAGGTTGTAGGCGGCGCTGATCAGCGCGAGGTGGGTGAACGCCTGTGGGAAGTTGCCCTGTTGCTCGCCGGTGTGGCTGATCTCCTCGGCGTACAGGCCGAGGTGGTTGGCGTAGGTGAGCATCTTCTCGAAGGCGAGCCGGGCCTCGTCCAGGCGGCCGGCCCGGGTGAGGGCCTCGACGTACCAGAAGGAGCAGATCGAGAAGGTGCCCTCCTCGCCGATCAGGCCGTCCGGGCTGGCCTGCGGGTCGTACCGGTAGACCAGTGAGTCGGAGACCAGGTCGGCGCTGAGCGCGTCCAGCGTGGAAAGCCACTTGGGGTCCGTGGGTGCGATGAACTTGGCCAGCGGCATCATCAGCACCGCGGCGTCCAGCACCTGGTCGTCCTCGTGCTGGACGAACGCCCTGCGCTCCGCGGACCAGCCCCGGTCCATGATCCGCCGATAGATGGCATCACGCGCGGCACCCCAGCGCACCAGGTCGGCCGGCAGGCCACGGCGCCGGGCGATCCGGACGGCCCGTTCGATCGCCACCCAGCACATCAGGCGGGAGTAGAGGAACCTCTTGCGACCGCCGCGGGTCTCCCACACGCCCTCGTCGGGCTGGTCCCAGTTGGCACAGACCCAGTCGACCACGGCGCACACGGCGTCCCACTGCTCGCTGGAGATCGGCTGACCCCACTTGTCGTACAGGTAGACGGAGTCCAGCAGGGCGCCGTAGATGTCGAGCTGGAGCTGGTCGACGGCCGCGTTGCCGACCCGCACCGGAGCGGACCCCCGGTAGCCCTCCAGGTGCGGAAGCTCGCGCTCGGGCAGTTCGCAGCGGCCGTCGATGCCGTACATGATCTGCAACGGGCCGGAGGGCCGGGTCTCGTCCCGGTCGATCCGGGCGGTCAGGAAGCCCATGAACGCCTCGGCCTCACCGGTGAAGCCCAGCCGCAGCAACGCGTACACGCAGAACGCGGCATCCCGAACCCACAGGTAGCGGTAGTCCCAGTTGCGTGCGCCACCGATCCGTTCCGGCAGGCTGGTGGTCGGCGCGGCCACCATCGCGCCGGTCGGGGCATAGGTGAGGAGTTTGAGCGTCAGCGCCGAGCGGTGCACCATCTCCCGCCACCGCCCTCGGTACCGGCTCTGCGCCAGCCACCCCCGCCAGAACGCCACCGTGGCCTTGAACTCCACCTCCGCCTCGCGGTGGGCGCAGCCCCTCGGCGGCACGGCGCCGTCGACCCGGTCGAGCGCGAATACCGCCGTCTCGCCCTGGCTGAGCTTGAACTCGGCGGTCACGTCCAGCTCGTCGCACTCGACCGCCACCGTGGAGGTGAGCGCGAGTGACAGCGCAGCGGACTCGAAGATCGCCAGGCAGTCCCCCTGCCGCCGCACCACATGCGACTGCGCCCCGTAACCGAACCGCGGCGCGACCCGCACCCGGAACGGCATCGAGCCCCGCACACACACCACCCGCCGGATCAGCCGGTGCCGCCCGGTCTCACCCGCCACATGACCGCCGACGATCGGCATGAAGTCCTGGATCTCACCGACGCCGTCCTCGGTGAGAAAGCGGGTGATCAGCACATTGGTGTCGGGGAAGTAGAACTGCCTGGTCCGGCACGGCACGGCCGCCGCCAACTCGAACGCCCCGCCCCGATCCGCGTCCAGAATCGCCCCGAACACACTCGGCGCGTCGAACGACGGACAGCAGTACCAGTCGATCGTCCCATCCGTGCCCACCAGCGCCACGGTCCGCAAGTCGCCGATCAGCCCGTGCTCGGCCACCGACAGATACCGCTCCGTCTCACCCGGCGCCCGGGGTCCCAATCCTTCACCCATCGCGGCACACCTCTCCTCACCCAGTCTGCCGCGAGCCCGGACCACGCGGCCACCGGGCCCGTCCGGTGGCACCTCCACCCAGCGGGATGGCCGGTACCGGTACGGCCGGGTTCGGTGACCGTGACGTGACCCCGGATGACCTCAAAGTGACCCCGCCGGCCGCCACGAGGACCAGAGCGGCAACCGCCGGGCCTCGCCGGTTCGGCCCACAGCAGCCCTTCGGGCGCGGAGCAACAAGGTGTACCCGATCGGACACGGGAGAACGACCGGCGCGAGTCGGTCGTGGGCGGAGAAGCCCGGCCGGAGCAGGGGCAACACCCCGTCAAGAAGACGGGAAGGACGCATCAAGGTCGTCAACACGGGCCTCCGACGCGGCGCGTCGTCCGCGCCGACCCGCTAGCGTGGGCGACTTCCTTTCCCGCGACCCGTCCGAGGAGCACAGTCCCGTGTCCGCCAGCTTCACGCACCTGCACGTCCACACCGAGTACTCGATGCTGGACGGGGCGGCGAAGAACGGCAAGCTGTTCGCCGAGGCGGAGAGACAGGGCATGCCCGCCATCGCGATGAGCGACCATGGCAACATGTTCGGCGCGTACGAGTTCTTCCACGCGGCCGCGAAGACCGGCGTGAAGCCGATCATCGGCATCGAGGCGTACGTCGCGCCGGGCTCGCGCTTCGAGAAGAAGCAGGTGTTCTGGTCGCCCGGCGGCCAGCGCCCGACCGGCGCCGACGGCGAGGGCGGCAAGGACGTCTCCGGCGGCGGCCGCTACACCCACATGACGATGTGGGCGCGGAACCCGACCGGTCTGCGGAACCTCTTCCGGCTCTCCTCGCTCGCGTCGATGGAGGGCTACTACATGAAGCCCCGGATGGACCGCGAGCTGATCGCCACGCACGCGGACGGCATCATCGCCACCACCGGCTGCCCCTCCGGCGAGGTGCAGACCCGGCTACGGCTGGGCCAGTACGAGGAGGCGGTCAAGGCCGCGGCCGCCTACCAGGACATCTTCGGCAAGGAGAACTACTTCCTGGAGCTGATGGACCACGGCCTGGACATCGAGCGCGAGGTCCGCGCGGACCTGCTCCGGCTCGCGAAGCAGCTGAACATCCCGCTGCTGGCCACCAACGACTCCCACTACGTGACCGCCGACCAGGCCGACGCCCACGACAGCCTGCTCTGCGTCGGCGTGGGCAAGAACAAGGACGACCCGAACCGGTTCAAGTTCCAGGGCACCGGCTACTACGTGAAGACCGCCGCCGAGATGCGCGAGCTGTTCCGTGAGCTGCCGGAGGCCTGCGACAACACGCTCGCGATCGCCGAGCGGATCGAGTCGTACGAGGAGGTCTTCACCTACGTCGACCGAATGCCGCAGTTCGACGTGCCCGAGGGCGAGACCCAGGCCTCGTACCTGCGCAAGAAGATCGAGATCGGCCTGAAGCACCGCTACGGGGACAGCCCCAGCCAGGAGGTGTTGGAGCGGATCGAGCTGGAGATGGGCGTGATCACCCCGATGGGGTTCGACGCCTACTTCCTCGTGGTCGCCGACATCTGCCAGTACGGACGGGACAACGGCATCCCGGTCGGCCCGGGCCGCGGTTCGGCGGCCGGCTCGATGGTCGCCTACCTGACCGGGATCACCCAGCTGGACCCGCTGGAGCACGACCTGCTGTTCGAGCGATTCCTCAACCCCGAGCGGATCAACCCCCCGGACGTCGACATCGACTTCGACGACCGCCAGCGGGACCAAATGGTCCGTTACGTGACCGAGAAGTACGGCGCCGCCTACACGGCCCAGGTGAACACCTTCGGCACGATCAAGGCCAAGGCCGCCGTGAAGGACGCCAACCGCATCCTCGGCTACCCGTTCTCGATGGGCGACCGGATCACCAAGGCGATGCCCCCGGACGTCATGGGCAAGGGCGTGCCGCTGGCCGACCTGTTCGACGAGAAGCACTCCCGTTACAACGAGGGCACCGAGATCCGGGCGCTGTACGAGAACGAACCGGACGTCAAGAAGATCATCGACACGGGCCGGGGCATCGAGGGCCTGATCCGCGGCACCGGCGTGCACGCCGCGGCCGTCATCCTCTCCTCCACCCCATTGCTCGACCTGATCCCGCTGCACATGCGGGACAAGGACGGCGTGATCATCACCGGCTTCGACTACCCGTCCTGCGAAGCCATGGGCTTGATCAAGATGGACTTCCTGGGTCTGCGGAACCTGGGCATCATCGATCACTGCATCAAGATCATCAAGGCCAACCGGGGCGTCGACGTCTCCATCGAGGACGTCCCGCTGGACGACCCCACCACCTACCAGCTGCTCGCCCGAGGGGACACCCTCGGCGTCTTCCAGCTCGACGGCGGGCCGATGCGCGCCCTGCTGCGGCTGATGAAGCCCACCGAGTTCGCCGACATCTCCGCCGTCTCGGCGCTGTACCGGCCGGGCCCGATGGGCATGAACTCGCACACCAACTACGCGCTGCGCAAGAACGGCCAGCAGGAGATCGTCCCGATCCACCCCGAGCTGGAGGCCCCGCTCGCCGACGTCCTCGGCCCCACCTACGGCCTGATCGTCTACCAGGAGCAGGTCCAGCGCGCCGCGCAGGTGCTCGCCGGCTACTCACTCGGCCAGGCCGACCTGCTCCGCCGGGCCATGGGCAAGAAGAAGAAGGAGGTCCTGGAGAAGGAGTTCATCCCCTTCCAGGCCGGCTGCCGGGAGCGCGGCTACTCCGACGAGGCCGTCAAGGCGGTCTGGGACGTCCTGGTCCCGTTCGCCGGCTACGCGTTCAACAAGTCGCACTCCGCCGCGTACGGCCTGGTCTCGTACCAGACCGCCTACCTGAAGGCCAACTACCCCGCCGAATACATGGCCGCGCTGCTCACCTCGGTCGCCGACGACAAGGACAAGATGGCGGTCTACCTGGCCGAGTGCCGGCAGATGGGCATCAAGATCCTCTCCCCCGACGTCAACGAGTCGGTGGTCGACTTCACCGCCGTCGGCAGCGACGTCCGCTTCGGCCTCAAGGCCGTCCGCAACGTCGGCGTACCGGTGATCGACTCGCTGGTGCGCACCCGCGACGAGAAGGGCAAGTACACCTCCTTCGCGGACTTCCTGGACAAGGTCGAGCTGGTGGTCTGCAACAAGCGCACCGTCGACTCCCTCGTCAAGGCCGGCGCCTTCGACTCGCTCGGCCACACCCGGCTCTCGCTCAGCACCGTGCACGAGAGCGCGATCGACGCCGTCACCGGGGTGAAGAAGCAGCAGGCCATCGGGCAGGACGACCTGTTCGGCGCCCTGGACTCCGGCGACAGCGGCGGCCCGGGCATCGGGCTGGACTTCCAGCTCACCGACCAGGAGTGGCCCCGCCGCCAACTCCTCTCCCTGGAACGCGAGATGCTCGGCCTCTACGTCTCCAGCCACCCGCTCGACGGCGCCGAGCACATCCTCTCCCAGAACCGCGACACCTCGATCGCCGAGCTCCTCGGCTCCGGTCGCTCCGAGGGCGAGGTCCGTCTGTCCGGCCTGATCACCGCGGTCGACCGGCGGATCAACAAGGCCGGCAACGCCTGGGCGATCATCACCGTCGCCGACCGCGACGGCTCGGTCGAGGTGCTGTTCTTCCCCGCGACCTACAACCTGATGGCCGAGCAGATGATCGAGGACAACGTGATCTCGGTCCGCGGCCGCCTCAACGAGCGCGACGGGTCGCTGAGCGTCTTCGGCCAGGAGATCACCACCCTCGACGTCTCCTCCGCCGAACTCGGCACCAAGCCACCGGTCCAGATCACCGTCCCGGCCGCCCGGATCACCCCCGAGACGGTCGCCGAACTCAAACTCGCCCTCCAGGCCCACCCCGGCGACGTCCCGGTGCGACTGCTGACCACCAACTGGGACAAGAACACCCTCTACGAGCTCGGCTACCTGGTGAACCCCGACAACGGGCTCGCCTCGGACATCAAAACCCTGCTCGGCAACCGCGCCTGGGCGGGCACGGCCGTCCGCTCCTGAGCCGCGGCCGGCGCCGGCGCCGGGCGACGACATCACCGCCCGGGCCCGGGCGGGATGACGGGGCCGGTGCCGTCCGGTCGCGACGGCCACCGGACGGCACCGGCCTCACGGCGTCGACGGATCAGGACAGGTAGTCCTCCAGCCCGCCGTCGCGCCGGATGTCCAGGGTGACGCAGTGGAAGCCGCCTCCGAGCACCCGGGAGTGCCGCAGCCGGTGCGGCAGGACGGTGATCCCGGAGTGCTCCAGCAGCTTGATCAGGCTCTCCTGGCCCGACTCGACGATCGCCGTGTCCGGGGAGACCATCAGCAGGTTCATGCTGATCCAGCTCTCGCTGAGCGCGTGCTCGGGCATGTCGCCGGAGGGCTCGGCCGGCGGACACCACAGGATGTCCCAGCGCCGCAGCGGCTCCGGGACGGTCTCCGGGCTGATCCGCTCCGGGTTGAGCAGCACCAGACCCGGCCGCAGCAGCGCGATGGTGCTGTCGATGTGGGTGTAGCCGTAGATGTCGCGCAGCGGGTGCAGTCGCAGGCCGCCGTCGCCGAGCAGGCCGAGCGTGGACTCCAGCCACTGCAGGCCGAGTTCGTTCCCGCTGCGGGAGACCTGGTAGAACACGTCCCGGCCGAGCCGCAGCACGTTCGCGGCGTCGAAGACCGGCTCGGCCTCGCCCAGCAGCGGGAGGCCGTCCGCGTCGAACTCGAAGAGTTCGTCCCTCAGTTGCGGCCGGGGAGCGGCCAGCCAGCGCGCGCCGCGGCGCAGGTAGTCCTGGAAGAGCCCGCGCAGCCCGAAGACCTCGAAGTAGCGCTGCCGCATCGGGCTCGCCACCTCGATCACCGTCTCGCCGACCACCAGGGTCAGGTCCCGCGGGCAGTAGGAGTGGAAACCGCCGTCGGCCTTCCACAGTGGGGAGGAGAACTCGGCCGCGTGGTCGATCACTTCGGGCTGGTGGACGGTGACGCCGAGGCCCCGCAGGGTGGCCACCAGCGCGTCCAGGTCCTCCTCGGTCTCCTCCACGACCTGCTGCGAGTAGGGGCCGACCTCGATGGAGGCGAGGTCGGCGGCGCCGGTCTTCGGGAAGCAGGACAGCCAGGAGGACGGCTCGGTCTGCTCGGGCAGCCGGGCGCCGACGGCGGTGCCGACCACGACCTCCCGCAGTGCGGTGAACTCGTCCCAGCTGTGGACCGGACGGGCCGAATTGGACATGACTCCCCCTTGACACGGGTTTAGGGAAACGCGGATACGGCGACGAACGCTACGGCTTTTGAAGTGCACAGGACAGCCGGGCGGGGTGAGCGCCGAACAGCCGCCGGCCTCCGACGGAGCGATATCCCCCGAACAACGCGGAACCGGCAACGAAAATCGGTACGGATTAATCGCCGGACCGCCTCCGGGCCGATCACGGCGTACGGGAAATCACCGACCGGGCAGCCGAATTCGCCTTTCGACGGGCCGGGATCGACCGTCAAGCTACCCGCCCGGCCGACGGCGGCGCAAGGACCGTGATCGGCACCGAATACGCCGCCGCGACGAACCGACGGTCGATCCTCCCGTTGTTCAACTCCGCCATTCCGGCGCTGATCAATACCCGGGTGACGGCCCGAACGAGGCGCTCGCGGGAACGACCGGCCGCCGCACCGCGCGCGGCCCGGCGCTCACCACCGCCAGGCCCGACGGATCCGGCTCCCGCCCGCCAGGGCCAGCAGCGCCCCACTCGCCATGGCGACCCCGGCCACCGCCAGGTTCTGGCGCTGCGCCCGGCGCCGGTCGGCGGCGGCCGCCCGCGCCGAGGCCGCCAGGAAGGCCCGCTCAACGCCGGCCGGAGCCAGCTCGCCCGCCGCCACCCGCCGCCTGAGCCGGTCCAACCGGACGCCCCGGTACAGCAGTTCAGGGTCCCGGTCGGCGGCCGCCCAACCCCGTGCGGCCGCGGTGAGCCTGCGCCGCTCCCCCAGCCCCTCGCAGCCCTCCGCCAGCCATCCGCGCAGCCTGGGCCAGGCCTGCGGGAGCGCGTGGTGGGACAGCTCGACGGTGTCCCGGTCCACCACCACGAGCCGCGCCCGGACCAGCCGTTCCAGCACCGCCGGTACGCCGGGATCGTCGAACTCGGTCCGCCTCACCGGCCTGCGGGTGCCCTCGTCGCCGCCCGGCAGCAGCTCACCGCCGGGCGTCAGCGCGTCGCCCAGGGCCGTCCCGCCACCGGCGGGGTCCTCACCGGCACCGAGCAACTCCCCGCCGAGCCGCAGGAACACCGCCTGCGCCCGTGCCCGGTCGGATGCCTCCAGCCCGTTGTACAGCGCCTCCGCCGTCCGGGCCAGCGCGCCCTCGAAACCTCCCGTGGCCTGGAACCCGGCCAGGGTGAGCGCGTTGCCGCTGCGCCGCCGCCAGGTCTCCAGCAGCGCCGCGGACAACAGCGGCAGCGCGCCCGGCTGTTGCGCGGCGGTCGAGATGAGGACGGCCAGCAGGGCGCCCTCGACGGTGCAGCCGGCCCGCAACGCCGGTTCGGTGATCGCCCGCCGCAGCTCGTCCGGCGCCGGACGCCCCACCGACAGCACCCCGTGGCGACCGGCGTCGGCCAGCCCCGGGTGCTCGGCGAACAGCGGCCCGCTCTGGTCCGAGCGGACCACCAGCACCACCCGGCACCGGGCCGGCGCCGCCACCGGCAGCTCGGCCAGGGCCTCGCCCGAACCGCCCGAGACCGTCGCCACCAAGGCGTCCAGGAAGCGCGCCCGCTCGGCGGCGTCCCGGCAGCGGGTGCGCAGTTGCTCCCCCTGGTCCACCACCAGCACCGGGTCGCCGGCCGTCGCTCCGGACGCGCCGCGCGTCACCTCCCCGACTCGCTGCCCGAGCCGGGCGAGCGCGAGCGCGTACGCCTCCATCGGTCGTTCGCCCGGCGTCAGCAGTGCCACCGGGGCACCGCCCCCACCGGCCGGGGCCCGCCGCGTTCCGCCCCCGGCCCCGCTCCTCCCGGCAGCCGCGCCGGCGGCGGGGGCCCCGCCGAGCCGGTCCAGGAGACCGGCTCTGACCAGCGAGGACTTCCCCGCCCCGGACGGCCCGGTGAGGATCACCAGCCGCCGTTCGGCCAGCAGGGCGACCAGCCGGTCCAGCATCGCCTCCCGGCCGAAGAACCGCTCGGCGTCGGCCGCCTCGAACGCCGCGGCTCCGGGGTAGGGAGCCCGTCCGGCGTCCTGGGCGCGCCGCCGGGCGGCACTGTCGGCGGCCAGTTCGGCGGCGAGCAACTGCCAGCGGTGCCGCCACTCCCGCACGTCCCCGCCGCAGGCCTGCACGTAAGCGAGGGTGACGGCGAGGCTGGGCAGCCGCCGACCTCCCGCGGCCACCGACAGGCTGGCCGCCGAACAGTGTGCCCGAACGGCGAGTTGGCGGTACGGCGGACTTCCGGCGCGCTCCCGCAGGGCCCGCAGATCGCCCGCGAACCGCAGCAGCGGCCCGTCCCCAGGGTCCAGTGGACTTTCCCGACGCGGCACTACAGCCCCCTTCTTCGTTGAAGCGGTGTCCTGACACCCTTGCGTGCCCACGCGCCCACGCGCGTCGCGCGTGTCTCGTGTCCATCCCCCGGTAATTCATCATGCACAGCGCAGTTGGCGTCAAACAATGGTGCGTGCGGGTCGGTTGTTCCGAGTTGATGTTCAATGTCCAGCCGCACGGCGCCGAACAAAGCCGGTGGGATAGAACCGGGACCCGCAGCCTTCGCTGACTTCGGAGATATCCATGAAGTTCACGCGGTACTGCCGTTCCCTACTGTCCACACCCGCGATGGCGGTGGAGCGGTACAGCAAGAGCCACCAGTCCGGGGCCGACATCGCCATGGTCGACCTGGAGGATTCGGTCCCACCCGCCCGGAAGGAGGAGGCCCGCCGACTCGCCGAGGAGTTCTTCACGCTCCCGTCCACCAAGCTCGCGCGCAGCGCGGTGCGCATCAACACCCTTTCCGGACCGGACGGTCTGCGCGACCTGATCGCCATCACCCGGTACCGCGTCAAACCGGACCTCGTGCTGATCCCGATGGCGGAGTCCCCCCGGGACATCGAGATCGCCGCCGGCGCGCTCGGTCCGGACTGCCCGGAGACGGAGTTCCTGGCCGTCGTGGAGACCCCGCTGGGCATCGAGCACGCGCCCGCCATCGCGGCCGCCGGGCACCGGTTGCGCGGGCTGGTCTTCGGCTCGGCCGACTACGCCTTCGCGGTCGGCGCCCGGCTCTCCTGGGAGGCCCTGGCCCATGCCCGCGCCCGGGTGGTCAACAGCGCCCGCGCCGCGGGGGTGGAGGCCATGGACGCGCCGTTCTTCGAGGTCACCGACCTGACCGGGCTGCGCCGGGAGGCCGGGCTCGCCCGGGACTTCGGGTTCAGCGGCAAGATCGCCGTCCACCCGCGCCAACTCGCGCTGATCAACGAGACGTTCAGCCCGGACGAGGAACTGCTGGCGCGGGCCCGCCGGGTGGTCGCGGCCGGTCTGGAGAACGGCCGATCGGTCACCGTGGTGGACGGAGTGATGGTCGGCATGCCGTTCTTCGAGGCCTCGCAGCGCCTGATCGAGCAGTTCGACCCACCCCGGCCCGAAGGCCATCTGCCCACCGACCCCCCGAACCACGCGACGGAGAAGTGACCATGACCGAAGAATCCATCCTGGGCCCGCGCCGGTACCGCAACGCCGAGACCATGCTGGCCGCCGCCGACCCGGTCTGGCAGGCGGCCGCCGCCAACGGCCTGATCGGCATCACGGTGGACTCGGAGTCCAACAACCGGCTGATCGTCCGCGAGACCGGCCACGAGTTCGCCAACATGGTTTCCTGCGCCTACCTGGGCCTGAACAACCACCCCTCGGTCGCGGCCGCCGCGGTGGACGCGCTGACCGAGTCCCGCAGCACCTGGCTGGTCACCTCCACCACCCGAATCCGGCACAACCTGCTGGTCCGCCTGGAGGAGGAGCTGGGCGAGCTGTTCGGCGCGCACATCCTGCCGGGAGCGTCCTGCACCTCGCTCACCGCCGGCATCCTGCCGCTGATCGCCTCCGGCCACCTGGACGGCATCTGTCGGAGCGGCGGCGGGCCCCGGGTGATGGTCTTCGACCGCTTCTGCCACTTCTGCATGGCGTACGTGAAGCCGATCTGCGCGGACGAGTCGCTGGTGCTGACCTGCCCGCACAACGACCTGAACTACCTTGAGGACATCTGCCGCAAGTACCCGCGGGTCGCCTACGTGGCCGACGGCGCGTACTCGATGGGCGGCGCGGCGGCCCTCGACGGGCTGCTCGAACTCCAGGACCGCTACGGGCTGTTCCTCTACATCGACGACTCCCACTCGCTGTCCATCATGGGCGAGCGCGGCGAGGGATTCGTCCGCTCCCGGCTGGAGATGAACCCGCTGACGGTCATCGTCGCGAGCCTCGGCAAGGGCTTCGGCACCGGCGGCGGCGTCGCGATGCTCGGCAACCGCGAGCAGTTCGAGTTCCTGCACCGGCACGCCGGCCCCGTCGGCTGGTCGCAGAACGTCGCCCTGCCGCTGGTCGGCGCCTCGCTGGGCAGTGCCGCCATCCACCGCTCCCCGGAACTGGGCGAGCTTCAGGCCAAGTTGAACCGCAACATCGACCTCTTCGACGAACTGCTGCCGACCACCTTCGCGGGCAACGGCCTGCCAGTGCGCCGGGTCGACGTCGGAGACGCCGAGCGGGCGGTCAAACTGTCCGCCCAGCTCTTCGAACGCGGCTTCTACAGCTCGGCGGTGTTCTTCCCGATCGTACCCAAGGGCGAGGCCGGGCTCCGGCTGATGATGCGCGCCGACATGGACGAGCGACTGATCCGCGAGTTCGCCGGCCACGTCAAGGAACTCACCGCCGAATAACAGGAGTCGGGGGAACCGCAATGGACGGAACCGAACCCGCCGGCTACCGGCGGATCGGCGAGCGCCGCTACCGCGAGGTGGTCGGGCGCTACTACGAGGAGTTCGAGGTCGGCGAGGTGGTCGAGCACCGCCCCGGGCGGACCGTCACCGAGCTCGACAACGTGCTGATGAGCATGCTGAGCATGAACGACGCCCCGCTGCACATCGACGCCGCCTACAGTCGGCACACCCCCTGGGGGCGGCCGATCGTCTCCAGCCTGGTGACGCTCAGCATCGTCGGCGGGATGACCGCCCGCTCGACGAGCGGGCGCACCATCGCCAACCTGGGCTGGGAGAACATCCGGATGACCCACCCGGTGTTCGCCGGCGACACCCTCTACGCGGAGACCGAGACCCTCGCCAAGCGGCTGTCCAAGAGCCGCGCCGGGCAGGGCATCGTCAGCTGCCGCACCACCGGGACGAAGTCCACGGGAGAGGTCGTGGTGGAGTTCGAGCGCAGCTTCCTCGTCCCGCTGCGCGGCCACGGCCTGGACGAGGTCGCCGGGTACTGACCGGACACCGGGCCCGACAGCGGACTGTCGGGCCCGGTGCGCTCGCAGGCTCTAGCGGCGGACGTCCACCAGCACCTTGCCCATGGTCTCCCGCGCGGCCAGCGCCCGGTGCGCCCCGGCCACCCCGGACAGCGGCACGGTCCGGTCGATCCTCGCCACCAGCCGCCGCTCGGCCGCGAGTCGGAAGAGGCGATCGGCGATGCCGGCGAACAGCGCCCGGTCCTCCAGCACGTGGTGGAGCCAGAAGCCCACCAGCCCCGCCGAGCGGTCGGCCAGCTCGTCCACCGAGAAGCTCTCCTCCGGTCCGCCGCGGGCCCCGACCGACAACAGCCGCCCGAACGGCGCCAGTCCGGCCAGCCCGGCGCGCAGCACCCGGCCGCCGACCAGGTCCACGAACAGGTCCACCCCACCCGACTCCGCGAACCGCCCGGCCAGGTCGGGATCCTCGGGGTCGAGGGCCGGATCCGCTCCCAGCCACCGCGCGAACTCCCGCTTCGCCGGGGTGGAGGCCACGGCGAGCACCCGGCCCGCGCCCAACTCGCGTGCCAGCTGGACCGCCAGGTGGCCGACCCCACCGGCGGCGGAGGTCACCGCGACGGTCTCGCCCGGCCGCAGCCGCCCCGCCAGGGTCAGCGCGCCGTAGGCCGTCGCCCCCTGTTCCAGCAGCGCGAGCGCCTGCTCGTCGCCCACGGCGTCCGGCACCTCCACCGTGTACGCCGTCTCGGCGCAGGCCACTTGGGCGTACCCGCCGCCGGCGCGCAGCAGGGCGGCGACCCTCTGCCCGTCCCCGCGCCGCCGCCCGACCACGTCGGCGCCGAGCACCGCCGGCAGCGGGTAGCGCGCGTACTCGCCGGTGCGGCACTGCAGGTCCGCGTAGTTGAGCCCGGCCAGGGTGACGTCGATCAGCACCTGACCCGGGCCGGCCACCGGCTCCGGCACCGTCTCGGTGCGAAACTCCTCCGGCCCGCCGTAGCGGTGGATCACCGCCGCGCGCATCCCGCTCACGACCGCGTGGGGGCTCATCCGGCGAAGAGCGCGAGCAGCCCGGCCTCCAGGGCGCGGGTGGCCTCCGGGCTCTCGGCGATCACGCAGTACATCACCGAGCCGTCGGCGGGCGCGAAGTCGCAGCTGTACACCACACCGGTGCCGGTCTCCGGGTCGAAGGCCAGGCCGGCCGCGTCGATCGCCGCCACGGCCTGCGCGAAGGACGGCACCTTGAGGCCGGCGAGCTCCAGGATGTAGCGCGAGTCGCGGTGCTCCTCGCGCAGCAGACGGCCGAAGTAGGCGTCGTGCAAGTGGCTGGAGCCGGTGAGCCGGCCGTTGGTCTCGTGGAAGTAGATCTCGCCCTTGGGGGTCAGCACGGCGTCCGCGCTGACCGTGCCCCGGTAGCCGATCACCCGCAGCGACTCGCACAACCGGGCGGCCTGGCCGACGAGTTCGGCCGTGACGTCGGCGTCCGGGGTGACCGGCGGGGTGATCTCCCCGATCACCACCGGCCGCATGACCATCTCGCCGCAGCCGGAGAGCACCACGGCGGCGTCGTCGATGACGAACTGTGCGTACAGCGGCGCGGAGTCGGCGAAGTACCGCTCCACCACCACCCGTTGGCCGCGCCCGCCGGTCAGCCAGGTCCACCGCTCGGCCACGTACGCGGCCACCGACGCCCGGTCCGGTAGCGGCACCACCCGTTCGGCGCCGACCGCGTCCACCTGCTCGTCCCTGGCGAGGATCTCGTTGCCGAAGCCGCCCGCCTGGTACTCCACCTTCACCATCACGCTGTGCCCCTGCACCAGCAGGTGCTCGATGGCGGCCTCGACCTCCGCGGGCGAGCCGGCCACCGTCCCGGGTGGGATCGGCACCCCGGCGCCGGCGGCCAGCGCCCGGAACCCCGCCTTGCTGTTGACCAGGGCGTTGCCGCCCTGTGCGGCGAAAGGGTGGCCGGACATGGCGTGCGCCATGCCGAGCGCGGCCGCCAACTCGGCCACCGCGCCGTTCGGCGAGATGGCCAGCACCTCGTCGACGGTGCGACCGTCCAGGGCGCGACGCAACTCCGCGCGGAAGCCCGGGTCGACCAGGCGGTCGGTGGTGAGCATCTGGTCGCCCTGCTCGCCCGGCGGCGGCACCACGAAGGTCAGACTGTCGGCCCGCACGCCGGTGAGCCCGGTGACGTACGCCAAGTACTCCGGGTCAGGGCCCCAGGGCAGCACCAGGACGTCACCGTCCTCGGCCCACCACAGCATCCGCTGCGCCCCGCACCCGGCGAACCGCTGCTCCAGCGGCGTCATCCCGGTGAGGTCCCCGACCATCTCCTCGGTGCGGTTGTTCGCGATGCAGAGCGTCGTCATCTGAGGCCTCCAAGGAGATCCCGGCCCTTAGGCCGGGGAGGAATTGGATTGCCCGCGTAGCGGGTCGGGGATGGACAGACCGCCGTCAAGTCGGATCTGGCCGTCCGGAACATGCTCGGGAACCGGCGGCCGGCTCGCGCCATCAGTGACGCGAGCTGGACCGAGACGCGGTCCATGCTGGAGTACAAGTGCGAGTGGTACGGGCGGGAACTGGTGGTCGTGGACCGCTGGTTCCCCTCCTCCAAGCCGTGCTCCCACTGCGGCACCCTGCGAAGCAAGATGCCGCTCAACGTCCGCGAGTGGACGTGCGGCTGCGGGACGACCCACGACCGGGACGTGAACGCGGCACGCGACATCCTGGCCGCCGGGCTGGCGGTTACAGCCTGTGGAGACGGTGTAAGACCCCAACGGAGCACTCCGGGCGGGCAGTCGTCGATGAAGCAGGAAGTCGTCCCACCGCCGCGCACACGCGCAGCGGCTCAGCCGCGAGACCGAGGGGAATCCCCCTCGTTCACGAGGGGGAGGAAGTCAACTGGTGAACTCTCCCGGCGGCGTTCGGCGCCGTTGGGGCGCTGGTTCGACGCACGACACGAGTGTGGCGTGCGCTACCGGTGTAGCGCACCGGGATTGTTCTGGTTCGGCCCTCGGTCATTGAACAAAACGCCGAACAACCGGCCTCCCGCCGCACTCCCCCGGTGACTGGTCCCGACCTGCGCCGATGTGCGGGGCGTTCGGCCTCCCCCGACCACGGCGCAGCCGCCTCGCCCGGTGTCGCCGTCACCAGCGGTCGTGCACCTGCGGGCGGATCCGGCCGTCGGACAGCTCCCGGACGGCGTCCAGGGTGGTCGACGGCAGCGGCGCCGGCGTGGCGGCGGCCGCGTTCGCCCGGGCCTGCTCCACGTTGCGGGTGCCGGGGATCGACCACGCAGGGCGGCCGGGAAACGGCGAAGGCTCCCGGCCGCCCGCATCGAGGTGGGTCACGCCGTGGCGAGCGAGACCTCGGTGGACTTGATGAGCGCGACGACCGACGATCCGGCCGACAGGCCGAGCTCCGTCGCGGCGTCCTTGGTGATGGCCGCGGTGAGCTCACCGCCTTCGACGGACACCTTCACCGTCGCCATGGCCGCCCCCGCCGCCACATCGACCACCGTGCCGGGGATCTGGTTGCGGATGCTCAGACCGGCCACCGGTCCGGTCGCGAGCGAGACCTCCGTGGACTTCACCATGGCACGCACGGCAGCGCCCTCGGCGAGGCCGAGGTCCTTCACCGCGTCCGCGGTGACGGCGGCCGTGATCTCCTGACCGCCGTCCAGGCGGGCCTTCACCGTCGCCATCGCCTCACCCGTGGTGACGGAGGTGACGGTACCGGGGAACTGGTTGCGGATGCTCAGGCTCATGGAAACCGACCTCACGAGAGGGGGAGCAGGAACTCTGCCTGCCTTGCGTTGACCACCGTAATCACCTGGTCGGAAGCCTGCAGAAGCCTGGTCGCGCGTGCGAGTGAGCGACACCGGATCCGCCCGCAGATCGGAGGGCACGCATCCGCTTCCGATTCCCCGACAGGGCGGCGGCGTCGGTCCCACCCTGCCGACGGCGCCGCTGCCGGGCGCGCCCTGGAGCGTCGCCTCGGCCTACCGGTCACGTAGGGCGAGCACCCTGTGGAACCCAGGGGGATCACTCGAATGCTCACGTCAACCGACCGGGTCGACCGCTCGATCCCACGCGCAGGTCGACCCGGCCGGCCATCGGATCCGACCGTCAGGCCCGGCCTGCCTACCAGGCAGCTCCGGCGTACGGGCGGGACCACAGCGACACCTGGAGCGTGACGGCCTTGAACCACGCCTGGTGCATCGCCTCGACCTCCTCCTCGGCGTGCCCCTTGGCCGCGAGGAACGGCCGCATGGTCGCCGTGATCGGGTAGATGAACGCGATCAGGTAACGCAGCGGCACGTGCGGGACGGACCGCGCGCCGTCGGTGACGTTCTTCTTCGCCGTCGTGTGGCGCAGCGCGATCTCCTCCTGCTGGGCGAGCCAGCGGGCGTCGTAGGGGCGGGTGCAGGTGTCGGCGATCCACTGCCCGAACCGGCGGCGCACGGCGGCCAGATACTCGTCGATGGGTGCACCCTCGGGGGTGGCGAAGTAGGCGAGCAGGTGGGGGTGGGAGCCGACGAAGCCGTACCAGACGTCCAGGATCCGCTCGGTCTGGTCGGCCAGGACCTCGCCGGCGAGTTTGAGTGCCGCGACGTCCGCGTCGGAGAACAGGGTCGCCGCGGCGAGGCCGTCCAGGTCGTCGGCGGTGACCGGGGAGGCGGGCTGCCCGGGATCGTCGTAGTGGTAGCCGGGAATGGGTGCAGGCGTCATGGCCGTCCTCGAATCCTTGGGTCTGCGGACTCTGAATTAGGAGTCCTAACTACCGTGAAGCTACCGACTCCCCCGGGTGTCGCGCAAGGGCTGATCGGCGCCCTCCGAGCGGAACTTGACGAAAGGTCAGTGCGGCACGGGCTGATAGTCCGGGCAGTCGACGCGCAGGTCGGCCGCGCCGAGCGGGGCCTTCAGCAGCCCGCACCACTCGCCCGCCCGCCCGTCCGGGTCCTCATCCCGCAGGAAACGGCAGGTCAGGCAGGTGCGCGCGACGGTGATGCGCCCCGTGCGGTTCAGCGAGGCGACGGTCTCCAGCAGGACCCTCAGTGCGGTGGCCCGCTCCTGCGTCGAGCAGGCGGACAGACCGGCGACGAGCGGATCCCGCCAACCGTGCAGCCGTTCGGCGGCCTCCCGGCCCGGGCCCGTCGGCACCCAGGACGACCGCCGGGTGTCGGTGACGTCCGGTACGGACTCCAGCAGGCCCTTGCGGACCAGGGCGGAGGCGGCGTCGCTGACGGTCGGCGCGGAGACCTCCAGCCACCGCGCGAAACTGCCGGTGCTCTGCGGTCCCGCGGTCGGGGTGGTGACCCGCAACAGCAACTGCGCCTGGGTGACGGAGAGCCCCTCTCGCTTGGCCGCGTCGCGCAGCATCGCCCGCCCGGCGTCCCCGAGCCGCTCCACCGCGTCGATCAACCGGACGTCAAGAGTGTCGAACCCACGCTCCGCGCTGCCGTTCTCGGCCGCCACAAGGCCCCCCTCCTACCGGCGCCCCAACGGACGGGGCCCCGACGGCCACCCAGTCTATTCGGGCAGGGTCTGCCGTTGACCGCACGGTCCTGCAGTGTGAGAGCCTACGGTCGGTAGTCGCCGGGGGCGTCGGACACTGGAAGCGATGGGGGCACAATGGCATCTAGCGGGCCCGTGGGGGCGGGGCTGGCTCCGTTGGAGACCGCCGGTCACCTCCTGGAGAAGATCCGGCAGGGCAACGAGTACGCCCGAGGGAGGAAGAAACGTTTCCGGCTGACCTCCTCGGCGTTGAAGGTGCTGACGCTCTCGCTGTCCGCCGCCTCAACGATCATCCTCGGCCTGCAGAGCCTGAACTTCTGGGCCGGCCTGGCCTTCGCCCTGGTCGCAGTGGTCACCCTGCTGGGGGCCGTCGAGTCGTTCTTCAACTGGCGGTCGCGCTGGGTGTTGATGGAGGAGACCCAGTACCGGTTCCAGCGTCTCGCCGATGAGCTCGAGTACCTCATCGCCTCGACGCCCGCCGCCGATCTCACCCACGATCGGATCCAGCCGCTCTTCGATGAGTACCAGAGCGTATGGGCGCAGCTGAGCGAGGGTTGGCTGCAGGAGCGCCGCACGCTCGCCGCCTCGTCCGGGGGCCAATGAGCCGTCGGCTCCCCGGGATCACCTGACGCCGGAGGCGGTGGCCACCCACGACGAGGGGTTCACCGTACGCGTGACTACCCGGCCGGGATCCGGTAGGCGGTGACGTACCGGCGGGGATCGCGCCGGAGGCCGGTGTCCCAGCGGGCGAGGCACCGTTCGGCGAAGGTCCGCTGCGTGGCGAACCCCGCGACGTCCCCTGAATCCGACCTGTCCAGATCGTTGGCGCGGCCCCCGTGGCTGTATAGACTCCCCCGGCTGACCGGACATCAACTTCCGTTCGGGCAGGAACATCACAGCATCGCAGCACCACCCAGGACACCAGGCACAATCCGCCGACGACCATGGGGGTCTCCATGCAGTTCCGCGCCGGAGCACCGCTCGCCACCGCGACCGCAGTACTCGTCCTCGCCGTCGTCGCGGGCGGCACCCCGGCCGGCGCGAGTACGGGCGGTGCGCCGCTCGCCCTGATCTCGCCCGGCGATCCGTACGCCGCCTGCGACATCAGCGCGGACGGCCCCGGCACCAACCACCCGTCCGCGGAGGACGAACCGTACGCCGCCGCCAACCCCCGCGACCCGGCCAACACGATCACCATCTACCAGCAAGACCGCTGGTCCAACGGCGGTGCCCGAGGCCTGAGTTCGAGCTACAGCACGGACGGCGTCCACTTCACCCAGACCGCCCTGCCGTTCACCCACTGCGCGCCGGGCGGACTGCCCTACCAGCGGGCCTCCGACGGCTGGGTGAGCTTCGGTCCGGACGGCGCCGCCTACGCCAGCGCCCTGATCTTCGACGCCACCACGGCGCGCAGCGCAGTGGCCGCCGCCACCTCGACCGATGGCGGGCGCAGCTGGCAGCACGTCACCGAGCTGATCAGCGACGACGACCCGGCGATCACCGACGACAAGAACGCGGTCACCGCCGACCCGGTGCACCCGGGCGTCGCCTACCAGGTCTGGGACCGGATCGACCAGGCCACCGACCCCACGCCGGTCTTCGACGGACCGGGCTACATCTCCATCACCCGCGACCACGGCCGCACCTGGTCCCAGGCGAAGCCCTTCGTGATCACCGGAACCACGCCGAACACCCAGACCATCGGCAACCAGATCGTCGTCGATCCCCGGACCGACACGCTCTACGACTTCTTCGACTCGATCACCTTCACCGACGCGACCGCCAACACGGTCAGCGACGTGCACTACGCCATGGTCAGCTCCACCGACCAGGGCCGCACCTGGAGCCAGCCGGTCCGGGTCACCGCCGACACCTCCGTCCCCGAGGTCCACCCGAACGCGCCCACCGACGCCACCAAGTCCCTCCGGGCCGGCGCCGGTCTGCCCAGCGTGGCCATCGACCCGCAGACAGGCGAGCTCTATCTCGCCTACGAGGGCTCGGAGTTCACCGGAGGCCAGTACGACGCGATCCAGCTGGTGCACTCCACGGACGGCGGCCGGACCTGGAGCGGCCCGACCCGGCTCAACCAGGCGCCGGGCACCCCTGCGTTCACCCCGTCCATCACCGTGACCGCCGGCGGCACGGTCGCCGTCAGCTACTACGACCTGCGCTACCTCACCCCGGGCGACACCGCCACCCTGCCCGCCGCCGCCTGGCTGCTCAGCTTCCCCCGCGGCGGCGAGAACAGCCCGGTCGAGCGGCAGATCTCGCCGGTCTTCGACTGGCTCCAGGCGCCCTACGCCGGGGGCCACTTCCTCGGCGACTACCAGGCGCTGATCAACGACGGCCACCAGATCCGCCCGGTGATGGTGACCGCCGGCACCGACCCGTTGAACTCGACCGACGTGTACAGCGGTCGCTTCCAGCCCGACACCCTGCGCAACCCCGCCGCCGGTTCGCCGGCCGCGCGGACCGCCCACGCCGCCGGCCCGCGCACCGTCCAGCACCTGCGGCGCTGAGCCTCTTCGGTCGGCCCCCAGGGACCGGTGTTCAGACCGTCGGCAGCGGCTGCGGGGCCGTCGGTCCGGTGTAGCGGGCGGACGGGCGGATGATCTTGGGGTCGGCGGCCTGCTCCAGGATGTTGGCGCTCCAGCCGATCGCGCGGGCCGCGGCGAAGGTGGGGGTGAACATCTCCCTGGGCAGACCGCACAGGTGCATCACCACACCGGCGTAGAACTCCACGTTGGTGTGGAGTTCGCGGCCCGGCTTCAGCTCGGCCAGGATCGCCTCCACCCGGGCCTCCACCTCGACGGCGAGGTCGACCAGCTCGCCGCCGAAGGACTCGGCGACCCCGCGCAGCATCCGGGAGCGCGGGTCCTCGGTGCGATAGACCGCGTGACCGAAACCCATGATCCGGTCGCCGGCCAGCACGTGCTCGCGGATCCAGCCGTCGATCCGCTCCGGGGTGCCGATCGCGTCCAGGGTGTCCAGCGCTCGGCTCGGCGCGCCACCGTGCAGCGGCCCGGAGAGCGCGCCCAGCCCGCCGACCAGACAGGCCACCAGGTCGGCCCCGGTGGAGGCGATCACCCGGGCGGTGAAGGTGGAGGCGTTGAAGCCGTGGTCCACCGTGGAGATCAGGTACTGCTCGATCGCCCTGGCCTTGGCCGGCTCGGGCTCCTCGCCGGTCAACATGTAGAGGTAGTTGGCCGCGTAGCCGAGGTCGTCGCGCGGTTCCACCGGCTGCTCGCCCCGCTGCAGCCGGTGCAGCGCGGTCAGGATGGTGGGCACCAGCGCGGTGGCGAACAGCGCGTCCTCGACCCGCTGGTCGGGCGCGGTGTCGTAGAGCGGCCGGATGCCGCGGTCGGCGGCGGCGATCGAGAGCGCGGCGCCCAGGGCGGCGAGCGGGCCGCCGTGCGCGGTGCTCGCCGCCAGCGCGGGCAGCAGCGGGCGCAGCGCGTCGGGCAGTCGGCGCAGCGGTGCGGTGCGGGCGAGGAAGGCGGCGCGGTCGGACGCCCCGGGCAGCTCGCCGAGCAGCATCAGCTGCCAGACGTCCTCCAGGGTGCGCTGCTCGGCGAGCTCGATCGCCGAGTACTGGCGGTAGCGGTAGAAGCCCTCCAGCCCGTGGACGTCACTGAGTTCGGTCTCGGTGACCACGACGCCCTTGAGGCCGCGCGGGACCTCGATTTCGGTGGTGCTCGGCATGGCGGCAGCCCTCCTGATGGGTGCTTCGGGTGACGTTCTGTACTCTCCGATCATGGATCCACGTTGTCAACGTTGATTGAAATCAATGTGGAATACTATGGATCATCATCGAGGCGCGGTACGAGGACGAGGGCAGACCATGGCCGAACGCTTGACCACCCAGCAGGTCGCCGAGCAGCTCGGGGTCAAGGTGGAGACGGTGTACGCCTATGCCAGCCGCGGCCAGCTCAGTAGCGAGCGGGCGCCGGGCGGCAAGGGCAGCACCTTCGACGCCCGCGAGGTGGCCGAGCTGGCCACCCGCGGCCGCCGCACCGCGGTGCGCCCGGCCGCGGCGGGCGAACCCGTCACGGTGCGGACCGGGCTGACCCTGATCGAGGACGGCCGGCTCTACTACCGCGGCCGGGACGCCATCGAGCTCGCCGCCCGGCACGGGTTCGAGGCCGCGATCGGCTGGCTCTGGGGGCTGGGCACCGACGCCCCGGTGGCGCTGCGGGTGCCGCCCGCCACCGCCGAGGCGCTGGCCCGGGCCGCCGCCGCGCTGCCCGACGGGATCCGGCTGCCCGACCGGCTGCGGATCTCGGCCACCGTCGCCGCCGCGCTCGACCCGCTCCGCTTCGACCTGCGCGAGCAGACCGTGCACGCGGCCGGGGCGGCACTGATCGCCGGGATGGTGGAGGCGCTGCCGCGCACCGCGCCCGACCCCGGGCTCGACGCCTCGCTGGCGGCGCGGCTGTGGAGCCGGCTGGCCACCTCCGCGGCCACGCCCGAGGCACTGGCCTGCCTGGACCGCGCCTTGGTTCTGCTCATCGACCACGAGCTGGCGGTCTCCACGGTGGCGGCCCGGGTGGCGGCCTCGGCGCGGGCCCATCCGTACGCGGTGGTCTCCGCCGGGCTCGGCGCCACCGACGGCCCGCTGCACGGCGCGGCCAGCCCACTGGCGCACCGGATGCTCGACGAGGTGCTGGTCGGCGGCGCCGTGCCGGTGGTCTCCGACTACCTGCGCACCGGCCGACCGATCCCGGGGCTCGGCCACCGGCTCTACCCGGAGGGCGACCCCCGGGCAGTGGCGCTGCTCGACGCGGTGGGCCGACTCGACGGCGGTGCGGCCGTGGTGACGGCGGTCGCCGAGGTGGAGGCGGCGGCGGGCCCGGCCGGGCGACCGGCGCTACGGGCCAACATCGACCTGGCACTGGCCGCCATGGCGCTGGCCACCGGGCTGCCGGCGGAGGCCGGCGAGGTGGTCTTCGCGGTGGCCCGCACTCCGGGCTGGCTGGCCCACGCGGTGGAGGAGTACCGCGAGGAGCCGCTGCGGATGCGGGCCCGCGGCAGCTACACCGGGCCGCGCCCCTGAGGTCTGTCGTGGGGGGGCCCCCGCGGGGGGGGCGGGGGGCAGACCAGGGGGGAGC
>NZ_JBEXKB010000015.1:118980-163623 GCF_040609455.1 Kitasatospora sp. NPDC004669
GCGCGCCCCCCCCGCCGGCGGCGCCCCCGACGACAGACCCTGGATCATGCTGTCGGCTCGGTGGTGAGAAGTGCCGTGATCTCGTCCGCGAGGTGCGGGCCGAGCTCGCCCCAGCCGTCCTTGTAGCCGTAGACGCCGGCCAGGGTGCGGGCCTCGTAGTCGCCGTTCATGATCTCGATGTCGTCGGGGGTGATGAGTGCCGGGTGGGCGACGCCGACGGCCGCCGAGACCTTCATCAACTCCTTGCGCAGGGTGCGCAGGTAGGCAGCGGCCCGATCGGCCTTCGAAGCCGGGTCGAGGCCGCGGGCCAGCCACGGGTTCTGGGTCGCGATGCCGGTGGGGCACTTGTCGGTGTGGCACTTCTGCGCCTGGATGCAGCCGATCGACAGCATCGCCTCACGGGCCACGTTGATCATGTCGGCGCCCAGGGCGAAGGCGACCGCGGCGTTCTCGGGCAGGCCGAGCTTGCCGGAGCCGATGAAGGTCAGGTCGTCGGTCAGACCCAGCTCGGCGAACGTGCCGTAGACCCGGGAGAAGCCCATCCGGAACGGCAGCGACACCGAGTCGGCGAAGATCCGCGGCGCCGCCCCGGTACCGCCCTCGCCGCCGTCGACGGTCACGAAGTCGACCCCACGGTCACCACGCGCCATCAGCGTGGCCAGCTCCTGCCAGAAGCCCATCTCCCCCACCGCGCTCTTGACCCCGACCGGCACACCGGTCTCGGTGGCGAGCAACTCGACGAAGTCGAGCATCGAGTCGACGTCGCTGAACGCGGTGTGCCGCGACGGGGAGGCGCAGTCCTCACCGACCGGGATGCCGCGGATCCCGGCGATCTCCGGGGTCACCTTCGCGCCCGGCAGCATCCCGCCCAACCCCGGCTTGGCGCCCTGGGAGAGCTTGATCTCTATCGCCTTGACCGGGGCGCCGGCGACCACGTCCTTGAGCTTGTCCAGGTTGAAGCCGCCGTCCTCGTTGCGGCAGCCGAAGTACGCCGTGCCGAGCTGAAGGACGAGGTCACCGCCGTTGCGGTGGTACGGCGAGAGGCCACCCTCGCCCGTGTTGTGCATCGCGCCTGCCAGCGCCGCCCCCTTGTTGAGCGCCGTGATGGCCGCGCCGGAGAGCGATCCGAAGCTCATCGCCGAGATGTTCACCACGCTCGTCGGCCGGAACGCCTTCGCGCGCCCGCGCGGCCCGCCCAGCACCTTGGCCGAGGGCAGTGGAGCGAGCGGGTCGTGTGCGTCGGGCAGCGCGCCGGCGAACGTGCGCTGCTTCAGGTAGGCGTGCCCCTGTACGTGCTCGACGTCGACTTCGGTGCCGAAGCCGAAGTAGTTGTTCTCCTCCTTCGCCGACGCGTAGATCCACGTGCGCTGGTCACGACTGAACGGGCGCTCCTCCTCGTTGGAGGTCACGATGTACTGCCGCAGCTCCGGCCCGATCGTCTCCAACAGGTACCGGGCGTGCCCGATCACCGGGAAGTTCCGGAGCAGTGCGTGCCTCTTCTGGACGAGGTCGCGGGCAGCCAGATGCGCCACCGCTGTCGCGGCGGCCGCGCCGATCTTCCGGGCTTGCATGGACGTTCCTCCTCGATGCACGGCTCCATCGCCGTGCGGTGGAGCCGTTGGGTCGTCTTGGCTGTTGGACGGCGGGCACGCGGCCGAGCGGGCGGCAGCGTCCGTCGATGGATGCGGAACGATGTTAAGAGGCCTCGCGGAGAGGCCTGCGGCCAGGGGGCTGCTCCGGGGTCCGGCTTCGCGCGGGGCGATGGGATGGGCGCCGGCCTCCGGCGGTCAGGAGCCGCTCCGTGATGAGGCCGCACCCCAAGGGCCTCATTGCCGCACTCGCGTCCCAGCAGTTCCAGCGGCTCCAGCAGTTCAGCGCGCCTCTCCGAACTCACCGTCAGAACAGCCACGTTCTGGCTGATTTCCGAGGTTGAACCGGAATTCGTGCGCGACCCGTTTACGGTAGGGAGAGGGCACGCCTCAGGCCCGCCGGCCCTGCGAGGCCGGCCTGAACGTGCCCGCACGACTCCCGACGAAGAGGACTTGGAGTTCGCCATGAGAACACTCAGACCGCACACACTGCCCGTACGCCTGCCGGCCCTGAGGCTTTACCGTTCCTTACCCTTGGAGTTACTGTGACTTCAAAGCACGTCTCCGTTGCCATCGTGGGCGCAGGCCCACGCGGTCTCAGCGTTCTGGAGCGAATCTGCGGGTTACCGCAGATCCACTGGGACAGCCTGTCGATTCACCTGATCGACCCGAATCATCCAGGCTCGGGGACCCATCACCCGAGCCAGCCGAGCTATCTGCTCATGAACACCGTCGCCGGTCAGGTCACGATGTTCCGCACCGGCGACTCGAAAGCCGCCGGGCGGCCGATCTCCGGCCCCAGCCTGGCCGAGTGGGCCGACGCGCCCGAGAACACCTACCTGCCGCGCAACGTCCTCGGCCGCTACCTGGCCCACTCCTACCGGATACTGCGCCGGCAGGCCCCTGACACGATCAGGATCCATGAGCACCGGGCGACCGCCCAGACGCTGCGGGCGCTGAGGGACCGATCCTGGGTCCTCAACCTGTCGGACGGCGCGATCGTCGCCGCGGACTTCGTCTTCCTCACCACCGGACACGGGACGAACCACCCGACGACGGAAGACCAGTCGGTCCAACAGTTCGTCGCCGACCATCGCCGGGCCAACCCCCGGCTGCGCTACATCCGAAGCTGCTATCCGCTGCAGAAACTCGACACCATCGAGCCCGGCGCGCGCGTCGCCGTGCGCGGTATGGGGCTGTCGGCGATCGACGCGGTCGCCAGTCTGACCGTCGGACGCGGCGGACGGTTCGTGCCGGGATCGAACGGGGAGCTGATCTACCGTCCCAGTGGGGACGAGCCGCGGATTCACGTCTACTCGCGCAGTGGCCGGATCTTCTCTCCCCGGGCAGTGAACCAGAAGACGCCGGCAGACGTTTACCGGCCCTCGTTCCTGACTGCGGACGAGCTGCGGAATCTGCGTCTGACCAACGGCCGGCTCGACTTCGAGAGCCACCTGCTTCCACTGCTGCGGGCCGAACTGCGAACGGCCGCTGAATCGGTCGGCGGAATATCGGATCTCCGAGAAGTCGAGTCCGTACTTCGCCGACCCGAGCCGGGCCGGGCCAGGATGCTCGGGGAATACCAGTCGGCACTCGTCGATTTCCTCGGCACGGACGAGCGTCGCGCCGCCGAGGGAAATCTGAGGAACCCGGTCAAGGCGGCCGCCGACGCCCTGCGCGACCTGCGGGACGAGCTCCGGCGGGCCATCGAGCACCGAGGCCTGACACCGGCCTCGCACCAGAGGTTCTGCCAGGTGTACGCCCCGATGCTGAACGCGGTGGCGGCCGGACCACCCGCCTCCCGATCGCGCGAGTGGCGCGCGCTGTTCGGCAGCGGGATCCTGCAGCTCGGGGCGGGACCGGGGGCAACGGCCCGACTCGACTCGGACAGCGCCGGGTTCGTCCTCGAGAGCACTCTGCAGACTTCGCCGTCGACCCGCTGTGACGTGCTCGTCGGAGCGAGTGTCGATCCGTTCCTGCCGGAGCAGGACACCTCGCCGCTGACGCGGTCACTCCTGTCCGCCGGACACGCCCGCCCCTTCGCGAACGGCTGGTTCCGGCCCGGTGGTTTCGACATCGACACCGCCGGGCGTCTGATCGACGCGGACGGCTCCGTCGTGCCCAACATCTGCGCGCTCGGCCACATCACCGAAGGCCCGCACTACTTCACCAACATGCTGCCGGCTCCCGGAGTCGACTCCCGGATCACCGCGGATGCCGCCGCGGCCGTCCAGGCCATGGTCGACCACCTGCTGGGGCCGCAGCGATCCCCGCAGCACTCGACCACCGCAGCGGGCCCGTCGCCCCTGCCGGAGCGGCAAGCCTGACGTCCGCCCCGATGGTCCTCCCCCGCCCTCGGCCGGGGCCCTCATCTCCCCGGCCTGAAGGCCGGGATTTCCTTGGAGACAACCATGACCACCACCCAGCAGGGTGTCCGATGGATAGCGCCCTTCACGGCAACGGGCGGCCACGTCACGCTGATCCCGCTCGAAACCGAGCACGAGGCCCAGCTCATCGAAGCCGTCGAGGACGGCAAGGTCTGGGACACCTGGTTCGCCGCGGTGCCCTCCCCCGACGGCATGCGGCAGGAGATCGAATGGCGTCTCGGACTCGCCGAGGAGGGCCGGATGGTGCCCTTCACGGTGCTCGACGCCCACGGTCGGATCGCGGGCATGACCAGTTACATGAACGTCGACGTCGGCAACCGCCGGTTGGAGATCGGGCACACCTGGTACCGCAGGAGTGTGCAGCGCACCTCGCTCAACACCGAGGCGAAACTGCTGCTGCTCAGGCACGCCTTCGAGCAGCAGGACTGCATCGCGGTCGGCTTCCGGACCGCCTTCTTCAACGCTCCGAGCCGGCGCGCGATCGAACGACTCGGGGCGAAGCTCGAGGGCGTCTGGCGCAACCATCTCATCCTGCCGGACGGGACCCTGCGGGACACCTGCTACTACAGCGTCATCAACAGCGAATGGCCTGCGGTGAGGCGACACTTGACCTGGATGCTCGACCGCGCCGGCACGTCGCCGGCGGCTGAGCCGGCGTCCGGTTCGCCGTCCGAGTCGGCATAGTGTCGCGTGATCCTGACGCCACCCCCGGGTCGATGTCGCTGAGGGCCGAGACCGCCGTCTTCCTGCTCGGCCTGTGCGCGCTGCTCAACATCTACTCCACCCAGCCGTTGTTGCCCGATCTCGCCCGGGACCTGCACGTACCCGTCGAACAGAGCACCTGGACCATCACCGCGACGACACTGGGCGTCGCGGTGATGGCCCCGTTCGCCGGATCGGTCTCGGACTACCTGGGCCGCAAGCGGGTGATGGTGACGGCGATCGCCGCGTCGCTGGCCGCCACCCTCGCCTGCGCGGTGGCCTGGAACTTCGCCGCCATGCTGGTGTGCCGGTTCGCTCAGGGCCTGTTCATCCCGTTCGTCTTCGCGGTCGCCGTCTCCTACATCGCGGAGGAGTGCACCGGTCCGGCGGCGCAGGGGGCGAACGCCCTCTACGTCTCCGGCACGGCGTTCGGCGGGTTCTGCGGGCGATTCCTCTCGGGCGCGGTGACGGCGCACTTCGGTTGGCGGTCCTCGTTCATCGGGATGGCTCTCGTGCTGCTCGTGACACTGGCGGTGACCGCGGCCTGGTTGCCCCGGGAACGGCGGTTCCAGCGTTCGGACTCGCTGCTGGCCAGCGTGCAGGGCATCGGCCGGCACTTCGGCAACGTCCGGCTGCTCGGCACCTGCTTCATCGGGGCGTCGATCCTGTTCCTGCAGGTCGGGTCGTTCACCTACGCGGGGATGTTCCTCGGCGACCCGCCGTTCGAACTGAGCAGCTTCGAGATCGGCGCGGTGTTCGCCGTCTTCCTGGTCGCGGTGGTCGTCACGCCGCTCACCGGCCGCCTGATCAGCCGCATCGGTCGGCTCAGAACGTTCGTCCTGGTCAGCCTGGTGTCCCTGGCCGGTCTCGGTTTCACCCTCGTCCCGTCCACCCCGGCCGTGATCGTCGGCTTGGCGGCCTCGTCGACCGGAGTGTTCTCCGGCCAGGCCTGCGCCATCGGCTATGCCGCCGAAGCCGGCGGGCCCGCCAGGTCCAGCGCGGTCGGGCTGTACCTGACCTCCTACTACGCCGGCGGCAGCATCGGCGCCGTCGCACCGTCCCCTCTCTACACCGCCGCCGGGTGGAGCGCGTGCGTCGGCCTGCTGGCCGCTGTGATCGGCGCCGGCGTCCTGGTGGCGCTCGCCGTCTGGTCGGCCGGCACCGGCCGACCCCATCGAATCGAGGAGCCCGCTTATGACTGATCTGACTGCCCGGTCCGACCTGCGTCCGACCGACCTGAACAGCCGGGACACGTTCTACTGGCTCTGCCAGCTGGACAAGGCCTCGACGGTCATGACCGTCGAGGAGGGGATCGCGCCGCGGGACGTCGGTGCCCGGACGGCCGCCGCGATCGCCAAGGTCGCCTCCGACGCCGAAGCGCCCGGGGCCGACCGGCCGACCGACTACCTGCAAGTCGAGCCGCTGGTACGGCGGTTGGTGGGACCGGACAGCTCCCGCATCCACTCAGGGCGGAGCCGTCAAGACATGCTGCCCACCGTCTACCGGCTGCTGCTGCGAGATCGCCTCGTCCTGGTCCATCGCGGGCTCGGTGAGCTGCGCGCCGGCCTGCTCACCCTCGCCGAGCGGTACGGGTCGGCGATCGTGCCTGCTTACACCAACGGCGTCCAGGCCCAACCCACCACCTTCGGGCACCTCCTGCTCGGTTACGAGGCGACCCTTCGGCGCTCGGCCCTGCGCCTGACCGAGGCCTATCCACGCGTCAATCTGTGCCCGCTCGGGGCGGCCGCCCTGGCGACCTCGAGCTTCCCGGTCGACAGGATGCGGTTGGCCGAGCTGCTCGGCTTCGACGCGCCCGTGCAGAACTCCTTCGACGCGGCCCAACTCTCCCCGATCGACGTCGGGTTCGAGGTGGCGGCGAGTGCGATGACACTGGCGTTGTCGATCGGGACGTTCATCCAGGACGTGCACGCGCAGTACCACCACGCGCGGCCGTGGATCACCCTGGACAACGCCGACCTGCTGAGCCCGAGCACCTTGATGCCGCAGAAGCGCAACCCGGTCGCGCTGAACCGGGCGCGGTTGCTGGCCAGCGAGGTGATCGGCGACGGGGTCTCGACGGCGCTCGCCGCGCACAACGTGTGCTCGGGGCTGACCGACTACAAGCGGGCCGAGGCGCAGCGAACCCTCGACCGCACCATCGCGCTGCTCGGGGAGGTGAACGCCATCGTGGGCGGGCTGCGGCTGGACGAGGAGGCCGCCCTCGACGAGGTGCGGTCCGACTACTCGACGACCTCGGAGTTGGCGAACGTCCTGCAGCGCGACTCCGACATCCCGTTCCACGTCGGCCATCGGTTCGCCTCCGCTCTGGTCACGTACGGGCGCGGCGGTGGACTGACGGTGGAGCGGCTCGACTTCGCCGAGGCCAAGCGGCTCTATCGCGAGATCGCGGTCGAGTTCGGCATCGTCGGCGATGAACTCCCGATGACCGAGGCACAGTTCCGTGCCGCGCTGGACCCGGTGGCCATGGTCGCCTCCTACCGCGGACTCGGCGGCCCGCAACCGGCCGAGTTCCAGCGGATGCTCGCGGCGGCGCAGGAGGCGGTGCGGGCCGACACGTCGTGGATCGACTCGGTGGCAGGGCGCCTGAGTGCGGCGGAGGCCGCGATGGAGGCGAGCTTCGGCGAACTGGCCGGGTGAGCCGCGCGCGCGGGCGGACGTCCGGCCGACCTTGATCCACCACCGTCACCGGTGCGTGGATCCGGGCCACTTGAGCTCTCCACGACAGGGCTCGCCCGAGCCGCAGTACGGACAGGCCGACGCCGACCAATTGTCATGACTGAAACAGCATTCGTCCGGGCATACCATCGATAGCCCACCGACGGGCCCGGCTGAAGCTCCCCCACGAGCACAACCGGGCCCTTGGCCGGCGACCGGGCCTGGGCGTGACTCCCCCCACGGAGTGACGGCCAGGCCCGCCTCTGTTCTACCAGCGACACGCAGCGTACATGTCATATCCACGTAACGCTACCGCGCGGCACCGGACACCTGGCGGCCCGGCAGGAATCCGCCGCTCGGCACACCAGCGCCACGGCGGCGGCCGACGCCGCGCCCGCGAACTCACCGGCCACCAGCAGCCACCCGGCCCTCCTCGCGATCGCGGGCCGCACCCCCCGCGGAGCCGACCGGGCCCGCCCGCCCTGAGGGCAGGCCCGGGGCCGTCGGCCGTCAGCTGACGGCCGCCGTGGCAGCCGTGGCGACGGTCACCGCGGTGATGGCCGCGACGGCGACGCGCATGTTCCGGATCGCCTGACCGACGGACTCGCCCGCCCAGTCGCCCGCGGCGATCTCCGCGAAGCGCAGCTCGACCCGCGCGCGGGGGAGGTCGGGGAAGGCCAGACCGTGCAGCCGGGCGGCGTGCAGCAGGGCGATCAGGGTCGCGGTGCGGACGTCGGGCGCCCGGTGATGCCGGATCACGGCGGCCAGCCGCCCGCGCAGTTCACGCTCGACGGAGCCGTCCGCCTCCGGATAGCGTCGGACCGGGAAGAGACCGAGGAGCCGGTGGCGCTCCTCGACCACCAGGCCGCGCTCGCACAGCCGCTGCACGGTGGCACGGACCGCCGTGGGGTGGTCCTTGGTCAACCAGTCCGTCGCCTTCGCCTTGCCGGGAGCCTTGCGCCCGACCCACTCGGCGAGCCGCTCCAGGCGCTCGTCGAGCAGCGGGTCGCCGGTCGGGGCGTGGTCGGTGACGCTGAGTCGGCCTTCGTCGAGCGCAACCCGGCCGGCCAGCGCGAGGTCGGCGAGGAGGCCTCCCGCCACCGCCCATCCGGCGCTCGAACCGTCCTTCGCCACACCGGACTCGTCGTCCAGCGAGAGCAGCATCAGCTCCTCGGCGAGGGTGACGTGCATGTGCCATTCCTTTCCCTGTTCGGACCGGCCACCCGGTGCGCCTGCCAACCGCCGCGCCTGGGTGTCCTCAGCCAGCAACGCCCGCCCGCCCGGCCCGGTTCCCCGGCCGCCTCCGCGCCCGGACGGGCGCGCCGGAACCGACCTCGGACCTGCCACGAGCGGCGAGCGCCGAGGCCCGCCGTCGCTCCTCCACGGATGGCTCGACCGCACCGTCACCGGTCAGGATCCGCACGGGGAAGAGGGGCTGCTCCCGCACCGGTTCGCCGACTCCGCGTCGTGATGGCGCGGGCGGTACACGACCCTCTCGGGCGCTGTGCCCGCATCACTCGCCTCGCGCCGTCACGAGCCGTCACACGAACGACACCCGACCCGCGCAGAAGTCTCGCGCCTGCCGGGTGTCGCGAACCGGCCCGATCTGCGTACGCTCGCATCCGATCCGGCCCGGCCCACGGGCGGCGTGGCAGTCACCGCCGGGATCCCGGTCACGCCGCACCTACGGAAAAGATCCCATGAGTTACTGCACGCCCTGCCAACGCCACCTCAACGGCGCGCTCTCCTGCCCCGGCTGCGGCCTGGCCGCCGAGCCCGCGCCCGGGGATGCGGCGCGCCATCGACCCACGCGGCCGAGCGAGGTCTCATCCACCGCGTCCGCACCGCCATGCCGCTCGGCCGGACGGTCGGCTCGGCGGCGGGGTGGCCGGCCGCGGGGCACGGTCCTGGCCGTGTCGGCGGCGGGGGTGGTGGTCTGCGGGCTGGCCACCGTCCTGCTGGGCAGCGGCAGCTCGGACGGCGCGGTGGCCCCGGCCTCCACGGACGCCGAGTCACCCTCGCAGAACGCCGCGGCCACCCCCGGTGCCCCGGCCTCACCGGCACCGGCCGCCACCACGGCCACAGCCACGGCCCGCCCGCAGCCGTCGGCCACCACCACCCGGCCCAAGCCGTCCAGCGGCACCACCTCGGCCGCAGCGTCCGTCTCGGGCCCACCCGCATCCTCCACCTCCCCTCTTCCGGCGGACCCGCCCGCGAAGCCCTCCCCGAGCACGACCAATCCGAACACCGGTCCCGTTCCGTCGCCCTCCGCCACCCGGCACCCGACCGCCCCGGCAGCGACACCGAGCTGTACCGGTTTCCTACTCTGGTGCACCTGAGCAGAGAAGCCGTTCGGCACCGGGAGGCTCCACCGATACCAGGCGAGGGTGGGCGCCCACGACGTCATCGCTTCCATGGAGCCCGCGCTGCGCCCGCCTTCGCCGACGGGCTGCCCTGACCGGGACACGTGGCTCGGGGGCGGGCGGCCGCGGATGCCGTCGGCGTCCTCGGGTGCCCGGGCAAGGACGCGCCGGCGCCGGACTCAGCACGACCGCGCCGCCACAGGCCGGAGAGGCACCGGCGTCGACGTCCCGATGTGGCAGTCGGCACGGCGGAACTGTTCCGCGACCCGTCCGCAGCCGGGGCACTCCCGCAGGTGCCGAGCCAGCTCCCGACCCCGCCGACGGCCCGGTCGGCGCGCGGCGCCGGTCAGCACCGACGTGAAGTACCGGCACTCCTGCCCGGTGCCCTCGTCCAGGTGCGCGCTCAGGTACGCCTCGCGCAGCCCCGCGCGGGCACGGGCCGCGAGGGAGCGCACCCCGCTCGGGGTCATGCTCATCCGCTGGGCCACGGCGGCGGCCGACTCGCCCTCCACCACGAAGAACCACAGCAGCACCTGCCACCGCTCGGGGAGGGCGCGGTAGGCGCCGGCTATCAGCGCCGTCTCCTCGGCCGCGAGCAGCGCGTCCTCGGTCGCGGCCTCGTCGGCCAGGCACTCCGCCCACGTGTGGAAGTCCGCCGCCAGCACGACGCGGTCCCTGGTCTGGGCGCTCCACTCCATGGCGGTCCGGCGGACACAGGCCTTCAGGTAGGGGCGCCAGGCATGTCGCGGTCCGCGGCCGCGGGCCACGGACTGGTAGGTGCTGGCGTAGGCCTCGGCGGCGAGGTCCTGCGCGGTCTGCTGGTCACGGCAGAAGCGGCGGGCATAGGCGAGCACGGCGCCGTGGTGCCGGGTGAACACCTCGGCCATGACCTCCCGGATGCGGGAGCTGCCGGTCGGGGTCGGTGCGGCGAGCACCTCCGCGAGTTCGGCGTCGCTCAGGGCGCTCAGTCCCGCTTCGCGGGTGCTGGTCAGAAGGGTCACCTTGTCCTCCTCGACTATGGCCTTCGTCCGGCGGGGGGGGTTCGCGGGCCCGGCCGGTGTGGCGGCCGCGGGGCCGGAACGGGGAACTGCCCGGACGAAGGGCGCGACGGCGGGTCTGCTGCCGGGGCCGTCGGGACGGTGTGGCGGGAAGGGCCACAGCACACCAGTCCCACGGGTTTCGGGGCAACCGTCCGAAAGCAGTCGCGCGCCCGGTGATTCCGGATCCGAATGTGCGAAATCCGTGTGCGGGGCGGCCGACGGGCCCGGGGTGGCATCGGACGGGCCCCGGTGGCGGCCCGTCGGCGCCCGCCGGGTGCCTGGCGAGATCTCGTCAAGTGCGGCGGCCCATGGATAACAGAAAAGGTCATACGGCATTCGCATGCTTGAACGCGGCCACGCCCGAGCGGTCGTGACACCGTGCCAGTTGACCGTTCCCGCGTCCGACTTGGGGGCGGGCGCGCCGCGCCGGTGGACCAAAGGGGCGAGGGTTCCCACCGGGCCGACCCGGTGGGAACCCTCGCCCTGTCGTCACTGTTGTCGCCGGTCACCCGCCTTCGGAGTGCTGGTGCTCGTCGTCGTTCCCGTGCTCGTTCCTGTGCGTGTCCTCGTGCGCGCCCTCCTGTGCGTTCTCGTGCCCGTGCGCGTGGCCGCCGGTGTGGTCGGCGCCGCCGACGATCGTTCCGCCGAGCAGCCCGTGCAGGAGGTCCGTGGTGGTGTCCGACAGCACGACCACCCACTGGTCACCCACCAGGTACGAGCCGCCGTACGCCTTGGCCTCCTCGATCCAGGCCTCCTGGGCGCGCGGTGTCGGGAAGGTGGCGATCCAGATCTCCTCGTCGCCGGAGGTGCACATGCCCTGCCGGAGGTCCGCCGCGTCGGTGGTGATCTCCGCGGCGCAGCCGATCCGCCGGGCCAGTTCCTCCACGGAGCTCCCGCCGGGGCGCTGGGCGGCCTGCGAGGCTCCGGCCAACCCGCCGTTGCCCCAAAGGAGTTCGACGGACCCGAGGGCGAGCAGGAAGATCAGCGCGGCCCACTGGAGCACGGTGCGGACGTGCCGGCCGGGAACGACCGGCACGAGGGTGACGCCCGGAATCCTCACTTGCCGGTCGCCGGCTTGCCCTGCGGGTTGATGGCCGTCCATTGGTTTTCGGCCATTCCGTTGCCGAGGGCGTCACCGTAGCCCTTGTCACCCGAGTAGACGTACACGGGGGTGCAGTTGATGCTCAGCTGCCAGGTGCCGTCCGGTCGCTGCATCTTGCCGATGAGCTTCGGGTCGATGCCCTTGATCTTGCCCGGGTCCACGGGCGGCGCGGGCATCCAGGTCTTGAGGCAGTCCCCCTCGCAGTTGGAGCGCATGGGCCAGGCAGTGTCCTTCCCGTAGTGGTACAGGGTCCGGCCGTGGGCGTCGACCATGATCGGGCCGAGCTGGGGGTGGACGAAGATCGAGAGCTGCACGCCCGCCGGGGGCTGCTGGGCCGGGGGCTGCTCGGACGTCTGCGGCATCGGGGCGGCCGTGGCCGTCGCCGTCGGGGACGCCTGAGCACCGGCACCACTCCCAGCACCGGCACCGGCACCGGCGGCCTTCGTTCCGTCCGGAGCCAGGGCGTGCCAGGTGCCGCCCACGCCCTCGCCCTTGGTGTCACCGGCCGCGGTGTCCTGCGCGTAGCGGTAGGCGGGCCAGCCACCCACCGTCAGCTGGTGCGTGCCGTCGGCGCGGACGATCTCGCCGAGCTTGGCCGGGTCGATGCCGGTGCCCGCCATGGTGCCGGCGTCCTTGATGACGGGCGGCCAGGCGGTGGCACAGGCGCCGGAGCAGTTGGACATCGGCGGCTTGGCCGTGTCCTTGTCGAACCGGTAGAGCGTGAATCCCTGGCCGTCCGTCAGGACGGAGCCGAGCTTGTCGTCCACCCGGACGGCCAGCATGCCGCTGGGCCGGCCGCTGCCGGCCCCGGCCGCCGACGAGGGCGAGGCGGAGGCCGACGATCCGTAGTCGCCGTAGGAGCCGTAGCCGCCGGCCGGGGCCGGCGCCGTCGCGCCGGCCAACGCGGGGTCCGTGGTCCCCTTGGACGGGTCGGCGCCGCTGCTGCCGTTCCCGAAGGCCGCCATGAGCACGAGACCGGCCAGCAGGAGGCAGACCGCCACCAGGCCGTACCGTTTCGTCGTCGTCGTCAAGATCTTCCTTGCCTTTCCATCGGTGGAGCCTGGGCTTTTTCGAGGAATTGCGGGCCCGGATCGGGTGCGGTCCGGGGGTGTTCGGCGGCGCGCGCGGCGCGCCGGCTCGGCTGTTCACTGGATTCAGGACTCACTCACCGGATCCGCCGCTCACTGGATCAGCGGCTCACTGGATCCGCAGCGCCAGGGCGGGACACCGGTCGACCGCGCGGGCCGCCTGCTGGAGCAGCTGCGGCGGGACGGGCATCACGCCGGCGGCGGGGAACCCGTCCGCCTCCAGGCTGATGACCTCGGGCAGGACGCTGGTGCACAGCCCGTGGGCCTCGCAGAGCGTCCAGTCCACGACGATGCTTCCGGCGCTCTCCGTGACCGGCATCGGGAGCACGCCCTGGACGGGACGGCCGCAGCCGTACCGCTGCGAGTGCAGTTCGAGGTCCTCGTCGAAGACCTCCAGGGCCGAGGCCACGAACCGGGAGGCGGCGTCGGGGTGGCTGCACGCCCCCCGTCCGGTGACGGCCCGCATCCGGGACTCGACGCCGTCGAGGGCGGCCCGGCCGCCGCCCCGCACCACCTCCTCCAGGGCTTTGACCAGGGCGGGCAGTCCGAGGTAGCACGGCCCGCACTGGCCGGCCGTCTCGTCGGCCATCCAGCGGGCGACCCTGAGCGCCTCGCCCAACGGACAGGTCGTGTACGGCAGCGGCAGGATCGCGCCGGCGCCCAGGGCCCCGCCGAGACTCCGGAAGGACTGGCGCGACACCTCGGCCGTGGCAGCGGCCGCCGGTGTCAACCACGTGCCGTGGTAGCCGCCGGTCAGGACGCCCTGTCCGATGTCCAGGCCGAACATCGCGAGCAGGTCGCCGAGCGGAACGCCGGTGGGCGTTTCCACCACCCGGGAGCCGGCGAGGGTCAGCAGGACCGTCCCGGGCTCCGACGGAGTGCCGACCTCGCGGTACGGCAGCGCCCCGAGGCGGGCCGCGACCGCGAGCTGCGCGTAGGTCTCGGCGTTGGACAGCAGGGTCGGCATTCCCCGGACCCCGCTGTCGCTGGTCCGTACGCCGCCGCCGCGCGGGAGGGCGATCCCGCTGGTGATCCCGCGGGCCAGCGCACTCCCCTCGCCCGAGACGAACCGCTCGGGGAGCCGGACGACGGAGACCGGCACCCGGGTGGTCCTTCGCTCGGCCAACGCCCTGCGCAGGGACTGCTCGGTGTCGGCCCGGGTCACACCGAGCGCCACCTGCTCGGCGTCCAGGGCGTCGGCCGCCAGCAGGGCACCGTCCAGGACGAGGTGGGGGGTGCGCAGCAGAAGTGCGGCGTCCTTCAGACAACTCGGTTCTCCTTCCGTTCCGTTGACCACCACGACCGGGCGGGTCCGGCGTCGGGCGGCCGCCTTGACGACGGCCCGGAGCTTGCGGGCGAACGGGAATCCGGCTCCGCCCCGCCCGCGCAGGTCGACGTTCTCCGCCAGGTCGGCCAGCTCGTCGGCCGGCAGCGCCGGCATCCCGCCGTGAACGACCAGGTGTGCGCGGTGGTCCAGGCGCTCGTCGCGCTCCAGGCCCGCGAACAGGACCGGCCGGCCGAGCCAGGCGATCGGCGCTCCGCTCATCCGTCCCGCCGCCGCCGTCCGGTGCCGCCGCCGGCCCGCGGCCGGTCGGCCGCCTCGGGCCGACCGGGGCCGGCGGGCCGGAGGGGGCCGCCGGGTCGGCGCTTGTTCCCGCAGTCCCGGAGGGCCAGCCGCAGCCCGAGCGCGATGATCACGCCCACCACGGCCACTCCGTAGAGGACGGAGACCCAGGGGGCGGGCAGCCGGCCCGCGTGCAGGCCGTGGATCAGTGCGGCGCCCCACGCCGGATAGGCGCAAATGTGGACGATCCGCCACCGGCTCGCCTTACCGGTCCGGGCCAGCAAACCGCGGGCCGCCCCGGCGAGGGCCACGGCCAACAGCACGTAGCCGGCCAGGACCCCGAGGCCGAGGAGCACCGGCCGATGCCCGTCGGTGAACGGCACGAAGGCCGGGAGTGCGCCGATCCGGTCCTGGATCAGGTTCATCCACACGTGCAGGACGAGGAAGACGACGCCCGCGACGCCCATCGCCCGGTGGATCGTCTGGGCGGCCAGCCGGTGCACCGGGTACAGCAGTAGCCGGTCGGTCGCCGCGAGTCCCCAGAGGACGGCGGAGGAGAAGGACACCAGGGTCATGACCCCGGCGGCCACCCCGAGGAACGCCTGCAGCGCGCCGTTCACGATCACGGCCGTCAGACCGAGCCCCACCGCCAGCAGAGGGAGGAGCGACCACGCCCTGCGCGCGGCCCGGCCACCGGGTTCGGGCAGGTCTCCGGTAGTCCCGGCCTGCGTCCGCTGCCCGCCGGCGACCCGGCGCACCTGGCGTCCTCGGCCCGCCCGGCGCGCCCCGCCCGCCCGCGCCGGCCCGGCGGCCGAGTGCCAGGACAGGCGTCCTTCCTCCGTCAACATCGCTGAGCCCTCCGGGCTTGTGGGGGTCATCCGCAGCGACGCCCCTCGTTGATGCAGCTCACCATCTGGTCCAGCAGGTTCCGGTTCATCACGTTGACGAAGTCCCCGTGGTCGGTGATCGGGTTGTGGAGTTGCTCGAGGAAGGTGTCGACGGCGAAGCGCACGCCGGTCGGCACGTCGTAGGCGATGCGCTCCACCAGCTGGGGGATCGCCCGGAAGTTCTTCGGGCAGCTGCCGTCCGCCTGGGAGAAGGCGGTGTGGGTGCGGTGGTTGGCGCTGTCGATGTTCCTGCCGTCCCAGCAGTCCGGGAACTTCAGGGTGCGTACGACCCGGCTGCCGTTCGGGCAGATCGGGTACTTGTCGGCGAGCTGGCGGTCCTCGAACCCGGTGCAGCTCCACGAGGCGTGGGCGTTGGCCGGGCCGTTGGTCAGTGCCTTGGCGTCGCCGGTGATGATCCGCAGGAAGCGGGTCATCGGCTGAACCTTGTTCCCGGCGGCGGAGCCGTACGTGATCCCGACCTCGGCCGGCTGCAGGATGCGTCCCACGTTGCGGTCCTTCCCGCCGCCCGGCGCCTTGGCGTCCTTCTCCGCGGCGCCGTCGAGGACCCGCAGCACCGGCCAGTAGTAGGCCGACTGGTCCCCGTTGGAGCAGGTGGTGCCGGCGGCGGCGAGCTTGCCGTTGGCGGAGAACGCGTCGGTGACGAGGTTCCCGACGTAGTCGTGCATGTGGTGGGCGCCGTTGCTCACCCCGGGCGCCACGATCACGTTGTCGGGGTTGAGGTGGCGGTTCTCGTTGCGTCCGCACTGCGAGGTGAAGGTGCCGGTGGCCGGCCCGGTGCGGGCGGGCTTGGCGGTGTTCGGGGTGACGGTCCTGATGTCGACGAAGCCGCGTCCCAGGCCGGACCGTCCACCGTTCGACGCCACGTTCCGCTCGGCCGCGCCGTTCTGGGCCGGCGCGCTGCTCCCGCCCTCGGGGGCGTAGTCCTGGGCGGAGGAGTCGAGCACCAGGTCGCGCCGGATCGCGCAGTTCGCGAGTCCGGAGACATCCTGGGGCAGACCGGAGTCGAGGCCGGTACTCGCCGCGAGCTTCTGCAGGGTCGCCGACCGTTTCTGGGCCAGGTCGCCCATGACGCGCTGCTCGCCGCCTCCGGAGCCCGGCTCCGAGAGGCTGCGGTAGGCGTCCGCCACCTGGACGTCGAGGTCGGCGAGGTCCTGGTCGACGTCCGGCTGGGCGGCCTCGGGCACCGAGGCCAGGGCCGCGCCGACGTCCGCACAGGCGACCGTGCCCTGCTGGGAGGCGGCCTGCGGGGAGGCGGTCGACTGGGACCGCGACGGGCGCTGCCCGGCGAACGCGGCCGCGGCGAGCACCGAGGCGCCGCTGACCGCCACTATCCCGGCCAGCAGAAGGGCGAGCACCTTCCGCTTGGCCGTGTCACGTTTGTGAATCCTCATGTTGGCACCCTCGAAACGGGATCGGGCCTGTCGGACAGGCCGTGGAAAGCCTCTTTTGCCGCGGGTGTCCGGGCAGGCGTCTAGCGCTGCGCCGCCGGCCCCGACGCCGGGCTCGAGATCGAGCTCGGAGCGGACGCGCCGGTCGGCGGTCCGGAGAGGTCACCGAATTTCACCAACCCGGTTTGCTCCAGGACCGTCATGTGGTCCAGTACGGTGGAGTTGGCGGTGGTCGCGAGATCGCGGACCGTGGAATTCTGGGTACCGGCGCGCACTTGGGCGACCACCGCGAACACCTGACCGTGGGCATTGCGCACGCTATTCGCGAACAGCCGGTCGAATTCGGGCCCCTGAGCGTCGTCCAACTGTTTCAGCCACGCCTTCTGCTGGGCGGAGGGCTCGTCGGGGACGCCCAGGCCCAGGGTCCTGGCCGTGTCCAGCACGACCCGGTCGAGGTCCGTGTGCCCGTCGATCAGGTGCTGACCGGCGGTCCTGACCTCGGGGGTTCCGCCCTTGGCAACGGCCATCCGACCTGCGGGGATCTCCCACAGCCCGGCCAGCCGGACCCGTTTGACGAAGTCCCGGTCGAGCGGCGTCAGGGGGCCGGACGGCGTCTGCACCGTCCCCGGCGACTCCTCCGCCCGCGCAGTGCGGTACGAGCCCGCCGAACGCACGACGGGAACCACCAGGGCCGTCACCGTGAACACCACGGCCACGACCACGAGAAGGGTGGCGAACCACCGCGGAAGTCTGTTCGCCCGGGGAATTCCGTAGACGGCCCTCCCGGGTTCACGCTTCTTCCTCGAAGATGACATCGGCTTCCTCATCACGCGGGGATTCCGTTCACCGCCACCGGGCGGAACAGTTCGACGGCCAGCGCACCACGAAACCTCCCGGGAACCGCCGGCCGCTGTCGGGCCGGTCGTCATGAAAAGAGGACGGTTCCGGGGTTTCGTCCCGCGACTTTGCTGATCCTTTGCCGAATGCAAGCGGTGGCGCCGCTCCGGGGCGCGTTTCCCGACGCTTGTTCGATAATTCGTCAGCATGTGCGAGACGCCTGCGGAAGGCCACTGTGGCGCGCGGCCCGACAGGCGGTACATTGCCCTACCGGTCGGTACCGCGAGGCACCGCGCCGCCCCCCTGTGCCCCCTTGTACCGTCCGGACCCGAGCGAGGCCATGTGCGACTGAACCTCAATCAACTGGCGATATTCGCCAAGGTCATCGAATGCGGCGGCTTCTCGGCGGCGAGCCAGGTCCTGTTCCTGAGCCAGTCGTCCGTATCGAAACAGGTGCAGAACCTGGAAATAGCCCTGCGGACCCAGTTGATCGACCGTTCGGGCCCGAAGATCCGCCCGACCCTGGCCGGCGAGGTCCTGCTCGCGCAGTCCAAGGAGGTGCTCGCCCTGGCCGACCAGGCCGTCACCGCCGTCCAGGCCGCAGCCCTCCTGCTCGAGGACCCACTGGTGATCGGCAGCACCAGCACGATCAGCGGGCACTTCCTGCCGTCGGTCCTGCTCGAACTACGGCAACGGGTGCCCGACGTCGAGTTCAGCCTCGTCGTCGACAGCGCCGACCGGCTGACGGACGCACTGGAGGAGGGCCGGATCGGCGTCGCGCTGAGCGGCAACCCGCTGCCTCCCGGGCGGTACCGGTCGGAACGCCTCGCCGGCGACGACATGCTGCTCGTCTGCCCGGCCGACCATCCACTGGCGGGGCAGGGGGTCACCCCCGCCGACCTGTCGGACGAGACCTTCCTGCTGCGCGAGACCGGATCACGGACGCGCCGTCAGCTGACGGACCTCCTGCACGGCTGGGAGCTGTCCGGTGCCCGGAGGCTCGACCTGTGGGGCACCGAAGGCATCAAGGAGGCCGCGCGGATCGGCCTGGGGGTGGGGCTGGTGGCGCGCCGGTCCGTGCGACTCGAGCTCCGGCACGGCGTACTGGCCGAGCTGCGGATCCACCCGGCACCCGAGCGCCGAACCGTGACGGCCGGCTCGACCCTGGCCCGCCCGCTGACGGCGTACGAGCACCTGCTGCTCCTGGTCCTGCGGGAGGTCGCCCGGGTGCCGGTGGGGGCGTGATCTCCCACCGGTCCACGCGGGCACGCTGCGATGGCACAGGCTCATGGGCGCCGAGTTGGATCAAGTCGTCCGACGGACTTCCACTCCGTCACATGCTCGGCGGGTTCTGGCCCAGGTAGCGAAGGCCCTGCTTGAGGTAGGCCCGTGGGTTGGTGGCCAGATGGCGGGCCCAGCTGGGCTTGGTCTCGCCACGCAGGTGGGCGTAGCAGGCCAGTGCGTAGCCGAACATCTGCTCGCTCAGGTAGCCGAGCCGCGAGTACGACCAGCCCCGCTTGCTCTGGCTGAAGTTGAAGGCGGAGTTGGCGGTGAAGATGCCGAGGCCGAAATAGACCGTCAGCAGGTCGGTGAGTGGCTCGTGGTCGCGCCGGTCGCTGGGGATGCGCTGCTCGTCGAGGAGGCGGACGTGGCCCAGCTCGTGGGCGATGGTGGCGACCAGAGCGACCGGACGGGCGGCTTGACGCTGGTCGATGGCGATCACCGGGCGCCCGTTCTCACGCCGGTAGTGCCCGGCGGCGGAGCGGGACTTGTGGGCGAGGTTGAGGTCGGCCACCATGGCCTGCTCGCCGTCGTCCGGCTCGATCTCGATCGTCAGGCGGTTGGGCGCCACGTCCAGGTATCCGCAGAGCTGGGCGATCACGCTCCGGATGTCCTCGTCGGAGCCCTCGTACGGCCCCGGGAAGAACTCGGCGGTCGGCAGGACCGGAGCGCGGTTCAGCACGTCACGGCCGAACTCGGCTGTCAGCCAGGCCATGGACTCCTCTATCCAGACCCGTTCGTCCGGCCCGACCGGGCACTTCGGCGAGAACAGCGCCATGACACCCCCAAGTGATCACGGCCATCATGCACCACGGGCGGGCAACGGCGACGACCGCCCTGCCCAGACGCCCGCCTCCCCACTCGGCGCCACCCTCTTGACCGGACAGCGGCCCGAGCACGGCTGACGGGCCGAGAACGGCTGACGGGCCGTCCGGAGCGGACGGCCCGTCGGTTTGCGACCTGTCGGTCACGGGGCCAGGCCGTCCGGGCTCCGCCGGCTCACCAGGCGGGCGCCGTCCGGCGGGAGGTCCACGACCTCCTGTCCGAAGACCCGGTTGATCGAGCTGCCCCCGTTCAGCGAGATGTCGGCGCCGTAGACGTGCAGGGCGGGTTTCACGGTCTACCGCCCCACCCCGGTGAGCGCGCGGACCTCGAGCTCCTCGAAGCCGCGCCGGTCCGACTCCTGGTCGCGACGGCGGCGGCTGCCGACCAGGGAACCGAGGACCGCGGCCGCGAACCCGATCGGGATCGAGATGACGCCCGGATTCTGCAGCGGTATCGGTGCAGTGGTGGTGCAGGAGATCAGCGCCGTGGCGTTGCCGACCTGCTTGCTGGACGCCTCCACCCCGCAGTCCTTCGCCTGGGCGGCCGTCAGCTTCACGGCGTGGACCGTACCGGTCGCGCCGCCCCAGCAGATCGGGGAGAGCAGCACCAGGCCGATCGAGCTGACCAGGCCCGCGTAGATGCCGCACTTGGCGCCGACGGTGGTGAAGCGCTTCCAGAACAGGGTCAGCAGGATCGCCGGCAGGTTGGCCGAGGCCGCGATGGCGAAGGCCAGGGCCACCAGGAACGCCACGTTGAGATCCCTGGCGAAGATCGACAGGGCGACCGCGACCGCGCCGATGACCACGGCGGCGATCTTCGCCGTGACCAGCTCCTGCCGCTCCGTGGCCCTGCCCTTGCGGATGACGCTGGCGTACAGGTCATGGGCGAATGACGACGACGAGGTCAGGGTGAGCCCGGCGACGACCGCGAGGATGGTGGCGAACGCCACCGCCGCGACGAAGGCGAGCATCAGGGAGCCGCCGGTGGTGCCCGCGCCACCGCCGAGGTGCTCGGCCAGCAGGGTGGCCGCGGTGTTGCCCGACGGATCCTTCTCCTTGATCGTCGCCGTGCCGACCAGCGCGGCCGCGCCGAAGCCGAGCACCAGGGTCATCAGGTAGAAGACCCCGATGATGCCGATCGCCCAGTTCACCGACTTGCGCGCGTCGCGGCCGGTCGGGACGGTGTAGAAGCGGACCAGCACGTGGGGAAGCGCCGCGGTGCCCAGCACCAGGGCGATGCCGAGGCTGACCAGGTCGAGCTTCGACCAGCCGTCGGTCGACCCGTACTTCAGGCCGGGCTGGAGGAAGGCGTCACCCTTCTTGGACGCCGTGGCGGCGTCCCCGAGCAGGTGGCTGATGTCGAACCCGTACTTCGCCAGCACCCACAGGGTCATCATGGCCGCGCCGGCGATCAGCAGCACCGCCTTGACGATCTGCACCCAGGTGGTGCCCTTCATCCCGCCGACCACGACGTAGACGATCATCAGCGCACCGACCCCGACGATGGTCCAGATCTGCGCGGAGGCGCCCTTGACGTCGAGCAGCTGCCCCACGATCGTCGCCGCGCCGACCATCTGCGCGATCAGGTAGAAGATCGAGACCACGATGGTCGACACGCCCGCGGCGGTCCGCATCGGCCCGCTGCGCAGCCGCGCGGCCAGCACGTCGGCCATGGTGAACCGCCCGGTGTTGCGCAGCAGTTCGGCGACCATCAGCAGCGCGACCAGCCAGGCGACCAGGAAGCCGATCGAGTAGAGGAAGCCGTCGTACCCGGAGAGCGCGATGATCCCGGCGATGCCGAGGAAGGAGGCCGCGGACAGGTAGTCGCCCGAGATCGCGATCCCGTTCTGCAGCGCGGAGAACTGGCCGCCGCCGGTGTAGAAGCCGCCGGTGCCCCGGGTGCTCCGCCGTGCCCAGAGGGTGATGACGAGGGTCACCGCCACCAGGGCGACGAACAGGCCGATGGTCAGGCCTTTGTTCGATGTCGACTGCGCCGCTGCCGCGGCGACCGGAAGGTGCTGTGTCATGCCTGGTTCTCCGTCAGTTCCTGGTCGCCGCCGCGGCCGGCCGGGGCCGGGACGGTCGGATGGGTCGCCGCCACGCTCCGCAGGGCCGCGGCCAGCGGGTCCAGCCGTCGAGCGGCGAACCGGCCGTAGGCCAGGGCGATGCCGAAGGTCGAGACGAACTGCAGCAGTCCGAAGACCAGGGCCACGTTGACGTTCCCGACGACCTTGGCCGCCATGAAGCCGCGGGCATAGGCCGAGCAGAGTACGTACGCCAGGAACCAGAGCAGGAACGCCGCCGTCATCGGGAACACGAACCTGCGGTAGGTGGCGCGCAACTCGGTGAATCGCGGATCGTCGCCGATCCAGGGTGTGTCACCGCGCGACGACGCGGCCGGGTCGATCATGGGAATCCTTCTGAGCGGTGCGGAACTTGCCGAAGGCCCGACCGTAGGAGTCCGTGGTAGACAAGCGATCAACGCGCGGTCAGCGGCGGTCCCGGCCCGCGCGGCCGGGGAGCGTTCAGCGGGCCGCGGTGGGAGGTGGCAGGCGCAGGTCCGCCAGGTCCGGGGGTACGGCGGAGTCGGGGCGGAAGAACGGGGCGAACTCCCCGTCAGTCGCGGTGGCGGGTGCGTCGGTGAGTCGGAAGCGGTCCCGCAGCCGGCCGTAGAAGTCGGTGGGCTGGAGGCGGATGAGCCGCACGCGTTGCGGGGCGCGGTAGACGCCGATCCAGTCGCCCGGGTCGATGATTCCCCGCAGCTGGCCGTCGATGCTGACCGCGGCGCGGCCGGAGTGCGGCAGGATGCGCAGCGCGATCGGTTCGTCGGGGGCTGCGACGACGGTGCGGTTGAAGGTCATGTGGGCGGCGATCGGGGTGAACACCACCGCGTCCATGTGCGGGGAGAGCACGGGGCCGCCGGCCGCGAAGCTGTAGGCGGTCGAGCCGGTGGGCGTGGCGACCACGAGGGCGTCGGCCGAGTAGGCGGCCAGCAGCCTGCCGGAGATGTAGACGCCCGCGCTGAGCTGGCGGTCCCGGGCGAGCTTCTCCAGCACCACGTCGTTGAGGGCGTTGACGTCCAAGGCCACACCCCAGCCGTCGCCCTCGGTGTGCTCCGACCGCACCTGCGGTGGCGGCAGGGCGGGGCCGCGTCCGTAGCAGAGGAAGGCCTCCATCTCCGCGGGCACCTCCGGCGGCCTGGAGGCCCGCATGGTCAGCGTCATCCGCTCCTCGACCGGGGCGTGGCCGGCGTGGACGGCGTCGAGGGCGGTGGTGATGTCGCAGGCCGGCACCTCGGTGAGGAAGCCGACCTTCCCCAGGTCGACGCCGAGCACGCTGGCTCCGGTCTTCACGGCGATCCGGGCGCCGCGCAGGAAGGTCCCGTCCCCACCGAGGGTGACGACCAGGTCCGGGTCCCCGGCAGCGTGGGCCTCCTCGCGACCGGAGCGGCGCCGTCGCTCCTGCGACCAGACGTCGATCTCGGTGCAGGGGACGTCGTGCGCCTCGCACCAGGCGTGCACGGCGCCCGCGGCGTCGCGGGCGGCGCCGCGGCCCTGATGGACGACCAGTCCGACGCGGTGCACGGGCATGGAGGACCTTGTCTTGTTGCCGCATTGCCACGGCTCTGCCCGCTGGGGTGCGGTGGCCGCGCGCTCCTACCCGATCAATGGTGGATCCTCGGCGGGCGATCGGCTCGCCGAAACGGGTCCGTCAGCGGCCGGCCGGGCCTGCGAGCCGTCCGTTGCCCGGGGCAGGAACTCCTCGGCGGTCGGGTGGAGCCGGACCGGGCATCCAGGTGATGCCGGTCAAGGGGCACCGAGAAGATCCTCCCAGTCCGCAGGAACCCGGTCGGCGGGACCGGGAACGGACTGGTCGACCGGATGACTCTGCGGTGGCGCCAGCTCCGGCCCGGTCTCGAAGTACTCGGATGTGTCGTAGTTCCAGAACCACGTCTCATCCGGTTCGAAGCTGCGGATGACCGGGTGGCCTGCCGCCTTGGCGTGGGCGGTGGCGTGCTTCGCGAGGGAGTCGTCGCAGCAACCGATGTGGCCGCACAGGGCGCACCGTCGTAGATGGACCCACCAGCCACCGGCTGCGTCGCACTCGACGCAGCCGGTGCCGCTGGGCGGTACGAGCAGGCTGAAGGCGCTCTCAGGGATCATGGGATTTCCTCTTGTGGTCGTGCCTTCACGGTAGCCACCATCTCCCCGGTTCGCGCGAACGGCAGCTCGCGGTCGGCGCGGGCGTTCTTGCGGAACATGGGGGTGTCCGGGACCTCCTCGATCTCCATCAGCGTGACGGGCAGGCTCTGGGCGACCTTCTTCGGGTCGCCGAAGGTCCCCGCCGCCGCGTAGACGTCGACCATGGGCATGATCGCAGCTCTGCGGTCGTTTCGAGTGAAGGCAGGGGCGGCCGTCGTCGCCGCCCACGGGAAGTCCGTCCCTGCCGGGCAGGGCTCGGCCCCTCGGTGAATCGGGTGGGGTCTGCGTGGGCGGGGTCTGCCGTCTTCCGTGCACCCCTTCGTTCTGTAGTGGGTCCGGTCAGAGCTGGGTGGCCATGAAGGTGTTGAGCTCGTTGACGAAGGCGTGCTCGCCCGGTCCGGCGTTGTCCCGGTGGATCCGGGCCTGCTCGACGACGATCTCCTCGCCGTCGCCGGCCAGGGCCTCGATGGTCTGGGCGATGAACTCGTCGAGGGGCATGGCCCGCGGGTCGTCGTCGGTGCCGACCAGGCCGGTGGCCACCCACGGCGGGGTGATCTCCTGGACCCGGACCGCGGTGTCGCGCAGCGCGAAGCGCTGGGACATGGCGTAGGAGTGCAGGGCCGCCTTGGTGGCGGAGTAGACGGCGAACGAGGCGAGCGGGGTGAAGGCCAGCGTGGAGCTGTTGTAGAGGATCGTGGCACTGGGCCGGGCCTTGAGGTGCTCGATGAAGGCCGAGGTGGTCCGCAGGGTGCCGAGCAGGTTGGTGGTGATCTCGGCGCCCATGACGTCCTCGTCCAGCGGGGTGGCCGGGTCGTCGGCGAGCATGATGCCGGCGTTGTTGACCAGGACGTTCAGGTCCGGGTGGTCGGCCAGCACCTGCTCCGCGGCCCGGGCGATGCTGTCGGGGTCGGCGATGTCGAGTTCGACGGTCGCCATGCCGGGGTTGGCGGCGGCGACCTCGTCGAGGAGGGCGCGGCGGCGCCCGGCGATGATGACGGTGTTGCCCAGGCGGTGCAGGGTCTCGGCCAGGCCGCGGCCGATGCCGCTGCCACCGCCGGTGACCAGGACGGTGTTTCCGGTCAGCTTCATGGGGTTGTCTCCTTCGAGGAGGGTCAGCTCTGGGCGGGGGCCAGGTCGCGGGTGGGAAGGGCGGGGTAGTCGACGTATCCGGCGGGGCCGGCCGCGTAGACGGTGGCCCAGTCGACGTCCGCGAGCGGGGCGCCGGTGGCCAGCCGGGCCGGCAGATCGGGGTTGGCGATGAACGGGCGACCGAACGCGATGACATCGGCCAGGCCGGTCTCGATCAGGCGGGCGCCGCGTTCACCGGTCATGTCGGTGTTGGCGATCAGCGTCCCGTCGAACAGCGGGCGGAAGTGGGCGAACATGCCGTCATCGGACAGCGCCTCCAACGGGGTGCCGGTGAAGTCGGTCTGGGCGCCCATCAGCAGCAGGTGCGACAGACCCGTCAGTCGGGAGATGACGTACTCGGCCGCGGGCAGGGTCTCGTCGTTGGCCTGGAACGGACCGGATTCGTGCATCGGGCTCAGCTTGATCCCGGTGCGCTGCGGGCCGACGGCGGAGGCGACCGTGTCCACGATCTCCAGGGTCAGACGGGCCCGGTTCTCGATCGACCCGCCGTAGGCGTCGGTACGCCGGTTGGTCGCCTTGTTGAGGAACTGCGCCGGCAGGTACAGGAAGTTCGCCAGGATCTGCACGCCGTCGAACCCCGCCGCGATCGCGTTGCGGGCGGCCGTCGCGTAGTCGGCCACGGTCCGGCGGATCTCGGCCACGGACATCGCCCTCGGGGTGACCGTCGGCACCCGACCGGCCGCGGTGACGCTGCGCTGCACGGGGTCGACGGCCGAGGCGGAGACCGGCAGCGCCCCGGCGCGCAGGTCCGGGTGCGAGATGGAGCCGGTGTGCCACAGCTGGGCGACCATCCGGCCACCCGCGCCGTGCACGGCCTCCGTCACCCGCCGCCAGCCGGCCACCTGCTCCCCGCTCCACAGCCCGGGCGTGTCGTGCCAGCCGAAGCCGTCCGGGCTGACCGCGGTGGCCTCTCCCACGATCACGCCCGCCGCGGCGCGCTGGGCGTAGTACGCCGCCAGCAGCTCGGTCGGCACGTGGCCGGGGTTGTCGGCGCGCATCCGGGTCAGCGGGGCCATCGCGATCCGGTTCGGCAGCTCCAGGTCGCCCATGCGGACCGGGGTGAACAACGGCGCGGGATTCATGGAGGTCTCCTTCCATCACCCATCACAATGTCGATTGACATCGTTCTACGCCCGCCGCCATCCTTTGTCAATGTCGATCGACATCGTCTAGGCTGGAGGCGCAGAAGGAGGTGCCCGCATGGGGGTGTCCAGGGAGAAGGCGGCACAGAACCGCAAGGCGATCGTCGAGGCTGCGGAGACGCTGTTCCGCGAGCGCGGCGTCGAGGCCGTCGGGCTGGTAGAGCTGATGGCGGCCGCCGGCATGACCCGCGGCGGCTTCTACAACCACTTCGCCTCCAAGGCGGCGCTGGTGGACGAGGTCGTCGCCAAATCCATGGCCAAGGGGGAGGAAAACCTCGCCGCCCTCCTGGAGCACTCCCGGCGGCAGGGCCACGACCTGCTGGACGGCCAGATCGACTGGTACCTGTCCCCCGAGCACCGCGCCGACGTCGACCGCGGTTGCCCCAACGCCGGATTCCTCGGCGACGCCCCGCGACTCCACGACGAAGCCCGCACCGACTACACCACCGGGCTGACCGCCAACATGCGGCTCTTCGCCCGAGCCGTCGAGGAAGCCACCGGCCTCAGCGAACAGGACGCCTGGCAGCGCGCGCTCGCCCTGTTCAGCCAGATGGCGGGCGCACTCCTGCTGGCCCGCGCGGTCGCCTCCACCGACCCGGACCTCTCCGACCAGATCCTCGCCGCCGCTCGCCAGGACCTCCACGCCCGCGCCCACCAGAGCTGACACCCGGCGTCACTCCGCCGTGTCCCCGCGCCGCCCGACCTGCGCAGACACGGACGGGCTCCGCTCACCGACCACGACGCGACGCGCCTCCGGCGTCCCGGCTCCAAGCGGCCCGACGTGGGTCGCGAGGAGTCGGGCGCAGGCTCGAGTGATCCCGCGTCGCGGCGACGGCGTAGCCGCGACCGGCCGGTGCGAACCCCCCCACGTCGCACCGGCCGGTCGAGCGGCGAAGGTCGATGCCCTCGTTTCGGGCCGGACGTCCGATCCCGTGGGGTTGATCGATCCGCACCGCGAACGGGGCCTCGGTCAGGCGTTCCTGCCGCGTGCGGCCACCCGCCAGCGGTCCACGAGCTTGCCGCCGCTGACCACGGCGACGTCGTCGACGAGGTTCACCGCCACACAGACGTGGTTGGGAATGACGCGCAGCCGCGCGCCGAGCGCGGGAAGGTCGCCGTCTGCGGGCCAGACCACGGTGGCGTGGTGCTCGGACAGCGCCGTGATGCGGGCTTCGGGGTGGTCCATGAGCCGGCCGAAGCCCGTCGTCCATGCGGGTCGGTCGCCGCCGAGGACCTTGCTGCCCGCGTCCAGGATCACCCGTCGGGCTGTGGCACCGTCCCCTTCGTGCCGGCTGACGACGGTCGCCGCGACCGTCAGCGCGATGTCCTCGATGGAGCACCGGCCGAGTTCGAACTGCTGGGCGTCGCCGAACACGTAGACGCCCGGCCGCGCCTCGGTGATCGCCGAGGTTCCGGTCAGCTCCGCGGTGGGCGTGGAGCCGCCGCTCACCCGCGTGACCTCGAAGCCCGCGGCGGTCAGTACGTCGACGGCCTCTCCGAGCGCCTGCTCCTCCTCCGCGGCCGCCTTCGCGGGCATCTGCGGCGCGTAGCCGTGGCCCGGGAAAGTGAACACTCCCCCGACGCGGAACCCGGCGCGGGCCGCCGCCCGAGCCACCTCCACGGCCTGCGCCGGGCTGACACCGCTGCGGTGGTGGCCACTGTCGATCTCCACCAGGACCTCGATCGCGCCGGCCGCGTCCCCGAGGTGGCGGCCCGCCGCCTCGGCCGCTTCGACGGAGTCCGTCCCGATCGCGATCCTCGCCCTGGTGACGATTCGGCGCAGCCGTTCCGCCTGCCGGGGCCCGATCCAGAGCGGATAGGCGATGAAGAGGTCGGTGGCGCCGTGCTCGGCGAAGACCTCGGCTTCCCCGATGGTCGCCACCGTCAGCCCGGCCGCCCCGGCCGCAAGCTGCCGCGCGGCGATCTCCGGCATCTTGTGGGTCTTCACGTGCGGGCGCAGCCCCAGGCCCTTGGCCCGTAGCGCGGCCGCCATGCGCTCGATGTTCCGCTCCAGCACGTCCAGATCGACCATGATGTCCGGGGTGTCGACCTCCACCGGGATTCTGGGCATCTGCTTCCTTTCGACTCGAATCGCGCCCCCATTCTCGCCCCACCAAGATCGGTTCGAGAAACCCGCACGGGGCTGCCGCGAGGTCGGCGGGCGCGTGCAGCCGGGGCCGTACGTCGGCATGGGTCCGATCCCGCAGCCGGCGCCGAGCCGCCGTCCCGGAGCAGCCCCCGGCCTCCGCAGGAACGTCACGCCGGGCGACGGCGGGTCCGGAGCACGTACGCCGCAGGCGCTACGCCGACGACGAACCCCGCCCCGTGCACGGGCTGCGGGCGCCCGGTGATGATCTCGGCTGAGGAAAGGGGCCGGCGTGCCGGACGGACCCGTCAGCCCCGCCGGTCCAGCCTCAGCGCCAGAGCGGGGCACTGGCTCACCGCCTGGCGCGCGGCGTGCCGCTGCCACGGCGCGACGGGCACCGAGGTCGACGCGGGGTAGCCGTGCGGGCCGAGTCGGACCAGCCCGGGCGCCACGACGGCACACAGGCCGCGCCCTGTGCACCGGGACCGGTCCACCTCCAGTCGCGGCCCGCTCTCTCCGGGGAGCGGCAGCACCCCGAGCGTCGGCCGCCGGCACCCGGGCCCGGAGACGTGGGCGGCCACATCCTCCGCGAAGACGTCGAGCGCGGTCGGGACGAAGCGAGCCGTGCCGTCCGGGTGCGAGCAGGCGCCGCCGCCCTGCGCCGCCGCGAGGGCGCTGCGGACCTGCGCCAGGACGGCGGGCCCGGCGGCGCCGGCGGCCGGGGCCGCCAGTGCGTCGGCGGCGTCGGGCAGTCCCCACTGGCAGGGTCCGCACTGTCCGGCGGGGTCGTAGGGCAGGGTGGGGTCGCAGCGGACGCCGTAGTGGTTCTGGACGCGGCGCTCGGTGTGCGCACCCGCCATCCCTACTGTCCTGATCTTTTGACGGTGCGTCCGTCATCTCGGCGGCGTCGACGCCCCCTGCACCACGCGGTAGTCACAGCCTTGAGGGACGCCCTTTGGGGGATCCGCCCGGGGGAGCCGAGGCGGCCGCCGGGGGACAGGGGGGGTTCCCTAGTCGAGCGTCCGCCGGTCGTATTCCCTCTGGTGCGCTCGGATCTCGTCCGTGTTGTCGACGGCCCAGGTGTGCAGCCGGCTGAACGGCTCCCGCAGGGATTCGCCGAGCCGGGTCAGCGAGTACTCGACCCCGACCGGCGAGGTCGGCAGCACCCGACGCCTGATCATCCCGTTGCGCTCCAAGCGGCGCAGAGTCTGGGTCAGCACCCGCTGGGTCACCCCCTCCAGCTGACGCTTGATTTCGTTGAACCGCTTGGGCTCGCTGAGGACCGTCAGTATCGTCATCGACCACTTGTCGGCGATCTGCTCGAGGATCGGGCGGCTCGGGTCGTCATTGGGTCGACGGGCGCCGTTGACGGCGGCGCCGGCCTCGGAAGTGGGCATGATGCTCCCCCTCACATGCGCGGCGCACAGCAGGAAGTGCGCCGGAAGCATGAGCATGCCACATCAAGATGGTATTCAGTTGTATATGGTCGCATTTAATGGCATTGCTGGGCTCTGAGGACCCTCAGCCGATCGCGCGGGACATGAACCCCCTGATGCCGATCGCCGCGGCGACCAGCAGCGCGAGGGTTCATCTCGTGTTCCCCTCTCCTGCGGTCCGGCTACAGACGACCGCCGCTGTCGACGAAGCCGATCAGGTCCTGGATCCTGTCCATCGCGGTCACCCCGTTCACGTCCTCGACGGCCCGGGAGACCACGTGGCAGACCAGATTGCGCTCCAGCTCGCCGATACCGATCCGATACATGTCCAGATACAGCCAGTTGAGGACGACCCGGTACTGCTGGAAGGCGTTCCAGCCGCCGAGTCGGTCGGCCGCCCCCCGGTGGCCGCCGAGCGTCCGGTGGAACGGGCTGCGCTCGGACCAGGCGCTCCAGCTCGAACCCCACTCCTCCGGTTGGCCGTTCGCGTCGGTGTCGAGCGCCAGCTCCCCGGCCCGGATCAGCTCGTCGGCCTGGTTGCGGTAGCGCAGCAGGGCGTCAAGCAGCGGCGCCCGCACCGAGCGCACCGCCCTGGAACTGGTCCGCCGCAGGCCGCTGCCCTTCCCACCCGAGCCCTCCCGCACGCCGAACTCGGCGCGGCGGAAGCGCAGCGGCAGGCCGACACCGACGCGATCCGCGCGGCCCACCGGGAAGGTCTGGAGACCTACCGGATCGACCTCCGGTGGACCGCGGAGTCCGAGGACGACGCGGACGACGAATAAGCACTGCCATGTGTGGTACCGCCCGGCGGCGGCACCACGGGTCAGGTAGGCCAGCCGGCCAGCGCGGCGACGACGCCGAGGGCTCCCGCGCCGAGCAGAGCGCTGACGACGCCCTTTCGGGCGGCCAGCAGCCAGGCGGCGGCGAGCGCCAGGACGGCGTACTGCCAGGCGTGCTGGAGGGCGAGGGCCAGCGGGAGAGCGGAGCCGGCGATGGCGCCGATGACCGCGGGGCCGGCTCCGGTGAAGAAACCCTGCACGCGCGGATCGGCGCGGATCGCGTCGAAGCGGGGCCCGCCGAGGATGACGAACAGGAACGAGGGAGCGAAGGCGACCGCCGCGGCCAGCAGCCCGCCGGGGATGCCGGCCGCGGCATAGCCGACGACGGCGACGGTCTGGACGACGGGGCCCGGGGTGATCTGGCCGAGGGCGACGGCGTTGAGGAACTGTCCGTCCGTCATCCAGTGGTAGTGGTCTACGGCGTCGGCCTGCATGAGCGGGATGATGACGAACCCACCGCCGTAGGACAGGGCGCCGACCTTGAGCGCCACCCACGCCACTGCCGGCAGCCCGCCTGCCGCGGCCGGTACGGCGAGGGCGAGCGACAGCGGCCGGCTCCGCGCCGGGGCCCCTCCCGCCTCGGCCGTGGGACGGGCGCGGATCGCGGTCTCGACGAGGCCCGCGGCGATGAGCACCAGGACCAGCCACGGCCCGGTCAGCGCGGCCGCCAGGGCACCGACGGCGGTGTACGCGAGCCAGCGGACCCGCGCGGGCCGGGCCGTACCGGCCCGCTGCCGGCTCGCGGGGACCAGCGCGAAAGCAGCCTGCAGGGCGACCGCGGCAACCGCGGCCCCTGCACCGGCCGCAGCCCCGCGCACCCACAGCGGCGGACTACCCGCGAGGAACAGCGCCGCCAAGGCGAGGATCAGCACCAGTCCGGGGGCGATGAAGCAGAGCCCGCCGACCAGCGCGCCCAAGGTTCCGCGCAACCGCCAGGCGGTGAAGATCGCCAGCTGGGTGGAGGCCGGGCCGGGCAACAGATTGGTCGCCGCGATGCCGTCCTCGAACTCGCGGGCCGCGATCCAGCCGCGCTCCTCCACGCACAGACGGCGCAGCAGCGCGATGTGGCTGGGCGGACCGCCGAATCCGATACAGCCGATGCGCCCCCACTCACGGGCGACCGTGACCAACCCCACCCGCGGCGCGTCGGGCCACTGGTTCTTCCCGCCGTCCACCCGGTGAGTCCTTTCTCGATACGGCCACGGCCCCCGGTTGGGGCCGGGGTGAGCGTACCGGGCACCGGTGAACGCCGGATCGCCAGGACGGACGGCACCTGCGCGCCAGCCCGGGAGGCGGTCGGCGTCCGTCGGCGAGTCGACGGGCGACGAGCGTCGACGGCACCGAGGCAGCAAGGATCGACGGTATCTGGTCCGATCGAACGTTCAGGCCGGTCCGAAGCACAGTCCCGTCCCGTGGTGGTGGCCCGGTCAGCCGGTGCGGCGGCTCCGGGCCAGGGGCAGACCGCTGAGGATCGTGCCGGTCAGCCCCACGGTCAGGGCGACGCCCCGGGGGCCACGACGGCGGCGCTTCCTCCCTGTGGGTCTGCCCGCCCGCTCCCGCGGGCTTCGGCGAACCGTTCAGGACGCGGACGGGCCTCCTGTCCGGACCGCCGGGGCTGCTCCGGTCAGGACGGTGTCGACGGCACGCGTCACGAAGTGCTCGTCGAGTGGGAGTTGACGGAAGACGATCCGGAGCCAGGCGGCTCCGGCCAGCAGGTCCACCAGGAGCATCGGGTCCGTGTCCGGCGGGAGTTCGCCGCGGGTGACGGCACGCTCGAAGATCGGCTGCTCGCGGGCGAGCCGCTCAGCGAAGAAGCCGCGGACGTGACCCGCCAGTTCGCTGCTGTGGGTGACCGCCCCCAGCGTGGCGATCGCGACTTCGGCAGCCGGTGACGTGGTGAGCAGTGCCGTCACCGATCGCAGCAGGGCCTCCAGGTCACCCCGGAGGCTACCGGTGTCGGGCAGGGCGAGGTCGAGTTGGCGACCACCGATGAGCGCGGAGCCCAGAAGAGCTCCCTTGGACGGCCACCAGCGGTAGATCGTGGTCTTGTTGACCCCGGAACGTTCGGCAACCCCCTCGATGGTCAGCCCTTCGTATCCCCGCTCCGCGAGCAGATCCAGCGTGGCGTCGAAGATCTCCTGCGATCTGCGCGGGCCGCTGCTCCGCCGGCCCTCCCGCTGCTCGTTGGTCATGAGAGCAGGCTAGCATCACCACAACGCAACGGTGCGTTGCATTTTCGTGTTAGCGTGACACGCATGAAGTCCGAAGAACCCGTACCGCGCGTCGTTCTCGTACACGGCACCAGTGCCGGCGGCACGATGCGGCATCCCGCGATGGAAGTCGCCGCTGCCCGGCACCCTGTGCCGACACCGGATCCACCCGGGCACGGCTCCCTGCGCGGCGGACCTTTCTCCACCCCCTCCGCCGCGGAGGCGGCTACCGAGAGTGTCGCCGGGTTCGAGCACCCGGGGCCGACATGGCTGGTCAGCGGCGAGCGTGATCACCTCCGGCGCACCGAACGCGCGTTCCCGCCCGCTTGCCGCAACAGCCGCCTCTCCGTACAGCCCGGATGCGGCCGCATCACCGGCCTGGCCGGCACCGGCGCCCTCGCCCGCACGGTTCTCGATGCTGCCGCCGCCACGGCCGAAACGGACGCGTTCTCGGCATCGGGGGTTCGATGACCGCCCGGGCCTGGAGTCTGGAGGAGTCCCTGGAGATGCCCGTTCCGCCGGACGCCGTCTACGCGGCCGTCGCGGACGTCCGGCAGATGAGGGACTGGAGCCCGGAGGTGATCTGGACGTGGCGCCGTGGGCGCCGTTTCACGGGCTTCAACCGGCGAGCCTTCTGGGTCTGGTTCACCACCTGTCGGATCGTCATCGCCGACCCGGGCCGGGAGTTCGCCTTCGACGTCACCATCTTCGGCCTGCCGGTGGCGCGTTGGGGCTACCGGATGACGCCGACGGCGGCAGGGACGCTGGTCACCGAGTACTGGAACGACCACCGTCGCCACGGATGGCGCCGCCGGATCACCGACATGCTCGGACTGGTCTTCACCGGGACTCCGGCCGCTCGGCGCGCCGCGCGCAACCGCGAGGGCATGCGCATCACACTCAGCCGGCTCCGCACCTCCGTCGGGGGGGACGCCGTTGTGACCCCTGGGCGCTGACGCCCGGTCAGCCGGCGCGGGTGCCGGGCCAGCCGTTGCCGAGCAGGTCGAAGACCCGGTCGAGGGCGGTGTCGGGGTCGCGGGACCCGCGGACGAGAACAGGCGCCTCCAGGGCGAAGTGGGCGAGCGCCCGGCAGCCCGGGTCGTCGGCGGGCAGTCCGGCGTCGTCGGCGATCGCCGCGGCCAGGGCGTGCTCGTGCCGCAGCCACATCCGGCGGGCGTACTCGCGCAGCGCCGGGGTGGTGTCGATCAGGCGCAGGAAGTCGTCGAACCGGGGGTCGGTGTGGACCCGCCGGGAGTGTTCGCCCAGCAGCATCCGGTGCAGGGCCTGCGGGACGGACTGGCCGGCGGGGCGCTCGCGGACCGCTGCGACCAGGGCCGCCTCGCGGTCCGCGTCCTGACTGCTCGACACCTTCATGGCGCAGGCCCGGCCGGAAGGGCAGGCCAAGACCCGCCGCGACCACCACGGCACGGTCCTGGCGGAGTTCACCCCGGGCCCCGGCGACGAGGCCGCGCCGGAGATCGACCGCGGCCGGCTGCGCCGCCTGCTCGTCGACCACCTGCGGCCCGGCACCGTCCGCTGGGGCCACCGGCTCGTCCGCGCGACCCCGCTCGGCCACGGCGGGCACCGCCTGGAGTTCGCCGGGGGCACCACCGTGGAGGCCGACCTCGTGATCGGCGCCGACGGGGCGTGGTCGAAGGTCCGCCCCCTGGTCAGCGACGCCGCCCCACAGCACCTGGGGGTCTGCTTCCTGGACGCCCGGTTCGACGAGGTCGACTCCCGCCACCCCGAGGTCGCCGGGATCGTCGGCGCCGGCCACATGTTCTCCAACGACAACGACGGCCGCGCGGTGATCCTGCAGCGCAACGGCGACGGCGTGGTCCGCGGCTACATCGCGTTCCGCGCCGCACCGGACTGGCACGTCGGGGCCGGCGTGGACCTCACCGACCGGGAGAGCATCCGCTCCCACCTGACGCAGGAGTTCGGCCACTGGTCAGCGGCCATGCGCGCGTTGATCGTCCGCAACGACGGCGACTACGTGCCGCGGTCGTTCTGGGCGCTGCCCGCCCCGCTCACCTGGGAACACGTCCCCGGGGTCACGCTGATCGGCGACGCGGCCCACCTGATGGCGCCCTTCGGCGGTCACGGCGCCAACCTCGCGATGCTGGACGGCGCGGAACTCGCGCACGCCGTCAGCCGGGTGGCCGGCCCCGACCCGGCGGCCGGCCTCGACGAAGCGGTCGCCCGCTACGAGTCGGGCATGTTCGCCCGGTCCGGAGAGCTGGCCGTGAGCTCGAACGAGGCCCTGGTGCAGTTCTTCGCCACCACCGACGCGCCGGACCTGCCGCCGGACCCCGAGCAGGAGCACCGGGACTACCTCGCCAGGGCGGAGGCCTACCGACAGGAGCGGGCCCGGCAGGCGGGTGAGCGCACCGAGGCCTGAGGAAGTGCCGATCACCGTCTCCTTCATCGATCAGGCTGGTGTCCGCTGGACACATCACCGGGATGGGCGTCCGCAGGAGTCTCCGGACCCGTGAGAGTCCGCCATCTGGAATCACATCGCCGAGCGCATCGGCCTGCCCATCGCGGCCCGACCCAGGCACCCCACACCGCACCCGGCACACCCTCAGCCGGACACGCGCACATCGACGTGACAGCGCCCCAAGGGGAGTGCGTTCCAGCTTCACAGACCCTGACCGCCCGTGTCGCCGTACAGTTTGACCATCACTCGCGCGGCTGGCCGCGTCCGGACCATCATGAGGATCACCCTTGGCACACAACGCAGACACCCATCTCAGCATGACGTCCACCATCGCCGCCCTGCGCGCCGAGCTTCCCGAACTCGAGCGGCACCAGCAGAGGTTGGAGGTGGAACTGGCCGCCGTCACCGGTCGGCTGGAGGCAGCACGGGACGCCCTGCGCGCCCTGCAGTCGCTCTCCGCTGCCCCGCTGCCCGAGGAGACGGCCGGCCAGGCCCCGCCATCGGCGGCACCGGCGGCGGAGCCGGACAGCGAGCAGGCCACCGCGGGCGCAACGGCAGCGTCCGGGCGCAGGTCGGCCGCCGCCCGCAGAAAGGCCGCTTCCCCGGCCGAGCCGCGGACTACGGCACGCCGCAAGGCCTCAGGGAGGACGGCCCCGACGAAGGCGCGCAGGAGCGCCGCCACCACGAAGACCACGACCGCCGCATCCGAGCCGGCCCCGGCGCGCAAGCGCACCCCCGGGCTGACCGCCGGTGTCCTGGCGTACCTGGCCGAGGCGAAGGAACCGGTCCGGGCCGCACAGGTCACCCAGGCCCTGGGCCGCGAGACCACCCCCGCCAACGTCAACGCCGTACGCACCAGCCTCGAACGGGCCGTCAAAGCATCGCAGGCACAGCGCACCGGCCGCGGCCTCTACCAGGCACTCCCCCACTGACGCCCAGCCGCACAGGGCGCCGATCCGGCTCGGGCGCCACCACCCACGACCGTTTCAGCCCTGCTCATCGAGGGCTTCGTACGCTGCTGGGGGTTCGGCGAGCTCAGGATGACTCAGCATGTACCGATCGCCCTTGAGCGCAAGCATCGCCCAATGCCATGCCTCGTCATGGAAGACCAGGCCACGAAACGGCGTGCCGGGCGGCTCGTAGGGATAGTGGTGTGTCGCTGCTTCGTCGGCCTGCGTCGACGTCATCGCACCGTAGGTGCACATGACCCAGGCATACCTGGTTCGTTCACCCTGCAAGTACTGCGCGTACTCGTCCTCGGGCCACCCCGGCCACTCCCGCTCGTCATCCACGGGGCGATGCTAACCTCACGCCCGCCCCTGCCCTGAGCGCAAGAGTCCGGTCGGTCAGAAGGGCGGGCAGGGGTACTCAGCGGAGGTTCCGGGGCCGTTGCCAGACGATGGGCAGCCGTGACGCGGCCGGGCGGGGACCGCGACACGGCACTGGTGAGCCGGGGAGTCCGGGTGCGGCCGCATCAGCAGCAGGTCCTCACCCCAGGCGTCCAGCACCGCCGCGTGGCCGGCGGCCCGGGCAGCCGCCTCGACCCGGGCGAAGAGCCGCTGCTGCGGCGCCACTTCGCCGGTCGCGGTGATCCGGGCGACGGTGTCCAGCAGCGCGGCACTCTCCCAGCCGGGCAGCGGGAACCGGTCCAGCTCCCAGGCCAGGTACTTGTTGTAGGGGCGCGGCCGGCGGTCCAGGGCGAAGAGCAGGTCGAGCAGGAATCCGACACTGGCGGCCGCGTCGAGGTGGCCGGCGAGCGGGTTTCCATCACGGTGGTTCTTGACCGAGCGGTAGAGCGAGTTGGCGTAGGCGTCCAGCAGGGCGGCGCCGGACCGGAAGGCCTCCTCGGCGCCGAGCCGTCCCATCGCGGCGACGATCCGGGTGACCTCCCCATTGCTGCGGTCGACCAGCACCCGGGAGCGGGCGATGGCGTACCGCTCCCAGTCGGCGGGTCGGCGGAACCGTTCGAGGGTGGTGACGACCACATCGAGCCGCGCGGATCGGTAGCCGTCGAGCGCAGCCAGCTCGCTCGCCGCGTCGTCGGCGAGGATGACGTAGAGGTCGTGGTCGGAGTGACGGGTGGTCATGCCGTCGTGGGCCCGGGAGCCCTTGAGGACGAGTCCGACGACTGCCGGGTCGGCCGTCGCATCGGCGACGAACGCCGCGAAATCCAGCGTCACGCCAGGTCCTTGCGCATCAGCGTGCACATCGTCTCGTACTGCTGGAGCGAGCCGTCCTCGGCCTCCACGTCCCAGGAGTCGAGCTCGCGGCCGAAGGCCCGGTAGCCCAGGCGTTCGTACAGGGCGCGGGCGCGCGGGTTGCTCTCCTCGACGCCGAGTTCGGCGCGGGTCAGGCCCCGGGCGCCGATCCGCTGCTCGGCGGAGCGGATCAGCAGCGTGCCGATCCCGCAGGACTGCAGGGCCGGGTGGACGCCGAGTTGCCAGAGCGTGCCGGCACCGGGCGTGACCGTGTAGTCGATGCCGCCGACCGCCACCGGAAGCCCGACCGGCGTGCAGACCGCCAGGTAGTCGATCTCGCCCGCCTCGGCGCGGCGGATCTGGTGGACGAGCTCGCGCACGTGCTTGGGCGAGCCGGCCCAGCTGCAGGACGGCAGGTCCGCGTCCGTGAGGCCGCGCACCGACAGGTGCAGCCTGATCTCGGTCATCGCCGCATCCCTTCGACTCCGACAGGCCGTCTCCCATTTCAGCAGGCCTGTCCCCGTGCCGTCCAAGGGGTTTCGGACCGGTGCGGGCAACGATGTGGTCGAGGCCGTGCGGCAGGTGGGCGGGCCGCGGCGATCCCGCGTGGGCGCGTGTGCGGCGTGTCCGGCGGGAGTTGGGCGCCGGGTGGGGTTGAACTTGATCGAATGCACCTCGCAGCCGCAACGACAATATGCGCATCAGTCATGAACAAAGGGGCAGATGATGTTACGTAGGACCACAGCCCTCAGGAATGTCGCAGCGGCCACAGCCGCGCTGCTGCTGGGCGCCGGGCTTGCCCCCGTCGCCTCCGCCGCAACGCCGGACGCGGGCAATCCGACCGCAGAGCAGCTCAGCGCGTACTGGACCGCGGCCCGCATGGCGGCCGCGCTGCCCGGCGACACCGAACCCGCCGCACCGGCCTCGACGGACGGGCCCCGGCCCGGCGAGCTCATCCCTCCGAGCAGGAGCTTCGACGGCATCCCGCAGGCGGGCGCGTTCTTCTGGACCGATGCCGACGGCACGGGCCGCACCTGCAGCGCCTCCGTAGTGCACAGTCCCGACCACAACCTGGTGCTGAGCGCGGGGCACTGCCTCAAGGGGTACTCCGGCACCTCCCCCAAGCGGCACCTGGGGTTCGTTCCGCAGTACCACGACGGACTCAAGCCGTTCGGCATCTTCCCGGTCAAGGCCAACGGCGTCTACGTCGCGCAGGAGTACTACGACCTGGGCGAGCACGCCGGCGCCGCGTACGACTTCGGGTTCGCCGTGACCGAGCCCAATCAGGACGGCCTGCAGCTGGAGGACGCGGCGGGCGCGGTCCAGCTGCTCACCGGCACCGGGTACGCCCACGCTCCGGTACGGATGATCGGATACCCGGGCAGCGCGCAGAAGCCGCTGGAGTGCTTGAGCTGGACCACCACGTGGGTCAGCGACGATCCCGCGGATCCGGGCACCTTCGAACGCATCGCGTGCGACGGCTTCGTGGGCGGGACTTCGGGCGGGCCCATGCTGGTGCCGTGGCCGGGCGGCTGGGCGGTGATCGGGCTCATCGGCGGCTACCACACCGGCGGCAACACCCCCCAGATCTCCTACAGCGCCTACTTCGGCTCCGCCACCCAGGCCCTGTACGACGCCGCAACCACCGGCGCACCGCCGGCGGGCCCGGCTTCCTGAGCCCGAACCCGGCATCCCTTGGCGGCCGGCCGCCTGAATCGACGAGCAAGGTGGAGGGCGATCGGGTGCGGACCGCCCTCCACCGCGTCGCATTGAATCGATCGGCCCAGGCCGTGGGCCGCGTACTGCAGGATGCCGTTCTCCACCTGCTGGTGTGTCTTCACCTTGCCGGCGGAGATCGCGCAGAAGGCCGAGGAGGCCTTCCGGGCGGAAGTCGTCTCGGCGTACCCGTCGCTGGCCGACGATTCGGTGTGGCAGGCCGGGATGCGACGAGCCGTCGTGGTCTGGACGGTGAACGCGACCGTGCGTTCGCTGCCGCGCACGGTGGAGGACGGACCGATGCACAGGACACGTCGACCCGTGGCGACCAGACGCCAGGTCCTCAGGCACCGTTGGCAGGTGGCGAGCACGGTCGAGGGGTTCCCGGCATTCGCGCAGACGGTGCAGCGACTCCTGCGCGAGGTCGCCCGGGAGTGGGATGTGGCTCCGCTGCCGCGCTATCCCGCCTTCTCCCCTGTGAGAGCGGACCAGGAGCCTGCGTAGAGTGGCGAGGGTCATGGGCGGCGCCGGGGCCGGGTGTCCCAGCGATGGGTGGTCCAGGCACGTCGGATGAGACTGCGGGCGGTGATGACCGTGTCGGCGAGGTCGATCCGAGGGAGGCGGCTTCCCACCTCTCCGGCTCGGTCGGCACTGCCGCTCCTGCGACGGTCAGGACGCGCAGTCACGGCAGATGGGCTGACCGTCCTTGTCCTCACCGGCGAGTTGGGCGCGGTGGTGGACCAGGAAGCAGGTCATGCACATGAACTCGTCCTCCTGGAGGGGCACGACCCGGACGGTGAGCTCCTCACCGGACAGGTCGGCGCCCGGAAGCTCGAGCCCTTCGGTGGCCTCGGGCTCCACGTCGACGGTGGAGCTCTGCTTGTCGTCGCGCCGGCTCTTCAGCGCCTCGATGCTGTCGTCGCTGCTCTCGTCGCCGGTGTCGCGCGGGGCGTCGTAGTCGGTTGCCAAGGCGGTGTCTTCTCCTCAAGGGTCGTTTCCGGCGGGCGGGTCGTGCTGTCCGCCGGCCGGCGGGGAGTGTGTTCGTGGCCGATCACGCCCGTGGCGGGAGATCGATACCGCACGGGATGACCGGGTGGTGATCATTGCTAGTCTCGGACACCTGTTCGCAACTACCGCACGAGGCCCCCGGGGAGTATCGATGAGCGCCGTGGAGAAGCCGTTCCTGATGCTCGTCGAGGATGTATTCCACCTCAGCCGGGGCGGGATCGTCATGGCGACAGGCCGCATCGAGCGCGGGCGGGTTCGCACGGGTGACGGGGTGGAGCTCATCGGCTTCGGCAGCGATGCGCTCGCTCACGTCACGGACATCGACGTGGGCGGGCTGCGAGTCGACGAGGCGGGATCGGGCATGAACATCGGGCTGCTGCTGCCCGGTGCGGTGGCGGGAGCGGCGGAGCGGGGGCAGGTCCTCGCGGCACCCGGCTCGATCGGCGCACACACCGCGTTCACGGCGGACATCACGATGCTGCCGAAGGAACACGGCGGAGGGGACGTGCTCACCGGTGAGGGTCTCCACGTCCACGTCCTCGCTGCCGCAGTGAGGGGCGTGGTGACACTGCCTCGCGAGACGGACGCGCTACGACCGCTCCACGTCGGTGCGGTGACCATCACGCTCGAACGGCCCGTCGCTCTCGAGGAAGGCCAGTCGTTCGCCGTCCGTCGCCACGGTCGCGCCGCCGGCTCGGGAACCGTGACCCGGCTCCTGCCCTGAGTCCCCGTGAGCGGCTTCACCATGGACGGGGCCGCACCCCGGCCGATCGCCACGCTCTTCAACCGCGTCCCGAAGTACGTGGCCTCCCGCGGCAGGCCCGACCTCTCCTGGGCCGGATCCACACAGCCCGGCCCGGACCTGGCCGCCGCGGTGCGCGGGATCCGTGACCGGCACGAGCACGTGAAGGTCGTCGGAAGCCTGAACCTCGTGCAGACCCTCCTGCGCGAGAAGCTCTTCGACACGGGATGCCGGGCGGACGAGGCGTATGGGCCTCGGTGCGAGCGGGCGGCAGCACGGCGCCGGTCAGGAAAAGGGGGCGGAGGGCGAGTGGGCGGGGATCGGGGCGGGAGCCGACCGGGGATCGGGCCGGAGTCGAGAAATATTTCCGACGGCGTTGAACCGTTTCCGCCCCGGATCCGTGTGGAGGATGCACGGGCCAGCGCCGCCCGAATCGTCAACCGCAAGTCCCACAAGGGGAGTTCGCCATGCCTGCCTTCACCGCTGCCACCTTCGCCGCGCGCCGCCTGCTCGCCGTCTCCGGCGTCGCCGTGCTCGCGCTCGCCGCCACCGCCTGCGGGCCCGACTCGGGCGACGGCTACGGCGGGAAGGCCTCGTCGACCGCCGCCGCCCCGGCCGCCACGACATCCGCCCCGGCCGCCGGCGACTCCTCCGGGGTCCGGATCGTCGCCGTGAAGTCGGCCACGCTCGGACCGATCGTCACCGACTCCGCCGGCCGGACCCTGTACCGCTTCGACAAGGACACCGCCAAGCCGTCCGCGAGCACCTGCACCGACGCCTGCGCCGCGAAGTGGCCGCCGGTCACCGCCCAGGACGCGGTGCAGGTCACCGGGGTCGAATCCACCCTGGTCGGCACCGTGACCAGGCCGGACGGCACGAAGCAGGTCACCCTCAACGGCTGGCCGCTCTACCGCTTCGCCGGGGACACCGCGGCGGGGCAGACCAACGGGCAGGGAGTCGGCGGCACCTGGTTCGCGAGCACGCCCGAGGGGAAGAAGGCTCCGGGCGCGACCGGCCAGGCGCCCGCCCAGACGCCCTCTCAGACCCCGTCGTCGGCCCCTTCGCAGGGCAGCGGCTACTCCGGGGGCTACTGACACCCTGCTCAGCGCGGCGGCGGGGCGGCCCGGGCCGCCTTGCCCGCGCGGCGGCCCGTCACCCAGACTGTCGCGGTGCACCAGGACCGCGATCACCATCGGTTGGGGGGCGCCGCACTACCGGTCGGCGTCCTGCTCTGTCTCGCCCTGGGGCTGTCGCTGCTGGTGCTCCGGTTCCAGCCGTCCGGGCCTGAACCGGCGGCCGGATTCGTCGACATCACCGCGGTGGCCTCCGCCGCACCCGCCCCGCAGGCCACCGGCCCGGACGCCTCCACCGGCTCGTACGCGCAGGACTGCGGGCGCAACCAGGAGGGGCACCGCAACGCGGACAATGTGGTGGTCTCGCCCGGGACGGCGGGCGGCGCCCACCACGTGCACGACTACGTCGGCAACCTCTCCACGGACGCGGACTCCACCGACGACAGCCTCGCCGCCGCCGGGACCACCTGCACCGACGGCGACCGCTCGACGTACTACTGGCCGGTGCTTCGCCGCACCGACCACGACGGCACGGCACAGCACACCGCCGCCGGTGCGTCCGACGACCCGCACGGCGACACCGGCGAGATCCTCGTCCCCGAGACGGTGACCGTCGAGTACCTCGGCAACCCGTGGAGCAAGGTCGTGCCGATGCCGCGCTTCCTCCGGCTCCTGGAGGGCGACCCGACCGCCGCCACCGACGGCGGCGCGGAGGCCGGCGCCCACTGGGGCTGCACGGGCTTCGCCGACCGCACGACCACCGACCGCTACCCGCTCTGCCCCGCCGGGAGCCTCCTCACCCGCACCCTGGACTTCCCCAGTTGCTGGGACGGACGCGGCACGGACAGTCCCGGCCACCGCTCCCACGTACGGTTCCCGTCCGCCGCCGGCGTCTGCCCGCACGGCACCTTCCCGATCCCGCACCTGCGGGTGACCGTCGGCTACCGCCCGCCGCCGCCCCGGGCCTTCGCCCTGGACGCCTTCCCCGAGCAACACCACAGCCCGCTCACCGACCACGCGGTGTTCATCGGCCTGATGACCGACCGGCAGATGGCCGACGTGGTGGCCTGTCTGAACGAGGACCGCAGCTGCCGGGAATCCGGTTGAACCGAACGGCCCCCGCGTACGTGCTGGACGTGGCACCCGACGACGGAGGAATGGCGGATGGCGAGGACACGACCAGGCGCGCGGCAGGACGCCGCCGACGAGGCACTGATCCGGACGCTCTACGAGCAACACGGCGGCGCGCTGCTCGCCTACGCCATCCGGCTCACCGGCGACCGCGCGGCGGCCGAGGACGCCGTACAGGAGACCCTGATCCGGGCCTGGCGCAACCCGGAGGCGCTGACCGAGGCCCGCGGGTCGGTGCGCGGCTGGTTGCTGACCGTGGAGCGCAACCTGATCACCGACCGGTTCCGGGCCCGGGCCGCCCGCCCGGCCGAGGTGGCGGAGGTCTCCGAGGAGACGGCCACCGTGCCGGTCGAACACGACCACGCCGAGGGCGTGGTGGAGACGCTGGTGATGTCGCAGGCGCTGGAGCGGCTCTCGCCCGAGCACCGCGAGGTGCTGCACTCGATCTACTTCCAGCGGCTTTCGGTCACCGAGGCCGCGGAGCAGCTGGGGGTGCCGGCCGGAACGGTCAAGTCCCGCGCGCACTACGCGCTCCGGGCACTCAAACGCTCGTACACCGGCAGGACGGGGACGTGGCAGGAGGTGTCGGTGTGACGACGGACGACGCGAACACAGACGACGCGAACACGAACGGCATGGACACGAACGGCACGAGCACGAACGGCACGTACCCGGGGCGCGCCACCAGGGAGACCACGGACGACGGGAACACGACGCCGCACGACCGGAGCGCGGAGCTCGTCGGCGCCTACGTGCTGGGCGCGCTCGATCCGGCCGAGGCGGCCTCGGTCGAACGGCACCTGGCCCACTGCCCGACCTGCCGTCAGGAGGTGACCGAGTTGAGGGAGCTGGAGACCGCCCTGGGTGAGGTGCCGCCCGAGCTGCTCGTCGACGGTCCGCCCGAGGGCGGCGACCTGCTGCTGCAGCGCACCCTGCGGCAGGCCCGGACGGAGCGCGGCTCGGCGCTGCGCCGGCGCCGGGCCCGGATCGGCGCGGGAGCGGCCGCCGCGGCGGTCGCGGCGCTGGTCCTCGGGATCGCGCTGGGCCGCAGCACCGACTCCGCACCGCCGGTGGCCGTCGGCCCGGCCCCGAGCACCGCCGCCGCCACCCCGCCCCCCGCCGGGACCAGGACCGGCTCCGTGACGGATCCGGCCACCGGTACCCGGATGACGCTGACGGTGACCCCGGCGATGGGCTGGGTGCGGGTGAACGCGGCGGTCACCGGCATCCCGGCCGGCCAGCGCTGCCATCTGGTGGTCAACGGCAGGAGTGGGACCACGGTGGACGCGGGCAGCTGGCTGGTCTCCGCCGTCGGAGCCAAGTCCGGTACCACGTTGGATGGTTCGGCCATCGTTGCGCCGGAGGACGTGGCCTCGGTGTCGGTCGTGAACGAGTCCGGGCAGACCTTCGTGACGGTCCCGGTGTAGGGCGCCGCCGGGCCCCGGGTCGTCCCGGTGCGTCCGCCGCCCCCGAGGGTCGGCTGCACGGCAACAACAAGTCGGTGGACGAGCTCGAGCACGCG
>NZ_JBEXKB010000016.1:0-161186 GCF_040609455.1 Kitasatospora sp. NPDC004669
GCCCGGTTACATTCCGAACCCGGAAGCTAAGCCTCACAGCGCCGATGGTACTGCAGGGGGGACCCTGTGGGAGAGTAGGACGCCGCCGAACAATTCTTCAGAAAAGGCCCACCCGGCTTACCGGGTGGGCCTTTTCGCATTTTCAGAGCTTGAGCTTGAATCCGACGTGCGAGGCCACGAAACCGAGTCGCTCGTAGAAGCGGTGCGCATCCGTGCGCGTCGCGTCCGACGTGAGCTGGACGAGGTCGGCACCCAGTTCGCGGGAGCGCTCGACGGCCCACTCGATCAGCTCGGTGCCGAGTCCGCTGCCGCGTTCGTCGGCGTGGATGCGGACGGCCTCGATGATCGTGCGGGTGGAGCCCGTCCGGGAGAGGCCCGGGACCACCGTGAGCTGCAGGGTGCCGACGACGCGGCCGGCGCGTTCGGCCACCACCAGGTGCTGGTGCGGGTCGCCGTCGATGCGGGCGAAGGCGGTGCGGTACGGGGTGAGGTCGTCGGGGCTCTCGCGGGTGGCGCCCAGCGGGTCGTCGGCGAGCATGGCCACGACCGCCGGCAGATCGGCCTCGTCGGCCCGTCGAATCGTCAGAACAGCCGTTTCAGTCATGATCAGAGACTAGAGCGCCCTGGCTTCCCGCACCCGCCCTATCTACGCCCGTAGCACCCCTTCACGGCCCTTCTGAGGGGTAATGCGCGGTAATGCGGAGTCACTCCCCGGGCTTGGCGCTCGTGATGACGGCGAAGACGGCTCCGTGCGGGTCGAGCAGCTGGGCGAGCCGGCCGACGCCGTGCACGTCCGTCGCGGGGATCCGCACCTTCGCGCCGAGCGTTTCGGCGATGGCGAGGCTGGCGTCGACGTTGGGGACCTCGAAGTAGGGGAGCCAGTGCGAGCCGGTGCCGCGGGCGGTCTGTTCGGGGCCGAGCTGCATGATGCCGCCGTGGGCGTCCTCGGTGCCGCCGCCGGCCGGGGTGAGGACGGTGTAGAGCGCCTCGCCGAACGGGACGTCCTGTTCCTGCCAGCCGAAGACCGCTCGGTAGAAGGCCTTCGCACACTCGGCGTCGATGCTGTAGCACTCGGCCCAGCAGAGGCTGCCCTCGTCGTTGACGAGGTCCAGGCCGCGGGTGTCGTGCGGCTGCCAGACCGCGAAGTCGGCGCCGGTCGGGTCGGTGTAGCCGGCCATCCGGCCTGCCGTGAAGACGTCGAAGGGGGCGAACCGGACGCGGCCGCCGGCCTGTTCGACGAGTTCGGTGGTGCCGTCGGCGTCGGGGGTGGCGAAGTAGAGGGTCCAGCCGGGCAGGGAGCCCTCCTCGACGAGCGGGCCGAGGGCGGCGACCGTGCGGCCGTCGAGTTGGAAGAAGCCGTAGCCGCCGGCCTCGGGGCCGGCCGAGTCGAAGGACCAGCCGAACAGGGCGGTGTAGAAGTCGACGGAGGCCCGGGTGTCGGGGCTGCTCAGGTCGAGCCAGTCCGGGGAGCCGGGGTGGTAGTCGGTGTTGAGCATGGCGGCACTGCTCCTCGGACGGGGCCCGTGCGGGCGCGGGCGCGGTCGAGACCCCCTGGACTTTCCAGCCTGGCACCCCGGAGGGGGCGGTGCACGGCGGGCTGCCGCCGGGTTCCCGGGACTTTCCCGGGTTCCGGGGTTGTCGGCGAGGAGCGGTACGGTGCGTAACGGAAGGGTCCACCCGTACCGGTCGAAGAGGGGGCTCCGGTGGGCAAGCAGCCGCAGTCGGGGCAGCAGACGCAGCAGGTGCCGCGCCAGTTGGCGCAGGTCGAGGGCGTGCTGGAGCGGATCACCTACTCCAATGAGGAGACCGGCTACACCGTGGCCCGGGTGGACACCGGCCGGGGCGGGAACGACCTGCTGACCGTGGTGGGCGCGCTGCTGGGGGCGCAGGTCGGGGAGTCGCTGCGGCTGCACGGGCGGTGGGGCTCGCACCCGCAGTACGGGCGGCAGTTCATGGTGGAGAACTACACGACGGTGCTGCCGGCCACCGTGCAGGGCATCCAGCGCTACCTGGGCTCGGGGTTGATCAAGGGCATCGGGCCGCGGTTCGCCGAGCGGATCGTGGAGCGCTTCGGGGCGGACACCCTGGAGGTGATCGAGAACGAGCCGGGCCGGCTGATCGAGGTGCCGGGGCTGGGGCCGAAGCGGACCAAGAAGATCGCGGCGGCCTGGGAGGAACAGAAGGCCATCAAGGAGGTGATGGTCTTCCTGCAGGGGGTCGGGGTGTCGACCTCACTGGCGGTGCGGATCTACAAGCAGTACGGCGACGCCTCGATCGGGGTGGTGAAGAACGAGCCGTACAAGCTGGCGGCGGACGTCTGGGGCATCGGCTTCCTGACGGCGGACCGGATCGCCCAGGCGGTGGGCATTCCGCACGACAGCCCGGAGCGGGTGAAGGCGGGGCTGCAGTACGCGCTGTCGCAGAGCAGCGACCAGGGGCACTGCTACCTGCCGGAGGAGCGGCTGATCGCGGACGGCGTGAAGCTGCTGCAGGTGGACGTGGGGCTGGTGATCGACTGCCTGGCCGAGCTGGTCGCGGCCGAGGGGGTGGTGCGCGAGACGGTGCCGGGCGACGCGGGTGAGCCGATCACCGCCGTCTACCTGGTGCCGTTCCACCGGGCGGAGATCTCGCTGGCCAATCAGCTGCTGCGGCTGCTGCGTTCGGACTCGGACCGGATGCCGTGGTTCGGACGCGTCGACTGGCCGGTGGCGCTGGAGTGGCTGGCGAAGCGAACGGGGGCGGAGCTGGCGCCGGAGCAGGAGCAGTCGGTGCGGTTGGCGCTGACGCAGAAGGTCGCGGTGCTGACGGGTGGTCCGGGTTGCGGCAAGTCGTTCACGGTGAAGTCGATCGTGACGCTGGCGCTGGCCAAGCGGGCGAAGGTGGTGCTGGCGGCGCCGACCGGGCGGGCGGCGAAGCGGCTGTCGGAGCTGACCGGGGTGGAGGCCTCGACGGTGCACCGGCTGCTGGAGCTGAAGCCGGGCGGGGACGCCGCGTACGACCGGGACCGGCCGCTGGACGCCGACCTGGTGGTGGTGGACGAGGCCTCGATGCTGGACCTGATCCTGGCGAACAAGCTGGTCAAGGCGGTGCCGATGGGCGCTCACCTGCTGTTCGTGGGGGACGTGGACCAGCTGCCCTCGGTGGGCGCCGGGGAGGTGCTGCGGGACCTGCTGGCCGAGGACGGGCCGGTCCCGTCGGTGCGGCTGACCAGGATCTTCCGGCAGGCGCAGCAGTCGGGCGTGGTGAGCAACGCGCACCGGATCAACGAGGGGAAGCCGCCCCTGACGGAAGGTCTGGCGGACTTCTTCCTGTTCGTGGAGGACGACGCGGAGCGGGCGGCCGGGCTGACGGTGGACGTCGTGGCGCGCCGGATCCCGCAGAAGTTCGGCTTCGACCCGCGCCGGGACGTCCAGGTGCTGGCGCCGATGCACCGGGGCCCGGCCGGGGCGGGGAACCTGAACACGCTGCTGCAGGCGGCGGTGACGCCGGCCCGGGAGGGGCTGGCGGAGCGGCGCTTCGGCGGGCGGACGTTCCGGGTGGGGGACAAGGTCACCCAGATCCGCAACAACTATGACAAGGGGCGGAACGGTGTCTTCAACGGCACAGTGGGAGTGGTGACCGCCCTCAGTGCGGACGACCAGCGGCTGACGGTCGTCACCGACGAGGACGAGGAGGTGGCGTACGACTTCGACGAACTGGACGAGCTGGCCCACGCGTACGCGGTGACGATCCACCGCTCGCAGGGTAGCGAGTATCCGGTGGTGGTGATTCCGGTCACTATGTCCGCTTGGACGATGCTCCAGCGAAATCTGCTCTACACCGCGGTGACCAGGGCTAGAAAACTCGTGGTGCTGGTCGGGTCACGGAAGGCGATCGCGCAGGCCGTACGGGCCGTCAGCGCAGGTCGGCGGCATGCCGCGCTCGATCATCGGCTTGCTTCTGGATGATTATCCAGCAGGATGGTTGCCTCTAAGGTTCTCTTGACGTGAAGAGATTTACGGCAGAGCCTAGGGTGGTGCCGATCTTGTCCGGTTCGTACCGGCTGCGGCGGCAGGTTTTGTAGGGGCGGGCCCTTCCGGGCCACCCCGGGTGCGCGACTGTCCTCCGGATGGGGGATCGTGGAGACAGTCAGGGCACCTTGGAAGAGGATTCATTTCGTCGGTGAGGAAGACGTGAGCGACAACTCGGTAGTACTGCGGTACCAGGACGGCGAGTACGAGTACCCCGTCGTCGAGAGCACTGCGGGCAACTCCGGCTTCGACATCTCGAAGCTGCTCCCGCAGACCGGCCTGGTCACCCTGGACAACGGCTTCGGTAACACCGCTGCGTACAAGTCCGCGATCACCTTCGTGGACGGCGACAACGGCATCCTTCGGTACCGCGGCTACCCGATCGAGCAGCTCGCAGCGCAGGGCGGCTTCATCGAGACCGCGTACCTCCTGATCAACGGCGAGCTGCCCACCGCGGACCAGCTGGCGGTCTTCAACCGCGAGATCACCCAGCACACGCTGCTGCACGAGGACGTCAAGCGCTTCTTCCAGGGCTTCCCGCGGGACGCCCACCCGATGGCCATGCTGTCCTCGGTGGTCGGCGCGCTCTCCACGTTCTACCCGGAGAGCCACAACCCCTTCGACGCGGCCCAGCGCCACCTGTCGACCGTCCGCCTGCTGGCCAAGCTGCCGACGATCGCCGCGTACGCGTACAAGAAGGCGATGGGCCAGCCCTTCGTCTACCCGCGCAACGACCTGAGCTACGTCGAGAACCTCCTGCGGATGACCTTCGCGGTCCCCGCCGAGGACTACGAGCTCAACCCGGTCGTCGTCAACGCGCTGGACAAGCTGCTCATCCTGCACGCGGACCACGAGCAGAACTGCTCGACCTCCACCGTGCGTCTGGTCGGCTCCAGCCACGCCAACCTGTTCGCCTCGATCTCGGCCGGTATCTCGGCCCTGTGGGGCCCGCTGCACGGCGGCGCCAACCAGGCCGTGCTGGAGATGCTGGAGAGCATCCAGAAGGACGGCGGCGACGTCGACGCCTTCATCACGAAGGTGAAGAACAAGGAAGCCGGCGTCAAGCTGATGGGCTTCGGTCACCGGGTCTACAAGGCCTTCGACCCGCGCGCCGCCCAGGTCAAGCTGCTCGCGCACGAGGTCCTCGGCCAGCTCGGCAAGAGCGACGAGCTGCTGGAGATCGCGCTCAAGCTGGAGGAGCACGCCCTCAAGGACGACTTCTTCATCTCGCGCAAGCTGTACCCGAACGTGGACTTCTACACCGGCCTGATCTACCGCGCCATGGGCTTCCCGACCAGTATGTTCACCGTGCTGTTCGCCCTCGGCCGGCTGCCGGGCTGGATCGCCCACTGGCACGAGATGATCAACGACCCGACCAGCCGCATCGGCCGTCCGCGTCAGATCTACACCGGCACCGCGATCCGCGACTACGTCGAGCTCGACCAGCGCTGACGCGCCGCGGGTGAGACGGAGAGGGGCCCGGCCGCTGCTGAGCGGCCGGGCCCCTTCGCCGTCCCCGCGCCCCGGACCCGGAAGGCCCGCGCGGGGACGGAACCGTACAGCGCACGACTCCGGGGCCGGCCGCAGTCGGGGACGGCCGCTCAAAGCGTCCCTGACCCGCCGCAACCCCGGCGCCGTGCGCGAAGGCCGTCGAGACCGACGACCGTTCCCGGGGCCCGCCGGAGCCCCGTCGGCGACAGCCGCTGGATGAGGGACGCGTTGCCGTTGATCACGCCCCGGCCCATCGGAAAAACTGCCGCACTACCAACCTAAGACGTATCAGGGTGCGAGAAGTTACGCCCGGGAGGTGTGAGCTGCCTCTCGCCACGCTCCGTAGGCGCGCCGTTCCGCGCTCATATCACACCTTCCCTCGCGCCCGACGTCACCCTCCCCGCAGTCACGGCAACCGAGCGTGATAGGAATCGTGGCATTCCGGTACGGACCGTCGCGCACCCTTGCAGCGCGGTGGCGGAACTGGGGAGGGAGTGCGCAGATGGCCAGGAACGTCGTCGTCACCGGTGGTGGCACGGGAATCGGGTACGAAGTCGCGCGGCGGTTCGCCGAGGCGGGCGAGCACGTGGTGATCGTCGGTCGGCGCCGTGAGGTCCTGGAGAAGGCCGCGGCCGACCTCGGACCGAACGTCACCCCGCTGGTGTGCGACCTCGCCGACCCGGACGCGGTGGAGGCCGCGCTCCACGACCTGCCCGAGCGGATCGACGTGCTGGTGAACAACGCCGGCAGCCGGGAGACCGTGGTCGGCGGTGGGCCGCACGCCCTGCTGGCCCGTTGGCGCGGCGACTTCGAGCGCAATGTGCTGACCGTGGTGCTGCTGACCGAGTCGATCCGGGACCGGCTCGCCCCCGGCTCCGGCCGGGTGGTCACCATCAGCTCCATCGCCGCCCTGCGCGGGGCCGGTTCGTACGGCGCCGCGAAGGCCTCGCTGCACGCCTGGAACCACTTCCTGGCGGCCCAGTTGGGGACCTCGGGGATCACCGCCAACATCGTCGCGCCGGGGACGGTCAGCGGCACCGAGTTCTTCGGACCGCGGCTGGACGAGGCCGAGGTGGCCCGCCGGGCGGCGCGCACACTGCTCGGCCGGATCGGCGAGACCGGTGAGGTCGCGGCGGCGGTGCACTTCCTCGCCTCCCCGGAGGCCGGGTTCATCACCGGCGAGATCCTGCACTGCAACGGCGGCGAGCTGCTGGGGCGCTGAGGCGTGAGTGAACGCGGTGAGCGAACCGTCGAGAGGTGCGCGGGCGTGTGAGTGAGCGAAGCGAGGGCGCCGTCGAGAGGTGCGCGTGGGCGAATGCCCCTGCCGAGCGGAGCGAGGCGGGCGCGTGAGCAGGGGCCCGGACCGGTGCCGGTCCGGGCCTCTCGCGCTGCCCGGTCTCAGGCGGGCTGGAAACGGCGCAGCCGGAGGCTGTTGCTGACCACGAAGACCGAGGAGAAGGCCATCGCGGCCCCGGCGATCATCGGGTTGAGCAGTCCGGCGGCGGCCAGCGGGATCGCCGCCACGTTGTAGCCGAACGCCCAGAACAGGTTGCCCCTGATGGTGCCGAGGGTGCGGCGGGAGAGCCGGATGGCGTCCGCCGCGGCCAGCAGGTCGCCGCGGACCAGGGTCAGGTCGCCCGCCTCGATGGCGGCGTCGGTGCCGGTGCCCATCGCCAGGCCGAGGTCGGCCTGGGCGAGCGCGGCCGCGTCGTTGACGCCGTCGCCGACCATCGCCACGACCTTGCCCTCGGCCTGCAGCCGCTTGACGGTGTCCACCTTGTCCGCGGGGAGCACCTCGGCGATCACGTCCCGCGGGTCGATGCCGACCTCGGCGGCCACCGCCTCGGCCACCGCCCGGTTGTCGCCGGTCAGCAGGACCGGGCGCAGGCCGAGCGCCCGCAGCCGGGCGATCGCCTCGGCGCTGGTCGGCTTGACCGCGTCCGCCACCTCCAGCACCGCCCGTGCCTCACCGTCCCAGCCGACCGCGATCGCGGTGCGGCCGGCCGCCTCGGCCCCGGCCTTGGCGCGGGCCAGGACGGGCGTCAGGTGCTGCGCGCGGTCGGCCAGCAGGGCCTCGTGCCCGGCCAGCACGGTGCGGCCGTCCACGACACCCTCCACGCCCCGCCCGGGCACGTTGCGGAAGCCCTCGACGGGCGGCAGTCCGCCGGTGCGCTCGGCGGCGGCATCGGCGACGGCGCGGGCGATCGGGTGTTCGGAGGCGCGCTCCACGGCCCCGGCCAGGCGCAGCGCCTCGGTCTCGGTGACGCCGTCCACGGTGTGTACGGCGACCAGGGCCATCCGGCCGGTGGTGACGGTGCCGGTCTTGTCCAGTACGACGGTGTCGACCCGTCGGGTGGTCTCCAGCACCTCGGGGCCCTTGATCAGGATGCCGAGCTGGGCGCCGCGGCCGGTGCCGACCAGCAGTGCGGTCGGGGTGGCCAGGCCCAGGGCGCACGGGCAGGCGATGATCAGCACGGCCACGGCGGCGGTGAACGCCGCGGTGGGGTTGCTGGTGGCCAGCAGCCGGCCGACCAGGGTGGCGAGCGCGATCAGGATGACCACCGGGACGAAGACGGCGGAGATCCGGTCGGCCAGGCGCTGGGCGGCGGCCTTGCCGTTCTGGGCCTCCTCGACCAGCTTGGCCATCCGGGCCAGCTGGGTGTCCGCGCCGACCCGGGTGGCCTCGACCACCAGGCGGCCGCCCGCGTTGACGGTGGCGCCGGTGACGGTGTCACCGACGGCGACCTCGACCGGGACGGACTCGCCGGTGAGCATCGAGGCGTCCACGGCGGAGCCGCCCTCGACCACGACGCCGTCGGTGGCGATCTTCTCGCCGGGGCGCACCACGAAGCGCATGCCGACCGCCAACCGGTCCACCGGCATCCGGATTTCGCGCTCCTCCTGGAGGACGGCGACGTCCTTGGCGCCGAGGTCGAGCAGGGCGTGCAGGGCGGCGCCGGCCCGGCGCTTGGAGCGGGCCTCCAGGTAGCGGCCGAGCAGGATCAGCACTGTGACGGCGGCCGCGGTCTCCAGGTAGAGGGTGGAGGAGGCGTCGGTGTCGGCGATCGGGAACGAGAAGTCGTGGCGCATCCCCGGCATGCCGGCGTGGCCCCAGAACAGCGCCCAGAAGGACCAGCCGAAGGCGGCCAGGGTGCCGAGCGAGACCAGGGTGTCCATGGTCGCGGCGCCGTGCCTGAGGTTGGTCCAGGCGGCGCGGTGGAAGGGCAGGCCGCCGTGGACCACGACCGGGCCGGTGAGCGCGAAGGCCAGCCACTGCCAGTTGGTGAACTGCAGGGCGGGGACCATCGACAGCAGGACCACCGGGACGCTGAGCACGGTGCCGATCAGCAGCCGGTCGCGCAGGGGGTCGGCGGCGGGCTGCTCGGGGGCGGCGGTGGCGCCGGCCGGCTCGGGGGCGGCCGGGGCCGGGGGCGGCGGGAGCTCGGCGGTGTAGCCGGTCCGCTCCACGGTGGCGATCAGGTCCTCGACCGAGACGCCGGGGTCGAAGTCGACCCGGGCCTTCTCGGTGGCGAAGTTGACGGTGGCCTCGACGCCGTCCATCCGGTTGAGCTTCTTCTCGATCCGGGCCGCGCAGGAGGCGCAGGTCATCCCGCCGATCGACAGCTCGACCCGGTCCCGGGCCCCGATATCCGGGGCGGACGTGCTCATTGCGGATCAGCTCCTTGGTGGGGGCGTACGGCGGGGTCGCTGTGCCGGGCCCCGCCGTACCGTGGCGGCTCAGGCGCTGTGGCCGACCAGTTCGTAGCCGGCCTCGTCGATGGCGGCGCGGACCTGCTCCTCGTCCAACGGGGCGGCGGAGGAGACCGTCACGGTACCGGCCTGGGCGTCGGCGGCGACCTCGGTGACACCGGTCAGCGCGGAGATCTCCTCGCTGATCGCCTTCTCGCAGTGGCCGCAGCTCATGCCGGACACGGTGTAGGTGATGGTGCTGGACATCGGGGCCTCCGGAGGGTCGGTGCGGGTTCTCGCGCGGTGCGGTTTCCGTCTCTGGCAACACCATACCCCTCAGGGGTATTTCCCGAGGGGGCGGGTGAGGTGGATCGCATCGTAGGTGACGGGGGTGGTCGGGCCGGGGAGGAGGGGTGCCGGGCCGGGATCGGTGTGGTGGGCTCGCGTCGGAGGCCGGAGGCCGGTGGCCGCCCGGGCCGGGAACGCGCCTCCGGCGGGGCGGGGCGGGACGGTTCGGTGCCGTGATCGTCCCTTATGTTCGATATGTTTTTCCGATCCGCCGCGCCCACTCGCCCTCGGTACCCACCGCCGCCGGACTGCCGCCGCACCCGGGGGCAGCCGTTCGGGGCGGAGGACGTGCCGGTGCTCTGCGCGGACGGGGTGATCGAGGCGTGGCACCGCAGGAGCTGGGAGTTCCATCCGCCGGCGGAGCGGGTCGGGCCGCTGGTACGGGGCGCCGCGCGGCCTCGGCGGGGGACCCGGAGGCGGCGGTGGGGCGGGTGTACGCGGATCTGCCGGTGCACACGGGTGGGGATCTGCGGGATGCCGCGCTGTTGTCGCTGATCACACGGACGGATTGACGGGCCTGGGGGCAGGGGCCGTGGGATGGCTCGGCGCGGCTCGGGAGGCTTCCGCCTCGTGCGGTTCCCGCGCTCCTTCCGGGGCCCGGGGAACCGCACGAGGGGGGAACAGGGGGAGGGGGCGGCGGCGGGACTCAGCCGGCGGTGACGTCGGCGAGGGTGCGGAAGAGGAGGGCGGTGGAGGTGGCGCCCGGGTCCTGGTGGCCGATGCTGCGTTCGCCGAGGTAGGAGGCGCGGCCCTTGCGGGCCTGGAGCGGGACGGTGTCGCGGGCGCCCTGGTCGGCGGCCTCGGCGGCGGCCGCCGCCGCTTCGGGGAGGGCGGCGCCGGTGGCGGCCGCGTGGCGGAAGGCGGCGACGGCCGGGGTCCAGGCGTCGACGATGGTCTTGTCGCCGGGCCGGGCCTTGCCGAGGGTGCGGATCGCGTCCAGGCCGGCGGACAGGGCCTCGGCGACGGTGGCCGGGTCGGCGGGCTCGGGCAGAGCGGCGCCGACGGCGCGGAAGGCCTTGCCGTAGAGCGGGCCGGAGGCGCCGCCGACCTTGGAGATGAGGGTGGTGCCGGTCTTGGTCAGGACGGCGCCGGGGCCGGCCGGCTGGAGGTCGTCCAGGGCGGTCAGGGCGGCGGTGAAGCCGCGCTGGAGGTTGCTGCCGTGGTCGCCGTCGCCGATCGCGGAGTCGAGTTCGGTGAGCCGGGCCTGCTCCTTCTCGACGGCCGCGGCGATCGCGCGGATCCAGGCCTCAGCCAGGGAGAAATCGAACAGCGGGGTGTCGAAGTCCATCGGGTCTCCTTCGAACGACTCAGGACCGCTTGAGGGCGGGGGTGTCGACCGGGGCGTCCCAGAGTTCCAGCAGCTGGGCGTCGGCCTTGGTGAGGGTGAGTGAGAAACCCGCCATGTCCAGGCTGGTGACGTAGTTGCCGACCAGGCTGCGGGCCACCGTGATGCCGTGTTCGGCGAGCCGGGCGGCGACCTCGCCGTAGACCACGTACAGCTCCAGCAGCGGTGTCGCGCCGAGGCCGTTCAGCAGGGCGATCACCTTGTCGCCCGGTGTCAGGTGGTGGTCGGCGAGGATGGTCTCGACCACCTCGGCGGCCAGTTCGCGGGCCGGGCGGAGCTTCTCGCGGCGGCGGCCGGGCTCGCCGTGGATGCCCACGCCGACCTCGATCTCGTCCTCGGGGAGGTCGAAGCCGGGCTTGCCGGCGGCCGGGACGGTGGCGGCGGTGAGCGCGATCGCGAAGGAGCGGGAGGCGGCGTTGACCCGCTCGCCCAGGGCGGCCACCTCGTCGAGGGTGGCGCCGCGCTCGGCCAGTGCGCCGGCGGTCTTCTCGACCAGGACGGTCGCGCCGGTGCCCCGGCGGCCGGCCGTCCAGGTGGAGTCCTCGACCGCGACGTCGTCGTTGACCAGGACGGTGCGGACCTCCAGGCCCTCCTCGGCGGCGAGTTCGGCGGCGAGCTCGAAGTTCATCACGTCGCCGGTGTAGTTCTTCACGACGAAGACCACCCCGGCGCCGTTCTCCACCGCCTTGGCGGCGGCCAGCATCTGGTCCGGGACGGGCGAGGTGAACACCTCGCCGGGGCAGGCGGCGTCGAGCATGCCGGGGCCGACGAAGCCGCCGTGCAACGGCTCGTGGCCGGATCCGCCGCCGGAGATCAGCGCGACCTTGGGGCCGGCCGGGCGGGCGGCCCGGGTGATCACCCGGTTGGGGACGTCCACCGTCAGCTCGGGGTGGGCGGCGGCGACTCCGGCCAGCGCGTCCTCCAGGACGCTCTCCGGGGTGTTGATCAGCTTCTTCAACGCTCTTCGCTCCCTTGGGTGACCTGGGTGACCTGGGTGGGGCCGCTACGGCTGCGGACGCTGGTGGACCCGACGCTACGCCAGACGGGGGTGCCGGGCACGGGGTGCGACACGCGCGATTCGGTCACTCTCCCGGAGCAGCGGGATGGGGCCGTAGGGTCGCAGACATGAGCGAACACGTGGGCATTGTTCTGGTTTCGCACAGCGCCAAGCTGGCCGACGGGCTGCGCGAGCTGCTCGGCGAGCTCGCCCCGGACGGCGTGCGGGTGGTGGTCGCGGCCGGGACGGAGGACGGCGGGCTCGGTACCAGCTACGAGCTGATCGCCGGGGCGATCGCGGAGGCGGACGGCGGGGCCGGCGTGGTCGTGCTGCCGGACCTCGGCAGTTCGGTGCTCACCGCCGTGACCGTGCTGGAGGACGAGCCGCGCCCCGGCGTGAAGCTGGTGGACGCGCCGTTCGTGGAGGGCGCGGTGGCGGCCGCCGTCACCGCCTCGACCGGGGCGGGGCTGGCCGAGGTGGTCGCGGCGGCCGAGGACGCGCGCACGTTCCGGAAGATCTGAGCCCGGAAGCCGCAGTGGCTACTTGGCGTCCGCGTAGCAGTCCACCACCGCCGTGCTGAGCGGGAACCGCACCGGGGTGTCGCCGAACACCAGCCGCCGGGCCTCGTCGGCGGCCTCGGTGACGGCGGCGGCCACCCCGTCGGCCAGGTTGGCCGGGGTGTGCACGATCACCTCGTCGTGCTGGAAGAACACCAGGTGCGGGCGGTCCGCCGGGTCGGCCACCGGCAGTTCGCCCAGCCGTCGGCGAAGCGCGGCGAGCAGGGCGAGCGCCCAGTCGGCGGCGCTGGCCTGGATGACGAAGTTGCGGGTGAACCGGCCGCGGGCGCGGGCGGTGCGGCCGCCCGCCTCGCCGGCGGTGTCGGCCTCGGTGAGGTCGAGGAAGTCGGCGGAGGCGGGCGGGCAGACCCGGCCGAGCCGGGAGGTGACCACGCCGCCGTCCTCCCCGGTGCGGGCGGCGGCCTCGACGTAGCCCATCGCGGCGGGGTAGCGGCGGCGCAGGGTGTTCAGCAGCGGGCCGATGTCGCCGCTGGTCTGCCCGTACATGGCGCCGAGCAGGCCGAGCTTGGCCTTGTCCCGGTCGCCTTGGAAGGCGCTGGCGGCGAGAGCCTCGTAGAGGTCGCCGCCGGCCGCGGTGCGGGCCAGTCCGGCGTCCTGGGAGAGCGCGGCGAGCACCCGAGGCTCCAGCTGGGCGGCGTCGGCGACCACCAGCAGCCAGCCCGGGTCGGCGACCACGGCGCGGCGCAGGATGCGCGGGATCTGCAGGGCGCCGCCGCCACGGCTGGCCCAGCGGCCGGAGACCACGCCGCCGACCACGTACTCGGGCCGGAAGCGGCCGCCGCGGGCCCAGGCGTCCTGCCAGGCCCAGCCGTGGGCGACGTGGATCCGGGACAGCTCCTTGTAACGGATCAGCAGCTGGGCGGCCGGGTGGTCGATGCGCCTGAGCTCCCAGGAGCGGGTGGAGCCGAGCTGGATGCCGGCCTCGGCGAAGGCGCGCAGCACCTGGGTGTGCGAGTCGGGGTTGAAGGGCTTGGCGCCGAGGGCCTGTTGGAGTTCGACGGCGAGTTCGGCGAGCCGCCGGGGCTGGGTGCCGGGGACGGTCGGGCGCGGGCCGAGCAGCTCGGTCAGCAGGTGGTCGTGGACGTCGGCGCGCCAGGGCAGGCCGTCGTGGGCCATCTCGGCGGCCGCCAGTGCGCCGGCCGACTCGGCGGCGACCAGCAGTCGGAACCGCTGTCGGGCGGCCGGGTCGGCGATGGCGGCGATCCGGCGCTGCTGCTCGGCGTGGACGGCGACCACGGCGGCCAAGGGGTCGGCGCCGGGCGGCAGTTGCAGCCGGTCGGGGGCGAACAGGGTGTCCTGCCCGTCGTCGGCGTCGGCCAGGCCCGGCTCGGGCAGGTCGTCCGGGACGGGCAGGCCGCGTAGCCGGGACCAGGCGGCGCCGAGCGAGCGCGGCGCGCCGACGCGGCCCTCGTGGCCCAGCAGCAGGGCCTCGACCAGCCGCAGGTCGTGGCAGCGGGCGAGCCGGTCGGGCAGCCGGGGCAGCAGCGGGGCGTACCCGGAGTCGGCGGCGGCCCAGACCCAGCGCGGCCCCGGCAGACGGTCGCTCCCGGCGGCCTCCCGGGCGGCGACGGCGGCGGCGAGGTCGCGGACGGTCTCTGGCGGGCCGAGCGGCGCCCCGGCGTCGTCCAGCGGCTGGAGGCGGCCGCCGGGGCCGTGCGGGTCGGGCGCGAGGGCGGTTCTGGGGGCCACGGGGGCGTCTCCTCTCCGAGGGGCGGTCTGGCGTGCGGGTGGGGGCACGGACGTGCGGACCGGCAGGTCCGCGGTGTCGACGTTAACGGGTGGGTCCGACAACCGGGGCCTGTGTTCCGGGTCGGGGGCGTATGGGCACGCGGGGTGACACCGCGTATGGTCGGCGAAATGACCGAGAACCCGTTCTTCACGCCCAGCCCCCTGGTCTACCAACTCCCGCCCTACGCCGAGATCCGGCAGGAGCACTACCTGCCCGCCTACGAGCGCGGGATGGCCGAGCAGCTGGCCGAGATCGAGGCGATCACCGACACCCGTGCGCTGCCGACCTTCGAGAACACCCTGGTGGCGCTGGAACGCTCCGGCGAGTTGCTGAGCCGGGTGGACGCGGTGTTCCGCAACCAGTCCTCCTCGGACACCACCGACCTGCTGGACGAGGTGGAGGCGAAGGTGAGCCCGCTGCTCGCCGCCCACCACGACGCGATCCACCTGGACCAGGGGCTGTTCGCCCGGATCGAGGCGCTGTACGAGGCCCGGGCCGACCTGGAGCTGGACCCGGAGTCACTGCGGCTGCTGGAGCGCTGGTACACCGCCTTCGTCCGCTCGGGCGCCCGGCTGGGCGAGGCCGAACAGGCCCGGCTGCGCGAGCTGAACGCCGAACTGGCCGCGCTGGGCACCACGTTCCAGCAGAACGTGAACGCCGCCACCCGCGCCGCCGCGCTGGTCGTGGACTCCGCCGAGGAGCTGGCCGGGCTGTCCGAGGGCGCGATCGCCGGCGCCGCGGAGAACGCCCGGGTGCTCGGGCACGAGGGCAAGTACGTGCTGAGCCTGAAGAGCCCCTCCAACCAGCCCGAACTGGCCCAGCTCAGCGACCGTTCGGTGCGCGAGCGGCTGCTGGCCGCCTCGCTGGCCCGCGGCGTCGAGGTCAACGGTCCGTTGGCGATCCGGATGGCCGGGCTGCGCGCCGAGCGGGCCGCGCTGCTGGGGCACCCGAGCCACGCCGCGTACGTGGTGGCGGACGAGACGGCCGGGACGGTGGAGGCGGTCTCCGGCCTGCTGGCCCGGCTGGTGGAGCCGGCCGTGGCCAATGCCCGCCGGGAGGCCGCCGAGCTGGCCAAGGTGGCGGCCGCGGACGGGATCGAGGAGATCGCCGCGCACGACTGGGCGTACTACTCGGAGAAGGTCCGGCAGACCTCCTACCGGGTGGACGCGGCGGCGCTGCGCCCGTACTTCGAGCTGGAGCGGGTGCTGAAGGACGGCGTGTTCTTCGCCGCGAAGCTCGCGTACGGGCTGACCTTCACCGAGCGGCCGGAGCTGACGGCGCACCACCCGGACGCCCGGGTCTTCGAGGTGTTCGAGGAGGACGGCGCGTCGCTGGGCCTGTTCATCGGCGACTTCCACGCCCGGGCGTCCAAGCGCGGTGGCGCCTGGATGGACGAGCTGGTCGGCCAGTCCGGGCTGACCGGGCAGCGGCCGGTGGTGCTGAACAACCTCAACATCCCGCGTCCGGCGCCCGGTGAGCCGGTGCTGCTCAGCTGGGACGAGCTGCGCACGCTCTTCCACGAGTTCGGGCACGCGCTGCACGGACTGTTCTCGGACGTCACCTACCCGCTGTTCGCGGGTACGGCGGTGCCGCGGGACTTCGTGGAGTTCCCCTCGCAGGTCAACGAGATGTGGATGGTCCGCCCGGAGGTGCTGGCCAACTACGCCCGCCACCACGAGACCGGGGAGCCGCTGCCGGCCGAGCTGGTCGAGCGGATGACGGCGGCCGAGGGCTTCGGTCAGGGCTTCCGGACGGTGGAGTACCTGGCGGCGACGCTGCTGGACTGGGCCTGGCACACCCTGCCGCAGGGCCACGAGGTCGCGGACGCCGAGGAGTTCGAGGCCCGGGCGCTGGCGGAGGCCGGGATCGTGGTCCCGGCGATCCCGCCGCGCTACCGCACGCCCTACTTCCAGCACATCTTCTCCAGCGGCTACAGCGCCGGGTACTACGCGTACATCTGGTCGGAGGTGCTGGACGCGGACACCGTGCAGTGGTTCGAGACCAACGGGCGGTCGGTGCGGGAGAGCGGCGAGCTGTTCCGGCGCGAGCTGCTGGCGCGCGGCTTCAGCCGGGACCCGCTGGAGTCCTTCCGCGCGGTGGTCGGCCGGGCGCCGGAGACCGGGCCGCTGCTGGCCCGCCGGGGGCTGGCCTGATCACCGAGCTGTGAGCTCGACCGTCACCGGGGTGCCCTGGTGGGCGTGCGGGAGCCGGATCCGTACCGTTCCCGCGCGTCCGTCCGCGGGCTGCTCGACCTCGACCCGGGCGCCGGCGGGGGAGACGGCGACCCGGGCGCCGTGCGGGAAGGCGGCGGGCGGCAGCACGAGTTCGCTGGCGCGCCCGGTGCCGTCGGACGCCCAGCGGACGGTGGTGCCGGTGGTGCGGACGTCCGTGCCGGCGACGGCCACCGGGTACGGGTCGAAGGCGGGCCCGTCCCCGGGGGCGGGGTGCCCGGCGGGGTCGAGCGCGCAGTAGCCGCCGGTGCCGCGGCACCAGTACCACATGGTCCAGCCCTCGGCGAAGCCGTCCATCGCGGCGATCTGCCGGCGGACCAGCAGGGTGTTGCCCGGGGTGCGGGAGTCGGGCGGGCCCCACTCGCCGACCAGGACCGGCAGGCGGTTCGCGGTGGGGTAGCCGGTGATCGCGGCGGTGTACTGCTCGACGAAGCCGTCGGCGGGGTTCCAGTCGGCGCCGTTCTCCACCGCGGTGTCGTAGAAGTGCGGGGCGTAGCCGAGCCGGGGCGCGCCCGGGCGGGGGTCGGTGAAGCCGGGCAGCCGGGTGGGTACGCCCTGGCCGACCAGGACGGTCGGTTCGACGAACAGCCAGGCACGGGAGTCGACTCGGCGGACGGCGGCGATCAGGCGGCGGTACATGTCGGCGAGTCGGCCCTGTTCCAGGGCGGCGGAGGCGGCGGCGAGCACGGCCGGGTCGGTCGGGTCGCCGTTCACCGGGCCGAACGGCTCGTTGAACAGGTCGTAGCCCAACAGTGAGCGGTGGCCGTGCAGTTCGCGGGCGAGCCGGCTGTAGAAGTCGGTCTGCCAGGCGCGCAGGTCGGGGTCGTCGTAGAGGTGGCGGAAGGCGGCCTGGACGGCGGGTTGGAAGTAGCCGGCGAACCAGTCGTTCGGGTCGGGGGTGAAGGGCAGGCCGTCGTCGCGGGTGGCCCAGACCGGGATGCCGAAGGTGGCGCCGCCGAACTTCGGTCCGTAGACGTCCTGGTGGAAGTCGACCAGGACGAGCAGGCCCAGGCGGTCGGCCCACCCGAGGAGTTGCTGCAGCCGGTGCAGTTCGGCGGGGTCGAGCCGGCCGCGCCGGGGCTCCAGCCTGGTCCAGGAGATCGGCAGCCGGACCAGGGTGAAGCCCTGGGCGGCAAGGGACTTGAGATCGGCCTCGGTGGCCTCGGCGTACTTGTCGAGGTTGAAGCCGCGCAGCTGGAGGCGCCGGCCCCGGGCGTCGGTGAGCGCGGTGCGGCCGTCGGGGGCGGTGGCCGTCCCGGTGGGGAAGTGGTCCCGGTGCCCGCCGTGGTCGGAGGCCGAGGCCGGGGCCGGGGTGGCGGTCAGGGCGGCGGTGGCGGCGAGCAGCAGGGCAACGGCGGTGCGGCGCAGGCGCATCGGGGACCTCGCACGGCGGGGGACGGGGCCCCGATGATGCCGGTGGCGCCGATGGCCGCACAAGGGTGGTGCGGCAAACGGGAGTCCGGTTCACGCCAGCTCGGCCGACGACGGGTCAGGTCGCGACGGGTCAGTCCGCGGCGGGCTCGACCGGGGTGGGCGGCAGGACGGCGGTCGGCAGGTCCGCGGCGGCGGCCAGGCGGCCCCACAGCAGGTCGGCCAGGGCCTGCACCATGCGGGTGCGTGAGCAGGGCTTGCTCTCCAGCCACCAGTCGCCGGCGGCCAGCACCATGCCGGTGATGCCCCGGCCCCAGGCCTCGGCGAGCAGGTCGCGGTCGGCGCCGAGGTCGACCTGGCTCTGCACGGCCCGGGTGATCTCCTCGGCGATCTGCTTGAGGGCGGGGGCGAGCGCGTTGCCGGCGCCGCTCGGGTCGCCCGGCTCGGGGTGGGTGAGCAGCCGGTAGACCTGCGGGCGGGCCTCGATCGCGGCGAGGTAGGTGTCCAGGACGTGCTCGACCCGGTCGCGGCGCTCCAACGGTTCGGCCAGGGCGGCCCGGATCGCGGCCAGCAGCCCGCCGGTGTGGCGCTCGGTGAGGGCTCTGATCAGGCCGTTCCGGTCGCCGAAGTGCCGGTAGAGGATCGGCTTGGTGATGCCGGCCTCGGCGGCGATGGCGTTCATGCTGGCGCTCGGGCCCTCGCGCTGGACGACCCGGTCGGCGGCGTTGAGCAACTGCTCGCGGCGGGGCTCTCGGGACATGCGCTGCTCCTCGGGGTCGGGGCCGGGGCCGGGGTCGGGGTGGGCGGGGTCTGCGGGGGCGTTGACACCGGTTACCAATCAGTAGCAGACTCCGACGATGTTACCCGAGGTAACACCCCGGTCGGCCGTACCCCTTCTTCGGAGGCAAGCACCATGAGCAGCACGTTCTCGCTGGACCCGGGCGCGGACCAGCTCGCCGTACGCGACTGGCTGCACGGCTTCGCCGCCGACGTGATGCGCCCGGCCGCGGCCGAGTGGGACGAGCGCGAGGAGACCCCCTGGCCGATCATCCAGGAGGCCGCCAAGCTGGGCATCTACTCGCTGGACTTCTACGCCCAGCAGTACTTCGACCCCTCCGGCGTCGGCATCCCGATCGCCATGGAGGAGCTGTTCTGGGGCGACGCGGGCATCGGGCTGTCCATCGTCGGCACCACGCTGGCCGCCGTCGCGGTGCTCGCCAACGGCACCGACGAGCAGATCGGCACCTGGACCCCGCAGATGTTCGGCACCCCGGACGACGTCAAGGTGGCCGCCTTCTGCTCCTCCGAGCCGGACGCCGGCTCCGACGTGGGCGCGCTGCGCACCCGGGCCGTCTACGACGAGGCCAAGGACGAGTGGGTGCTCAACGGCACCAAGACCTGGGCCACCAACGGCGGGATCGCCGCGGTGCACGTGGTGGTCGCCGGCGTCGACCCGGAGCTCGGCACGCGCGGGCACGCCTCCTTCGTCGTTCCGCCGGGCACCCCGGGGCTGAGCCAGGGCCAGAAGTTCAAGAAGCACGGCATCCGCGCCTCGCACACCGCCGAGGTGGTGCTGGACGACGTCCGGGTGCCCGGCAGCTGCCTGCTCGGCGGCAAGGAGAAGCTGGACGAGCGACTGGCCCGGGCCCGTGAGGGCGTCAAGCGCCCGGGCGGCAAGGGCAACGCGGCGATGGCCACGTTCGAGGCCTCCCGCCCGGCCGTCGGCGCGCAGGCGATCGGCATCGCCCGGGCCGCGTACGAGGTGGCGCTGGACTACGCCAAGACCCGGGAGCAGTTCGGCCGCCCGATCATCGACAACCAGGGCGTGGCGTTCCAGCTGGCCGACATGAAGACCCGGATCGACGCGGCCCGGCTGCTGGTGTGGCGGGCGTCCTGGATGGCGGTCAACAACCAGCCGTTCACCGCGGCCGAGGGCTCGATGTCCAAGCTGTACGCGGGCGAGACGGCCAAGTTCGTCACCGCGCAGGCGATGCAGATCCTCGGCGGCAACGGCTTCACCCGGGAGTACCCGGTGGAGCGGATGCACCGGGACAGCGCGATCTACTCGATCTTCGAGGGGACCAGCGAGATCCAGCGGCTGGTCATCGCCCGGGCGATCTCGGGGATGCCGATCCGTTGAGGCGTGTCCGACGATTCGCGCGCCCGGCGGGAATCGCCGGACACGCCCCATGCGGTCAGCGGGCCAGCCAGAAGGTGAGCCCGGCCGTGACCGCGCCCACCACCGCGCCGACGATCGTCTGCGCGGTGGTGTGGTCCCGCAGCACCACCCGGGACCAGCCGATCACCGCGACCAGGGGGTAGAGCAGCAGCCACAGCGGGCCGAGCGCGATGCCGAGGCAGGCCACCGCGCCGCTGGCCACGGCGGTGTGCACGGAGACCTTCCACCAGACGGTGATCACCAGGATCGGGATCAGCGAGGCGAACATCGCCGCCACCATCGCGGTCAGGTCGGTCGGGGCGTCCAGCCAGATCATCACCGCGAAGCTGGTCAGCACCGAGCCCATGATGAAGGGGATGACGGTCAGCCGGCGCTGGCGGTGGCCGACGTGACGGTCCTCCAGAGTGCCCTTGCGGATACCGCGCTGGATGAACAGGGTCGGGATGACGGCCGCGAACAGCGCGGCGAAGGCGGCCCAGCCGAGGCCGGCCAGGCCGTAGCGGAGGCCGCCGATCAGCAGGCAGACCGCGATGATCACGTTCTTCGGCTCGACGCCGTCGGTGACCCGGCGGGCCCAGATCGTCCGGCTGGTGGGGGCGGCCGTGGCCTCGGTGGTCATCGGGGTGCGTGCTCCGGGTCGAAAAGGCGGGCGGCGGCGGGGCGCCGGTCGGATGATCGTACGTGAGCCGCCGGCGCCGCTGCCCGTCCGGACCGGCTCAGAACCGGGGCGGGCGGCCCTCCAGGAAGGCGGCCAGGCCCTCGTGCACGTCCGAGGCCTCCCGCGAGCGCCGCTCCCAGGGCTCCAGCGCCTCGGCTGCCCGCTCCGCCGGGACGGCCAGCGCGGACTTGACCGCGCCGATGGTCTGGGTCGAACGGGTGGTCAGCAGTCGGGCGAACTCCAGCGCGGCGGCGTCCAGTTCGGCGACCGGCAGGACCTTCTCCGCGAGGCCCAGCGGCAGCGCGTCCCGGCCGGAGACCAACTCGCCGGAGAACAGCAGGTACTTGGCCCGGGCCGGGCCGACCAGCCGGGCCAGCCGCAGCGTCGGCACCGCGGGGTAGACCACGCCGAGCTTGGCCGGGGTGATCCCCAGCCGGGCGTTGTCGGCGACGAAGCGCAGATCGCAGGCGACGGCCAGCTGGCAGCCGCCGCCCACGCAGGCGCCGTGCACCACGGCGATGGTCGGGTGCGGGAAGGCCGCGAGCGCCTCCTCGGCGGCCACGTTGATCGCGTGGTAGGCGTCCGCGTGCTGCGGATCGCCGTACACCTCGGCGAGTTCGGTGATGTCCGCGCCGGCGCTGAAGGTGTTCCCGGCGCCGGTCAGCAGCAGGGCGCGCACCCCCTCCTGCTCGGCGATCTGCGCCAGGACCTTGGGCAGCGCCTGCCAGATCGCCAGGGTCACCGCGTTGCGGCGGTGCGGGCGGGCGAACTCCAGCACCGCGACGCCGTCCTCACCGACGTAGGCGTTCAGGCCGTCGGTCTGGGCGGGCAGGGCGGAACGGTCCCGCGTGAGCAGCGGCTGGTCCATGCGCACCTCCGGTCGGTCGTGGTGCGCCCACTCTCTCAGGCGGCCCCGGTGCAGTAGTCGCCGAGGCCCAGTTCGACCAGGGCGAAGGCGCGGCGGGCCTCGTCGAGCGCGGCGGGCAGGGCGTCGGCGGCCCGGCGGCCGGCCAGCATCCGCTGGTGGTTGCCGCCGATCAGGGTCAGCCGGACGGCCAGCAGCTGGGCGGCGGCGACCCGGGCGGTCAGTTCGTCGTGGGCCGGGTCCTCGGCGACCAGCACCTCGGCCAGCAGGGACTGGGCGCGCCGGTCGAAGGCGGCGGTGGCGCGTACGGCCAGCGCCGGGGTCTCGTGGATCAGCCGGACCACGTCCAGCACCACCTGGTCGTCGTTCAGTCCGGTGGCCGGGTCCCGGTTCACCAGCGCCGCCAGGAAGTGCTCGCGCAGCGCCACGACAGCCGAGACGCCCGGGGCGCGGTCGCGCACCACCCGGGCCGGCTCGTCGAGGTGTTGCTCCATCGGGCCCATGACCAGGTCTTCCTTGGTGGGGAAGTAGTTGAAGACGGTCATCTTGGACACCTCGGCGGCGGCCGCGATCTCGGCCACCGAGACCTGGTCGAAGCCGCGCTCGGCGAACAGTTCGATGGCGGTGCGGAAGATCCGGATGCCGGTCTGGATCTTCTTGCGCTCGCGCAGCGGGAGCGCGTCGAGGTCGCGGTCGGGGCCGAGGTCCAAGCCGGAGTGGATCGCCATGAGGAGACTGTACCAGGATCAAAGCTTGACCAGGCTGAATGATGGTCCCGGATGAAAGATAAGCTGGGGCGAAAGATTGGCTGGGCTGAAGAATTGACCCAGTCCAAGAATGCTGTCATGGTGGTGCCGAGCCCGCCGGACCACACCGGCCCGGGCCGAACTCCACTGACTCCGGGGGGACTTCCCGATGGCATCCGCCGCTCCGAACGCACCCGCCCAGGCCGGGACCGGCCTGATGACGGCCGCCCACCGCAAGCTGGGCATGCTGCTCTGCCTGGTCACGATCGTGCTGGCCGTGCTCGACTCGAACATCGTGTCGGCGGCCACCGTGCCGATCGTCCGCGACCTCGACCCCGTCCACGGCGTCGACCGGCTGCCCTGGCTGGTCAGTGCCTTCGCCCTGGCCGCCACCGCGCTGCTCCCGCTCTACGGCAAGCTCTGCGACGTCTACGGCGCCAAGCGGGTGCTGCTCGGTGCGCTCGCCACCTTCCTGTTGGGCTCGGCGGCGTGCGGGGCCGCGCAGTCGATGGGCCAGCTGATCGCCTTCCGGGCCGTCCAGGGCATCGGCGGCGGCGGGCTGATGAGCGTCACGATGGTGGTCATGGCCCACCTCCAGGACCCGGAGGAGCGCGGCAGCGGCAAGGGCGGCGCGATGGGCGGCATCGTCGCGGGGCTCGGGATGGCCGTCGGCCCGCTGGTCGGGGCGCTGTTCACCGACCACCTCAGCTGGCGCTGGATCTTCTACATCAACCTGCCGCTCGGCCTGTTGGTGGTGGCCGGCGTCGTCCTGGTGATCAAGCTGCCGCAGACCGTCCGCCGGCGTGGCCTGGACTTCCTCGGCGCCACCCTGGCCGCCGCCTTCGCCACCGGGCTGCTGCTGGTCACCGAGTGGGGCGGCAAGGACCACGGCTGGACCTCCCCGGAGATCCTCGGGCTGTCCGCCGCCACTCTGGCCGCCCTCGGCCTCTTCCTGTGGCGCCAGGCCACCGCCGCCGAGCCGGTGCTGCCGCTCTCGCTGTTCCGGATCCCGATCGTGCGGATCGGCTTCGCCGTCCAGGGCCTGGTCGGGATGGGCATGACCGGCTCGATCGTCTACGTGATGATCTACCTGCAGCTCGCCCGGGGGATCGCCCCGACCACGGCCAGCCTCTACCTGATGCCGATGGCGGCCGGGATGACCGGCGTCGGCCTGCTGGTCACCAGGCTGATCGCCCGAGGCCACGCGCCGCGCACCTTCCTGGCGGCCGGCGCGGTCTGCGGGACGCTCGCCCTGGTGCTGCTCGGGTTCAGCGGGCCGGACACCCCGCTGTGGGCGGTGGGCGCCGAACTCGCTCTGCTCGGCGCGGGGTTCGGCCAGCTGATCGGGCAGCTGATCACCCTGGTGCAGGACACCGCCCCGCGCCACCAGCTCGGCGTGGCGACCACCGGCATCCGGTTCTTCCAGACCCTCGGCGGCGCGCTCGGCGCGGCGTTCTTCGGCAGCCTGCTGGCCCGGGTCTTCCAGTCCGGCGAGCCGGGACGGCCGCTCGGGGCGGTGCGGGTGCTGACCGGCGCGGCCCGGGACCACGCGGTGCGCAGCTTCACGGACGCGGTGGACGTGGTCTTCCTGTCGGCGGGCGGGGTGATGGCGCTGGTGCTGCTGCTGGCGCTGCGGCTGCGGTCGGCGGAGGCGGCGGCCGCCGCCACCCCGGGGGAGCCGGTGCTGGCGGCCTGAGCGGGCGGCTTGAGCGGGCGCTCGGTGTAGGCGTCGGGGGGAGCGGGGCCCGGTGGACTACGGGGGGAGTCCACCGGCCCCGCTGCTCGGGTCGGGCCCCGTCCGGGTCGGGTCCCGGCCGGCTTCGGTCGGGTCCGGCCCGGGGTCAGGCCTTGGCGGAGGCCCACTCCGGGGCCAGGATCGCCCAGATCTCCTTGTCGTGGCGGACCCCGTTGTGCAGGAACCACTCGCGCAGCACGCCGTCCCGCCGCATGCCGACCCGCTCGGCCACCGCCCGGCTGCGGGCGTTGACGGCCGAGCACCACCACTCGGCGCGGTGCAGGCCGCGGGTGACGAAGGCGTAGTCGAGCAGCTGCCGCACGGCGGCGGTGATCAGCCCGCCGCCCTCGCCGGCCGGCTCGGTCCAGGCGCCGATCTCGCAGTTGCCGGTCTTGGTGCTGAAGTGCACGAACATCACGCCGCCGACCAGCGTGCCGTCCCGCCAGATGCCGTAGATCCGTCGCTCGTCGGCGGCCTGGCCGTCGGCGTAGCGCTGCAGGGTGGCGCGGGCCGAGTCGAGGTCGGTGGAGAAGGTGGCCCACGGGATCCACGGGTCGGTGTGGGCCCGGGCGCGGTCGATGTGGGCCAGGAACTCGGGGGCCTGCCAGGGCTCCAGCGGGCGCAGTTCGGCGTTCTCGGCGAGCGGTACGGAAAACACGGGTGGGCCTTTCGCGGACGGTGCGGGAGCTGTCGTGATCCATTCATAACAAACGTTTGGTATGTACGATAGCCCCCATGACGCCAGCCCGTGGAGACCATGACGCACGCCGCTCGGAAGTCTCCGAGGGGGTGTGGCGGGTGCTCTCCACCAAGGGCTTCGAGGGGCTGACGCTGCGCGCGGTGGCGGCCGAGCTGGGTGCCTCCACCGGACTGCTGACGCACTACTTCCCGAACAAGAGGGCGCTGCTGAACCACGCGCTGGAGGAGCTCGACCGGCGCTCGCTCGCCCGGCCCCGGCGCACCGCCCCCGTCGACGGCACCCCGCCGCCGGTCGGGCTGGCCGGGCTGCGGGCCGCGCTGCTCGACGTACTGCCGCTGGACGAGGCGGCCGTGGCGGGCAACCGGATCTGGGTCGGCTCCTGGGACGTCGCCCTGGCCGACCCGGAGCTGGCGGCCGCGCACGCGGGTCGCTACGCCCGCTCGCGGGTGGCGCTCACGGCGCACGTGGCGGACGCCCAGCGGCTCGGGGAGCTCCCGGCCGGGGTCGACCCCGCCGGGCTCGCGACGGCGGCGCAGGCCTTCGTGCTGGGGCTGGTGGTGCAGTCGCTGTTCGCCCCGGCGGAGTTCCCGGCCGAGCGGCAGATCGCCCTGCTGGACGCCTATCTGGCGGGACTGGCGGGCTGACCGGGGCCCTGACGGCCGCGCCCGGCGGGCCGGTTTCGCGTGGGCCGGGGGATTCGCCCGGAATTCCAGGTGTTTTCGCTGCAGGCATGACACGCATTGTCACGGCTTATGCGCGGTGAGTGCGGGATTACCCGGAGGTTCGAAACGGCCACGGAAAGTGTTCGCCGGTGCGATGGCCTGCAGAAATTGCAGGGTGGCGCCCCCAGCAGGATTCGAACCTGCGACCTACCGCTTAGAAGGCGGGTGCTCTATCCGCTGAGCTATGGGGGCGGGACGGACGGCGCCCTGGCGGGCGTGACCGTGGCCGGGATCGGGCGACGAGCGCTGGGGGCGCGCGTTGTCCGGCCCCGTACCTGGGGGTGGGGGTGGGGGTTGGTGGACCCTCGCCCTGTCGGGGACAGGATAAGGGTGTCCAGTTCCTCGGCCGGGTGTGACGACACCGTCGTTGGTGTGTCGGTTCGGTGGAGCGGTCCGATAATCGCAGGTGAACGCCGTGAGTGCAGCGGTATCGCACCGTTCTGCGCCGGACGTTGTGCAGTCGTTACGGGGCTGCCTCCTCTCCCGTTATGGATTCGACACGGAGAATGTGCCGCCGCCGACGCGGGTGGGGGGCAGATTTCGGCTTGCGCCGGTCGGATGACGTGCGGGGACGGTGGCCGGCGCGCCTTCCGCCCCGCTCGGGCGGGCGCGGCGATCCGCCGGTTTGTTGTCATGGCCGCGAAGAGATGGCGGCCCGGCGGCGCACGAAGGCTGAAATTCACCCCTGCGAGTGACAGTGGCATTCCGCTGTGCCGAGTTATCCACAGGATTTCAGAACTCCGTGGCCGGGATTTCCTTCGGGGCGCACTCTCAACTCGCACCGCTCGATTCCCTACGGTGCACCGGCGAGAACGGAGAGTGTGCTGTGAACGAGACGCATGTGACGGTGCTCGGCAATGTCGCCACCGAGGTGAGCTACGGGGAAACCGCCAACGGGGTGCCGATGGCGAACTTCCAGCTCGGCTGTACGGAGCGCCGGTACGACCGTGAGCGGGCGTGCTGGGTGGACGGCGAGACGCAGTGGCTGAGGGTGACGGCCTGGCGGGCGCTCGCGGTCAACCTGATCGGCTCGCTGGCCAAGGGGGACCCGGTGCTGGTGACCGGCCGGCTGCGGGTGCGGGAGTGGACGGAGGGTGAGGTGAAGCGCAGTCGGGCCGAGGTTGACGCCCGGTCGGTCGGACACGATCTCACCCGCGGTACCTCGGCCTTCCGTTGGGCGACCGGGGTGCGCGGGCAGCCGCCCGGCGGTGCGGGGCCGGCCGCGGCGGAGGTGGCGGCCGAACCGGTGCCCGGGTGGATCGCCAGCGCGCTGGAGGCGCGCAAGGCCTCGGCGGTGGCCGTGACGCCGCGTTCGTCCGAGCTGCCGCCAGGTGTGCGGTCGGTGACGGAGCAGCAGGGGGAGGTGTCCGAGGGGGAGCGGGGAGGTGAAGACCGGGCTTTGCTGAGCTGACCGGTCGGTGACCTTCCCTGTCGACAAATATGTTGATCGAGAAGGCTGTTGCGCCCGCACGCGCAATCTCGACCGGATAACAGAAAGTGGCGGACTGATTCTGCCTGACCGTCAGCTTGTGTGGAACCTGGGGGGATTGATAACGATCCAGATACGGAATCGTCCTGATTTCGCATGGGGGTTTCGGGCCCCCCGGGGCTCAATAGGATTCGTCTGGTTCATACCCGCAGCAGTGCCACAGGGGGCACGTGCGGCACGGCAAGTCGGCGGGCTGCCCACTGGGTGCGGTCCGCTCCGGAGGGATCCCAGATGTTCCAGAGTCACGGGCGGAGTCTGTCCCGCATATCCACTGTCATGCTCACGACCAGCCTTGCGCTGGGCGGAGGCCTGTTCGCGGCCGGTGCGGCGGTCGCCGCGGACACCCCGGCGTCGGGTGTGACCGCTGTGGTCCAGAACACCATGCTCGGCGAGGCGATCGACGTCCAGGGCAAGGGGACCGTCGAGGGCGGTCTGTTCACCCTCAAGACGGCCGCGGGCGAGAAGCTGCAGACCTACTGCATCGACTTCGACAACCCGGTCTACCTGGACAGCGGCGCCAAGTACCACGAGTCGGACTGGGCGTCGAGCTCCCTCAACAGCAACGCCAACGCCCCCAAGATCCGCTGGATCCTGGAGAACTCGTACCCGCAGGCGAACCTGAAGTCCCTGGCTGCGGCCATCCAGGTCGATGACCTGAGCGACGCGGACGCCGCCGCGGGCACCCAGGCCGCGATCTGGAAGTTCTCGGACAACAAGAACGCCGTCCCGCAGAACGAGAACGCCAAGAAGCTGCGCGACTACCTGACCAGCGACGTCAACAAGGGCGTCGCGGCCGAGCCGAAGCCCTCGCTGACGCTCACCCCGGACTCCGCCTCCGGCAAGTCGGGCAGCAAGCTCGGCCCGTTCGTCCTGAACTCCAGCGCCAACGAGGTGAAGCTCGCCGTCTCCGGCGACGCCGCCGACAAGGCCAAGCTGGTGGACAAGGACGGCAAGCCGGTCAACGGCACCCTGGCCGGTCCGATCGCCAAGGACACCCAGCTGTTCCTGGACGTGCCGGCCGGCACCGCGGACGGCAAGGCCGCCGTCAACGCCAGTGCCGAGGCCAACGTGCTCAGCGGCCGGGTCTTCATGACCGACGTGGACAACCAGGGTCGCCACAGCCAGACCATGATCCTGGCCGGCTCCACCAAGGTCAGCGTCGCCGCCGCCGCCCAGGCCACCTGGAAGCAGGGCAAGGGCGCGCTGGTCGACAGCTCCGCCAAGGTCGAGTGCGCCAACAACGGCGTGCGCGTCTCCGTCACCAACAGCGGTGACGAGGCCGCCACCGTCACGGTCGACAAGCAGCAGGTGACCGTCCAGCCGGGCAAGACCGAGAGCGTGCTCGTCAAGGTCGCCGAGAAGACCAACTACGACATCAAGGTCGCCGGCGCGAACGGCTACGCCAAGGAGTTCACCGGCTTCCTGGACTGCAAGACCGGCGTGACCCCGACCGGCGCCCCGACCACCCCGGCCGCCACCACCGCCACCCCGTCGGCCACCTCGACCACCCCGGCCGCCGGCCAGCCGACCCCGGCGACCACCAGCGCCGCCCCGGGCACCGGTGGCCTGGCCCAGACCGGTGCCAATGACTCGACCCCGATCCTCGCCGCCGTCGCCGGTGGCCTGGTCGTGGCCGGTGGCGCCGCGGTCTTCGTCCTGCGCCGCCGTGGCCGTCACGGTCGCACCACCGCCTGACCCGTCTGAGCGGGCCGGGGGAGTCGACCTCCTGAGGCCCTGAGCAGCGGAACCGGCCCGGCTCCCCGCAGTTGATGCGGGGAGCCGGGCCTTCGCCGTTCCCGGGGCGGGGAGCGAGGGCCGCGCCGTCGCGGGAGAGGCGGGTGGTCCGCCTGCGGCCACGGATACCCCGGTGGGGTCACCTGGGCGGTTCGGGGGTTCCGGCCGGGTGCGGCACAATGGAAGGCTGCAAGCCGAATTACTCCCGACGACGCCGGAGCGATCTCACGTGGCGGAATACATCTACACGATGCGCAAGGTGCGCAAGGCGCACGGAGACAAGGTCATCCTTGACGACGTGACGCTCAGCTTCCTCCCCGGAGCGAAGATCGGCGTCGTGGGCCCCAACGGTGCCGGTAAGTCCACCGTGCTGAAGATGATGGCCGGCCTGGAGCAGCCCTCCAACGGCGACGCCTTCCTCTCGCCCGGCTTCACCGTCGGCATGCTGCTCCAGGAGCCGCCGCTCGACGAGTCCAAGAACGTTCTGGAGAACGTCCAGGACGGCGTCAAGGAGATCAAGGGCAAGCTCGACCGCTTCAACGAGATCGCCGAGCTGATGGCGACCGACTACTCGGACGCGCTGCTCGACGAGATGGGCAAGCTCCAGGAGGAGCTGGACCACGCCGAGGCCTGGGACCTGGACGCCCAGCTGGAGCAGGCCATGGACGCCCTGGGCTGCCCGCCCGGCGACTGGCCGGTCACCAAGCTCTCCGGTGGTGAGAAGCGCCGCGTCGCGCTCTGCAAGCTGCTGCTGGAGGCCCCCGACCTGCTGCTGCTCGACGAGCCCACCAACCACCTGGACGCCGAGTCGGTGAACTGGCTGGAGCAGCACCTGGAGAAGTACAAGGGCACCGTCGTCGCGGTCACCCACGACCGGTACTTCCTGGACAACGTCGCCGAGTGGATCCTGGAGCTCGACCGCGGCCGCGCCTACCCGTACGAGGGCAACTACTCCACCTACCTGGAGACCAAGCAGTCCCGTCTCAAGGTCGAGGGCCAGAAGGACGCGAAGCGCGCCAAGCGCCTCAAGGAAGAGCTGGAGTGGGTCCGCTCCAACGCCAAGGGCCGCCAGGCGAAGTCCAAGGCCCGTCTGGCCCGCTACGAGGAGATGGCGGCCGAGGCCGACAAGATGCGGAAGCTGGACTTCGAGGAGATCCAGATCCCGCCGGGCCCGCGTCTGGGCAGCGTCGTCATCGAGGTCGAGAACCTCTCCAAGGCCTTCGGCGAGAAGATCCTGATCGATGACCTGAGCTTCACCCTGCCGCGCAACGGCATCGTCGGCGTCATCGGCCCGAACGGCGCCGGCAAGACCACGCTGTTCAAGATGCTCCAGGACCTGGAGACCCCGGACTCCGGGAAGGTCAAGGTCGGCGAGACCGTCAAGATCAGCTACGTCGACCAGTCGCGCGCCAACATCGACCCGAAGAAGACCCTCTGGGAGGTCGTCTCCGACGGTCTGGACTGGATCAACGTCGGCCAGGTCGAGATGCCGTCCCGCGCCTACGTGTCGGCCTTCGGCTTCAAGGGCCCGGACCAGCAGAAGCCGGCCGGCGTGCTCTCCGGTGGTGAGCGCAACCGTCTGAACCTGGCGCTGACCCTCAAGCAGGGCGGCAACCTGCTGCTCCTCGACGAGCCCACCAACGACCTCGACGTCGAGACGCTGTCCTCGCTGGAGAACGCCCTGCTGGAGTTCCCCGGCTGCGCCGTGGTCATCTCCCACGACCGCTGGTTCCTGGACCGAGTGGCCACCCACATCCTCGCCTACGAGGGCGAGAGCAAGTGGTTCTGGTTCGAGGGCAACTTCGAGTCGTACGAGAAGAACAAGGTCGAGCGGCTCGGCGCCGACGCCGCCCGTCCGCACCGGGCCACGTACAAGAAGCTGACCCGAGGCTGACATCCAGCTGTCACAACGGCCCGGCAGACTGCCCTCCGGGGCGGCCTGCCGGGCCGCGGCCCGTCGCCGATCCGTGGCGGCGGGCCAGCCGGACACCGAGGAGACACCCGTGGCTCGCCACATCTACGCCTGCCCGCTGCGCTGGTCCGACATGGACGCCTTCGGGCACGTCAACAACGTGGTCTTCCTGCGCTACCTGGAGGAGGCCCGGATCGACTTCATGTTCACCCAGGCCGCCGAGGCCGGCGCCGGGGAGTTCGCGGGCGGCTCGGTGGTGGCCCGCCACGAGATCGACTACAAGCGCCCGCTGGTGCACCGGCCGGAGCCGGTCACCATCGAGACCCGGGTGACGCACATCGGCGGCGCCTCGCTGACCGTCTCCTACGACATCAAGGACGTCCACGAGGACGGCTCCGAGACGGTGTACGTCCGGGCCTCCACCGTGGTCGTGCCCTACGACCTGGCCGAGGGCCGGCCGCGCCGGATCTCCCCGGTGGAGCGGGAGTTCCTCTCCCGTTTCATGGACGAGACCCCGGTCGTCGCGGCAGTCTGAAAGTCCCACCCCACGACGATCGCGCCCCACGACGATCGCGCCCCACGACGATTCGAGCTGAGCCGCGTTGACCATCACCGCCCGCCTCGCCCTGACCGACGCCGGGGAGGCAGCCGACCTCTCCGCCTTCCTGTTGCGCCTGCTGCGCTTCGACAAGGCGGCGGCCGTGCGGCTGCAGGCGATGGCCCCGGACGGGGACGACGGTGTGCTGGCGGTGTTCGGCCGGCTGCCGCTGGGCGGCTCGGGCGCGCTGGCGATCCGCACCGCCCGGCTGAGCGGTCTGGACGAGCCGGTCGATCTGACGGTCTCGGCCGGTCAGCTGCTGGACGGCGTGGACGCCGAGGCGGGAGCCGTCGCGCTGCCCGCGCCGGTGACCGGTCCGGCCTGGGCCGGGCTGCTGCCGCCGCGGGTCGGCTGGCGGTCGGCCGGCGCCCCGCCGGTGGCCGAGGTGTACCCCGAACTGATGGCCGGGGTGAAGGAGTTCCGCGAGCGCAGCGAGGCCGTCCCGGCGCACCACCGCACCCGCGAGGTGCTGGACCGGCTGGCCGACGAGATCTGGTCCCGCCCGGTCACCGCGCTGCCGGAGCTGCCGCTGCGCGCGGTCCACGCCGCGTACGTGATCGGCTTCCTGAAGCCGGGCGTCCCGCTCACCGTGCACCGGGCGGGCGGCTGGCTGCGGCTGAGTGCTCCGGCGGGCTCGGTGGTGGTGCGGACGGCGGCCGCGCCGGGCGCGGGGCTGGGGCTCAGCCCGATCCGGTAGTCCTGTTCCGGTAGCCCTGTCCGGGTCGCCCGGTGAGAGGCGGCTCAGCCCGGGGTGTTGATCATCGACGCGGCCGCGTACGTCAGGTAGTCGAGCAGCTGCCGCTCGTGCTCGGCGGGCAGTTCCAGGCTGTGCACGGCCGCCCGCATGTGGGTCAGCCAGGCGTCGTGAGCGGCCCTGTCGACCTTGAACGGTGCGTGGCGCATCCGCAGCCGCGGGTGGCCGCGGTGATCGCTGTAGGTGCGCGGGCCGCCCCAGTACTGCATCAGGAAGAGCGCCATCCGTTCCTCGGCCGGGCCGAGGTCCTCCTCCGGGTACATCGGCCGCAGCAACTCGTCCTCGGCGATGCCCTCGTAGAAGCGGCGGACCAGACGCCGGAAGGTCGGCTCACCGCCGACCTGGTCGAAGAAGGTCTCCTCGCTGAACGTGCCTCGCCGGATCTCTGTCACCCGACCATGGTCGCAGACACCGACGGGGTCGTACACCGGGACCAAAGGCGTACGACCCCGTCGGCGTCGGGCGGTCAGCGGGGGACGATCAGGCGTCTTCCCACTTGAACAACTTCCAGGCGATGCCGGTCAGCACGGCCGCGAACAGCAGCAGGCCGCCCATGGTGGGCAGGGCGTCCATGACGCCGCCGCCGCGGGTCAGCACCGACTGGGCGCTGCTGACCAGGTAGTGGAGCGGCATGACCTTGGAGACGGTCTGCAGCCAGCCCGGAGCGCCGTCCATCGGGAAGAACGAGCCGGACAGGAAGGACATCGGCAGCACGATGATCTGCGAGATGCCGTTGGCCGCCTCCTCGGTCTTGGCGACCGAACCGGCCAGCAGGCCGATCGACATGAAGGCGAGCGTCGCGCAGGCCACCAGCGGGATGACGAGCCACCAGTTGCCGGTGAGCTTGAGCCCGAAGAAGCTCGTGGCGACCACCAGGAAGACGCTGGTCTGCAGGAGCGCGGTCAGCAGCGAGACCAGGATCCTGGAGCTGACCACCGTGCCGGCGCTGATCGGGGCCAGCCGCAGTCGGCGCAGCACCTTGGACTTGCGCCAGTTGACCAGGGTCAGCGCGGCGCCGAAGACCGCGCCGGTGGCGACGGCCCAGCCGAGCAGACCGGGGGTGAGGAACTGGATCGGCTTGAGCGACTTGTCCTCGACCTGCTGGGCGTCCAGCACGTAGGCCGCCGGCTGGTGGGTGGCCCTCTGGTTGGCCTCCTGGACCACCGAGTTGAGGATGCCCTGGAGCGCGCCGGCGCGGACCTGGTCGGCGGCGGTGTAGCGCAGCTCGACCTGGCCGTCCGGGCCCTGCTTGATCAGCGCGTCGAAGTCGCCCTTGCGGACCTTCTCCAGGGTGGCGGCCTCGTCGTCGGTCTTGGTGATCGTGAGGACCTTGTCCAGCCCGGCCCGCTCGTCGCCCTGGATCGAGTCGAACAGCTTCACCGCGCCGACCTGCGCCACCTTGGCGTGCGGGCTGGTGGACCCCTTGGTCACGCTGCCGAAGAAGACCAGGAACACCAGCGGGAAGAGCAGGATGAAGAAGGTCGCGGTGCGGTCGCGCTTCATGCCGAGCAGCATCGCGCGGGACAGGCTCCAGAAGGCGCTGACCCGTTCCTGCCCGCCGGCGGCGCCGGCCGAACCGCCGCGCTGGGCGGGGACCTTCGGCTCGGTGGAGGTGGAGGCGGTCATGCGCGGAACTCCCGTCCGGTCAGCTGGAGGAAGACGTCCTCCAGGGTGGCGCCGCGCACTTCGAGGCCGCGCAGCGCGTTCTGCTCGGCCAGCACGCTGAGCACCGGGGCCGGGAGCCGGGTCGAGACGGAGAGCGAGACGGTGTCGTCCTCCAGGGTGGCGACGTCGGCGCCGGCCGCGGTCAGCAGCTCGCGGGCCCGCTCGACCGGCAGCTGGCCGGAGGCCACGCTGATCCGGACGGTGTCGTCGATCTCGCGGATCAGCGCCGCCGGGGCGCCGGTGTGCAGGATCTTCCCGTGGTCCATGATCGAGACCCGGTCGCAGAGCACCTCGGCCTCGTCCAGGTAGTGGGTGGTCAGGACGACGGTGCGGCCCTCGTTGTTGATGTCCCGCAGCAGGTCCCAGAGGTTGCGCCGGGCCTGCGGGTCGAGGCCGGTGGTGGGCTCGTCCAGGAAGACGAGCTCCGGGTCGTGCGCCAGTGCGCAGGCGATCGACAGGCGCTGGGCCTGGCCGCCGGACATCTGGTCGGTCAGCGTCTCGGCCTTGTCGGAGAGGCCGACCCGCTCCAGCATCGCATCGGCCCGCTTGGGACCGACCCCGTAGAACGACGCGAAGGTGCGGATGGTCTCCCGGGCGGTCAGTTTCCGGAAGAAAGCGGAGGCCTGGAACTGCACGCCGATGCGCGGCAGCAGTTTCGGATTGCGCGGCCAGGGAGCCATCCCCAGCAGCTCGACCCGACCCTCGTCGGGCTTGCGGACCCCTTCCAGGATCTCCATGGTGGTGGTCTTCCCGGCCCCGTTGGGGCCCAGGATCCCGTAGAACTCGCCGGCCTCGACGGTGAAGGACACCCCGTCGACGGCCTGCACATCCCCGTACCGCTGACGGATGCCGTCGGCGGATATAGCTGCAGTCATGTGCCCTGACAATAGGGCTTTCGATGCGTCTTGTGCACACCTGGGGCGGGGATTTGGGTATCCCCTGAGGAAGCCGGAGAAAGACGGGCCGGGCGAAATGTTGAATTCAGCCCGGCCCGCCCGGGGTTGTCGCTGATGCACCCTCAGCAGGGTGTTCAGGCGCGGTGCATCGTGATCGTCGTCCAGGCGCCGATGTGGATCCGGTCGCCGTCGTTCAGCGGCACGGCGGTGTGCGGGGTGACCGGTTCCGCGCCGCCGTTGACGGTGGTGCCGTTGGTGGAGTCCTGGTCGACCAGCACCCAGCTGCCGTCCGCCTGCTCGGCGAGCAGTGCGTGCTGGTGCGAGGCGCCCGGGTCCTCCGGCGGCACCGACAGGTCGATCTCCGGGACGGTGCCCCGGTGCTGGCTGCGCCGGCCGATCCGCAGCTGGCCGCGGCCGGTCAGCGGGATGCGGCGCTCGGGGCAGTACGGCGGGAAGAACAGGCCGGCCGCCTCGGGGCCGCTGCGGGCCATCATCTCGGTGAAGTAGTCGCGGTCGGCCGAGACCACCGCGATCCAGTTGGCCCGGACCGCCTCCACCGGGGCCGCCTCCGGCTGGGGCTGCGGCATCGGCGGGGCGAGGTGGAAGGAGGTGCCGAAGTCGCCGCCGCGGTTGTTCGGGCCGGGGCCGGCCGGGTGGGCGTACACCGGGCCGGAGTCCTCGCGCACCGGGGCCTCGGGGAAGGCGCCCTCCGGCGGAGGGTAGCCGTAGGTGTGCGGGTACTCGGGCTGGGGCGGCTGCGGGGCGGGCGGGGCCTGCGCGGGGCCGCCGTAGGCCGCCGGGATGTTCAGCGGCGGCGGCGGCGGGGGCTGGGCCGGGCCGGGCACCGGCGCGGGTCCGGCCGGGGTCTGGCGGCGCGAGGGCGTGGACAGCTCGTAGTCGTAGCCGCACTCCTCGCAGAACCGGCCGGTCTGCGGGCTGCGGCAGATCGGGCAGACGGTCAGGCCCTCGGTGAGGCCCTGCTGCTGTGCGGCCGACGGGAAGGCGCCGGGCGGGACGGCGCCGGAAGGCACGGCCCCGGGGGGTACGGCCCCGGGCGGCGGGAAGGCACCGGGCGGCGGGAATGCGCCGGGCGGGGGCGGCGGGGCGCCGAAGGACGCACCGCCGTGCTGCGGGTGCCCGGCGGGTGCGCCGGGCGCGGGGTCGGCGCCGGGCGCCCCCGGGTAGCCCCCGTGGGCGCCGGGTGTCGGGACCGGCGGAGTCATCGGGAAGCCGCAGAAGTCGCACCAGTCCTCGGCCTGCGACTCGTGGCCCCTCGGGCAGATCGGCATCAGGTCCCCCTCGTTTCGGGCCGGCACGGTGCGGTGTCGCGCCGGGCGGCCGGCCCGATCACGTCTTCAGCGGTCACTTCTTCACACGTACCGTCTTGGTCGACCGGGTCTCAAGGGTCATCGAGTCGGCCTCGCTCACGTTCTTACGGAATCGAACCGTACCCTCCTTCGGGTCCACCACGTCCACCACCTTCTGCAGCAGCTTGTAGGTGCCCTCGTTCCCGGTCGCGTGCGCGATCCGGACGGCGGCGCCCAGCTTGGCGGTCGCGGTGTCGACGTCCCCGGAGCGGTGGGCCTCCAGGCCCTCCTGGATCGAGGAGGCGAGCTCGGCCTGCCCGGTGTAGTGGGCGACCTGCGGGCTGATCCGGGTGGAGGAGGCCAGGTCGTCGGTCCAGACGGCCTTGACGAGGCCCTGGCTGAGCACCTCGGGGGTGCCGCCGCCGACCTGCGGGGGCAGCACCAGGCTGACCCGGGCGGCGAGCATCTCGTTGCCGACCGAGGCGGCCGGGACCTCGACGCAGACGTGGTAGTCGCGGCTCTCGTCGCCCCAGGAGCCGGTCGGGTAGTCGCCGGCCCGGGGGCCGGCCTCGGCGCGGCGCTCGGTCAGGTCCTCGACCGAGGGGGCGACCTGCTTGACGAACTTCACGGTGGCGTTGGCCGGGGTCCAGATCCGCAGCGCGACGTCGGCGACCTGCTTGCCCATCGCGCCGGCCATCATCGAGCGGAAGTCCTCGGCCAGGCCGGACGGCTCGGCGACGATGTCGACGGTGCCGAGCAGCGCCGAGGAGATCTTGCGTAGCTCGTCGATCCGCCAGTCGGTGCCGACGCCACGGCAGTCGGCCGTGAAGTGGCCGGTGACCCGCTCGATGTTGCGGGCCAGGTCCGCGGCCGACTCGTGCTCGTTGTTGCCGTCGGTGAGCAGGATGGCGTGCCGGATGGCGATGTCGCGGCGGGTGAGGAAGAGCTTGTCGGCCTTGGCCAGCCAGGTGCCCATCGCGGTGCCGCCGGCCGCGGTGAGGCGGCGCAGCGCCTCCTTGGCCTGGTCGCGGGTGGCCGGCGAGGCGGTGGCCAGGGTGCCGTCGCCGGGGTAGATGTCGCGGGCCTCGTGGGTGCCGGCCACCACGGCGAAGGCGGTGCCGTCGCGCAGGGCGTCGATGGCGGCGGCGGTGGCCTCGCGAGCGCCGTTGATCTTGGTCTTGGGGTAGTCCATCGAGCCCGAGCAGTCGACCAGGATCACCACGGCCGCGTTGGCGTCGGTGCCCTGGGCGGCGGCGTCGGTGAGGCCGAGCGGGCGGCCGCCGGAGGTGCCGCCGCCGGTGGCGGTGACGGTGACGATGGCGTTGACCTCGCGGGCGCCGTCGGCCAGGTACTCGTTCTGGAAGATCTCCACGTCGAACCTGGGCAGGTTCGGCTTCGCCAGTGTTGCCATGGGGCGGTCGGCTCCCGTCGGGTGAGGGGTGGATGTGATCAGGTCGGTGGGCGGTCCGGCGGACGGGGCCGTCGGACCGGTCGCGGACGGCCGGTCAGGCCGTCGGCGGGTGCGGCGGCTGCGGCGGGACGGGCAGGGCGGCGGGCGGGGCCGGCGGTGCGGGCGGGACCGCCGGCGGCGCGGGCGGTCCCGGCGGGACGGCCGGGGCCGGGGGCAGCGGGGCGGCGGGGGAGCCGATCACCGGGAGGTTCGGCAGGGTCGGCTCGTAGTCCTCGAAGTCCTCGTCGCCCCCGGGCGCCTCGGCACCGGCCCGGGCCGTCACCGGGCGATTCAGCACCGGCAGGTCCAGCGCGGTGGGCGTCTCCTCGACCTCCTCCACGGACACCGTCGGCGGGTCGATCGGCAACACCGCGACGGTGATGTTGTCGTGGCCGCCGGCCGCGACCGCGAACTTCACCAGGGTCTGCGCCGCCAGGAGCGGTTCGGTGCGGGCGTCCGGCCGGACGTAGTACGCCAGGTCGGTGGCCGCCTCGGCGTAGTTCCACAGTCCGTCGGTGCAGATCAGCAGCACCCCGGGGACGTGCGGGGTGAAGTCGAGGGTGTGCGGCACGACCTCCTCGGCGTCGGCGCCGAGCCAGCCGGTGATCGCGTGGGCGCGCGGGTCGGCGTAGGCCTCGGCCTCGCCCATCAGCCCGGCCTCGACCATCCGGGCCGCCCAGGAGTCGTCCTGGGTGAGCCGGAAGGGCTCGGCCGCGGCGCGGTCGTCCGGGATCCAGTACGCCCGGGTGTCGCCGACCCAGCCGATGGTGACCCGGCCGCCGGCCGCTATCGCGCTGACGTAGGTGCAGGCGGGCGCGTTGAGGTCGGGACGGGCCGGGCCGGCGCCGTCGGTCGCCAGGTCGGCGACGGCCTCGGCGGCGTCGGCGATCGCGGCGCGCATCGCCTCGACCGGGTCCCGGCCGGCCTCCAGGGAGGTCAGCAGGGACTCGGAGGCGGCGTCGACGGCGGTCTCCGAGGCCTCGTCCGGGCGGTCGGAGGAGGAGACGCCGTCGCAGACCACGGCGACCACGACCGGCTCGCCGCCGGGCAGCGAGGAGGCGGCGACGGTGAAGGAGTCCTCGTTGCGGTGGTGGCGCACGCCGCGGTCGCTGACCCCGGCGACGCCCGCGAGCGCCTTCTCCATGTGGTCGCGCGGGCGCGGCTGGGCGCTCCCGCAGCCCTCGCAGTAGCCGTCCTCGGCGACCTGCGCCCGCCCGCAGCTCACACAGACCGGCCCGCGCTGCGACGGGACGGCCTCACTGCGGGCGGCGGCCCAGCTGGCGGGCATCGCGCCCGGGGCCGCCCGGCCGTCCCGGCCGGCCCCGCAGCGGCCGCAGAACGCGTCCTCCGGGTCCATCGGCTCGGAACAGCTCGGGCACTCGGTCTGCTGCGGCATCGGCTACACCCACGTCCTGGGGCGGGCCCGGTTGGCCCGTTCCACCATCTCGATCCTGGTCTCGGCCCGGTCGGCCAACCGGGCGAGTACCCGGTAGGACTGTTCCAGGGCGAAGCGCAGTTCCCGCTCCGCGGCGGGTCGTCCCAGCACCATGGTGGTGCCGGCCTGCTGGGCGCCCGCCGACCCGGCGGTGACCCAGCCGAGGGCGGCGCCGAGCACCTCGACCGAGAGCTCCTCGCGGCGCCGGTCGTCCAGGCGCAGCGCGGTGAGCTGGTCGGAGCTCGCGCCGAGGTCGGCGGCCAGCGGGTCGGTGGCGGGGCGTTCGCGCAGCCGGGCGCGGACGGCGGCGATCCGGGCGGCGGTGTACTGGCTGGAGGTGGCCGGGACGGACTCCAGCACGTGCACCGCGCCGGGCCGGTCGTCCTCGGCGAGCCGGACCCGGGCGAGGCCGAAGGCGGCGCTCAGGTAGGAGTGGTCGGTGGTCCACACCAACCGGTAGAACTCGGCCGCGTCGCCGCCGTCGCCGAGCAGTTCGGCGCAGATGGCCAGGGCCAGCTTGGGCGCGGCCTCGCCGGGGAAGGCGTCGTAGACCGCGTCGAAGGCCTCGGCGGCGGCCCGCAGATCGGCTGTGAGTCGCGCGGTGACTCGCCCACTCGCCTCCGGGCGCTCCTGACCCGACGCCGAGGCGGCCTCGGCGGCCCCCACCAGGGCGACCAGGCCGCGGTACCAGACCACCCGCCAGTCGTCCGGGTGGTCGTTCTCCAGCTCGGCCAGCTTGTTCACGGCCGTGCCGTGGCGGCCGAGTTCGAGCAGGGCGCGCAGCTCGCGCAGTCGGCTCTCGACCGAGTCGACGGGGGCGCCGGCCAGTGCGGCGAGCGCCTCCTCGGGGTCGGTGGCGAGCAGGGTGGCGAGGAATCCGGCGTTGGGGTCGCCCGGGTCGACCCGGGGGACGGGCAGTGCGAGGGCGGCGGCCGCCGGGTCCAGCGCGGCCACCCGCAGCTGTCCCTGCTGGTCGGCGGGCAGCACCAACTCGGTGTCCACGACGCGCAGTTCGGGTCCGAACAGGGTGGAGAGCGCGGGCCGGGGCCGGTCGTCCTGGAGGGCCAGGACCTCCCGCAGTACACCGGTGAGCTGGTCGGCCATCTCCTCGGCGGAGGAGAAGCGGCGGGCCGGGTCCGGGTCGGTGGCGCGGACCAGGAAGCGGTAGTACGACTCGTACGTGGCGAAGACCTTGACGTCCTCGGGGCCGGGCAGCGAGTCGCGGTAGGTGGTGCTGTAGCCCTGGAAGTCGAAGGTGAGCACCGCGAGGGTGCGGGCCACGGTGTACAGGTCGGAGGCGGGGGAGGGGCCGTGGGTGGCGATCTCCGGGGCCTGGTAGCCGACGGTGCCGTAGATCGGGCCGTCGTGGTCGAGGCGGCAGACTGCGCCCATGTCGATGATCTTGAGGGCGTCGCCGCTCTGGATCACGTTGTCGATCTTGAAGTCGCAGTAGATCAGGCCCCGGCCGTGCAGGTACCCGAGCGCCGGCAGCGCCTCCAGCGCGTACGCGATCGCCACCTCCACCGGCAGCGGCTCGCGCCGGCCGCCGTCCGGGGTGCGGCGGTCGTTGGCGATGTCCTTGAGCGACTTGCCGCCGACGTACTCCATGACGATGTAGCCGTCGGTGGAGCCGGACTGGAGGTCCAGGTGCTCGGCGAAGTTGATGATCCGGACGATGTTCGGGTGGTCCACCTCGGCCAGGAAGCGGCGCTCGGCGACGGCCGCGGCCAGCGCGTCCTCGTCCCCGGTGTTCAGCAGGCCCTTGAGGACGACCCACTTGTCGTTGACCCGGCGGTCCACCGCCAGGTAGATCCAGCCGAGTCCGCCGTGCGCCAGGCAGCCGACCACCTCGTACTGCCCGCCGACCAGGTCGCCGCGGCGCAGCTTGGGGGTGAAGGAGTACGGCGTGCCGCACTTGGTGCAGAAGCCGTCCGGGCGCCCGGGGCAGCCGTTCTTCTCCCGGCCTACCGGGGCCTCGCACTTGGCGCAGTAGCGCTTGCGCTCGGGCACCTCGGGGTTGGCCAGCACCGCCAGCGACGGGTCGGCGGTCTCCACGGTCGGCACGGTGACCAGCCCGGCGCCCAGCCGGTTGCGGGCGCCCGCGCTGACGCTGCCGCGGGTGGAGCGCACCGAGACCGAGCGGCTGGAGCCGGTGCGGGTCGAGCGGTGCGAGCGGGAGCGGCCGGACATCGAGCGGGAGGAGCCGGTGCGGGCCGACATCGAGCGGATCGAGCCGCTGCGGGCGGAGTCCGGGGAGACCCGCGCGGACGGGACGTAGGGCTGGGTGAGGCCGGTGTCGGCGCCCGGCGGGGTCAGACCGCACTCGTCGCAGTAGCCGTCCGCGTCGATGCTGCCGGAGCAGTCACGCGGGCAGGGCGAGCCGGGGCCGGCGGCCGCCGCTGCCTTCGGGGGTGCCGCGGTGGTGCCGGTGCCGCCTCCGCCTCCGCCCGCCGGTGCCAGCCCGCACTCGTCGCAGTATCCGTCGGCGTCGATCCTGCCGCTGCCGGAGCACTCCGGCCGTACGCACGTCTCGCCCATCAACCTCAGCCCCCCTGTACCTGTCCGTCGACCGGCGTCTGGCCGGCCGGCTCGTGTGACGGCTGCTGCTCGGCCTGTGCCGGGCGCAGCGACTGCTGGAAGCGGGCCACCGCGGCGGCCGCCGCCCGCAGGTCGCAGGGCGCGCTCCAGAGCAGCCAGCGCGCCTTCTCGTACCGCTCGATCACTTCCGGGTCCTCGGAGACCCGCATTCGGGCGGCCATCGCCTTGTAGGCGTCCAGCCGGCCGCGCAGCTCGGCCCGGACGGCCAGCGGCTGGGTCACCTCGGTGAGCGAGTGCCGGGCCCGGGCCAGCTCCTTGGCGGCGGCGTCCTCCAGGGCGTCCAGCAGCGGGGCCAGCCGGCCCCACTGCCCGCCCTGGCGCAGCTCCAGTGCGGTGACGATCCGTTCGCGCAGCGCCGAGGCCGGGCCGGGCACCGCCGGGACGTCGCTGGCCGCTATCTTCGCCAGCACCTCGCCGCGGGCCCGGCGGGCCTCGGCCAGGGTGGCGTCGGCCCGCTGGAGCAGGTCGCCGACGCCCTGGAGGCGCTCCTCGGCGTCGTCGCGCAGCCGCAGCAGGTTCTCCAGTTCCAGCCGGACGCCGTCCAGCGCCCGCCCGGCCCGGTCGAAGCGCTCGGTGTCCACCACCCCGGCGGGGGTGGCGAAGGCCGAGCCCTCGGGCACCGTGCCGCGCTGGGCCGGCACCCGGGCCGGGCGCCACAGGGCCAGCGGGTCCTCGCGGACCTCGGTGCGCAGTTCGGTGAGGTCCCGCTCCAGCCCGACCAGGTCGTCGCCCAGCGGGTGGCTGCCGGCCCGCACGCCGAGCGAGGCGGCCAGGGTCTGTACCCGGTGGAGTTCGGCCAGCAGCAGGTCGATCCGGGCCGGCAGCGCCGACCAGACCGCGTCGGCGGCGCTGACCACCTCCAGCACGGTGGCGTACCAGGAGTTCATCCGGGCCATCAGCGCGTCCAGGCTGATCCGCTCGACGAGCTTGGCGGGCGCGCCGAGCAGCTGCGGGCCGTCGGGCACCGCGCCGCCCGGGACGGTCACCGCGTCGCCGGTCAACAGCTCACTGAGCTCGGCGAGTTCGGGCGCGCCGGGCTTGGCCTTGCGGGCCCGCACGGCGCGCGCCGAGGCGAGTGCCTCGGAGTACCGGTCGAACAGCGCCCAGAGCAGCGGCAGTCCCTTGCCGGCGACGGACCAGCGCTCCAGGGTGCGGCCGGACAGCTCGGCGCCGTCCATCAGCCGCAGGCCCGGGTGGTCCTGCAGGGCGAGCAGCGCCGACTCGACCGCGTCCCGCTCCGCGCCGAGGCGCGCCAGCGCGCGGTCCACCTCCTCCCGGCTCAGTACCGGGCCAGCCGATGCCGCCACCGCGGTGTCCTTCCTTCCTCGCGTGTGATCCCGACGTTCGTGACGTGTGATCCCACGACAACCCCCGTGTCCACCACCGGTCTCCCCGTGGTGATCGTCCCGAACCATAGCCGGTGCCGGTTCGGGCGGTACGGGCGCGGGGCGTCAAGACCGCGTCAACGCCCCGCGTCCGCGGCGGTCCGTACCCGTCTCAGTGCGGCACCGGCCAGTAGCGCTCGGCGTCGTTGAGCATGTACGGCTTGAGCCAGCGGTCGTACGAGCGCCCCCACTCGCCGCTCGCGTGGTAGTCGGCCAGCACCTGGTTGACCCGGGCGGTCAGGTCCGGGCTGGTCTTGAGCATGGCGACGCCGATCACCTCCGGCTGGGTGTCGCCGTCCACGATCCGCACGGTCTGGTCCTGGGCGGCCTGACCGGCCGCCAGGCCGTCGTCGGTCATGGTGGCGTCGACCTTGCCGAGCTGCATCAGGACCAGGCAATCCAGCTGGTTCTCCCTCGTGACGACCTGCTTGGCGGTCTTCTTGGGGCCGTTCACGACGTCGAAGGCGGTCGACCCCTTGGCGACGCAGACGGTCCTCCCGGCGATCGCCTCGTCGAGGTTCTTCGCCGGGGAGGCCTTCGGCACCAGCACCCGCTGGGTGATGTTGAAGTACGGCTTGGAGAAGGCGACGTCCTCCATCCGCTTGCAGCTGACCGTCATGGTGCGGACGATCAGGTCGACCCGGCCCTTCTGGACGGCGTCGATCCGGTCGGCGGTGGCCACCGGCTTGAGGACCACCTTCTCGGGGTCGCCCATGATGGCGGTGCCGATCGCCCGTGCCAGGTCGATGTCGAAGCCCTCGATCTGGCCGGTGTTCGGGTTGCGCGAGCCCCAGCGGTAGCTGTTCTGGTCCACGCCGATCACCAGGCTGTGTTTGGCCTTGACGGCCTTCACCGCCCGGCCGTCGTCGTTGCTGGGCGGCACGCTCTTGTAGATGTCGCAGGTGTTGTCCTGTGCCTGCTGGTCCTGTTGGACGGCCTGCGGCGCGGCCGTCGCGGCGGTCGGCGCCGCGCCGGAGGGGCCGCCCCCGCCGAGCACGGCCGCGCAGGCCGCGAGCACCGCCAACGCCGCGGCGCTCCTGGTCCGTACGGTTCTGGTGCGCATCTCGTCCGTTCCCCCTTACCGGTACTCGGCCAGTCGCCGGCCGAGGCCGCGCAGCGCGGCGGCCGCGGCCGCCAGGCCGAGCACCGCGGCCGCGCCGGCGGCCAGCCGCAGGTCCCCGGCGGTGCCCTCGGCGGCGTCGGTGAACCGGGCCTGCTCGGCGTCGGCGGCCTGCCCGAGGGCCTTGTCGGTGGCGTCGAAGGCGGCTTCCGCCGTGCTGGTGGCGTCGGTGGCCGACACGGTGGCGTTCAGCGCGGCCTGGTAGTCGGCGTCGTCGACCTCCAAGGACCGTGCCTTGTCGTGCCGTTGGCGCCATTCGTCGTACTGCTGTGCGGCGTCGCGGACCGGCTGGGCGGCGGACGGCGGGGCGAGCCGGACCGCCTCCGGGAGCGAGCCGCTGCGCCGCTCCAGCGGGACGTCCTTGGCGTCGTCGCCGGAAAGGTGCTCGGTGGTGCTGTTCCACTGGTCGGCGTACTTGGTGGTGGAGCCGCGCGCGACCAGGTGCAGGTTCTCCGCCAGCCGGGCGGTCAGCACGTCCACCCGGGCCGAGTTGAGCGCCCGCAGCGGGGTCGCGCCGTCGTGGTCGCTGCGGTCCAGCGCCGAACCGGCGGTCAGACCGGCGACGGTGAGCCAGAGCGCGCCCGCCAGGACGGCGGCGGAGGCGCCCAGCAGGCCGATGTTGAACACCCGGTTGGTGCGGCGGAACAGCGTCAGCTGCACCCAGCCGAGCGCGGCCAGGGTGAGCACCGCCAGGCCGTACGCCCCCCACGGCACGGACTTGGCCTCGGCGTAGTCGTTCGCCAGCTCCTTGTCCTCGAAGCCGTTCAGCTCGGCGGCGGCCGGCAACAGGACGTCCTGCATCTGCTCGGAGGCGTACCGCAGGTAGGCGCCGCCGAGCGGGATGCCCTGCCGGTTGTCGGCCCGCGCGGTTTCCACCAGACCGGCGTACACCGGGAGTTGCTGGTTCAGTCGGGCGAGTGAGTCCTGGGCCGGCGAGGTGGACGTGGTCCGGGCGGCGGCCTGGGCGATCAGCTTGGCGGCCTGGGCGAGGTCCTGCTCGTAGCGGTCCCGGACGTCCTTGGGCTCGGCGCCGGCCAGCAGGAAGCCGGTGGCCGCGGTGGTGGCGGCGTCCGCGAGCGAGCGGTGGATCTCGGCGGCGTCCCGGCTGAGCGGCTGACTGTACGAGACCACCCGGTCGGCGGCCGTGGCCCTGGTCTCCAACTGCCAGGCGGTGAGCCCGCCGAAGGCCACGGTGAGCACCGCGAGCACCACCCCGGCCAGCCGCAGCCGCCCCGGGGGCGTCCGGGTGGCCTGGGCCAGGCGGGCGCGCACGCCGCGCTCCGGGGCGCCGGCCCGGGGGCGCTTCGCGAGCGGCGCGGCGCCGGGCCCGGGAGCGGGGAAGCCCGGGGAAGGCGTCCCCGGTGCCGTGCCCGGTGCCGCCCCCGATGCTGTCCCCGACGCTGTCCCCGGTGCGCCGAACAGGGCCGCTCCCGGTACGGCCGGTGGACCGCTCGGCCGCGCCGGGAACGCGGCGCCCGGGGCGCCGTTGCCTACTGGTGATGCCACCCGCCTCATCCTCCCCTGGGTACGGACCCGACACCCGGGGCCCGACCGATGGCAGCAGTATGGCCGTGACTCCTCCCGGCCACACCTGACTTGCGCGGATCTTGAGCATGTCGTGCACGGTTTCCGCACGCTCTCGTACGGCTCGGTACGACTTGTACGGGCCCGGTGCGGTCCGGGGCGGCTCGATGCGGCCCGTAACAGTCCGTAACGGCTCGGACGGAGAGGTGGCGACCCGTGCGACGCGGGCGGCGCCCCTCGCGGTTCCATCAAGCGACTTCCGAGGTGAGGCACACGCCCGCTCCGTACCATGGGCCCCATGCGACTGCTTGGAACGATCTCACCCGACCGCCCGCTGCTCGTCGTCGCCGTCCGTGAGGAGGCCGCCTACCTGGGCGAGCGCCTGCCCGTGCTGCTCACCGGGATAGGGAAGGTCAACGCCGCCGTGGCCCTGGCCACCGTGCTCGCCCAGGGCGAGAAGCCCTCCGAGGTGATCAACCTCGGTACGGCCGGCGCGCTGCGTCCGGGCTGGGAGGGCATCCACCACGTGGTCCAGGTGATCCAGCACGACCTGGACACCGAGGTCCTGCAGACCCTGACCGGCCGCAGCTACGGCGGCCCGCTGGTGGTCGGCAAGGGCGACGGCCCGGTGCTGGCCACCGGCGACCTGTTCGTCGACTCCCCGGCCGCCCGCGAGCGGCTGGCCGAGCACGCCGACCTGGTCGACATGGAGGGCTACGCCGTCGCCACCGTCGCCCACCGGGCCGGGGTCCCGGCGCGGCTGGTGAAGTACGTCAGCGACGAGGCGGGGGACGGCGCGGCGCACACCTGGCGGGAGTCGGTGGACGGCTGCGCCCGGCACCTCGCCGACTGGGCCCACACGCAGGGCTGGTGACGGAACGTCCGCGAGCAGCCGGACGGCGTGGTCGGGCGCTGAGTCCTCCGGTCCTTCGGGTGGGAGGGCGGTCGCCCTCCCACCCGTTGTCGTCCTAGTCGCGGAAGGTCGAGAGGTCGAAGGTCGCCAGCCGCTCCGGGTCGGCGATCACGTCGATCGCGGTGATCGCGCCGTCCACCACGGTGAACGCCATGATCGACAGCGCCCGGCCGTTGCCGCCGATGACCACCGCGCCCGCGGTGCCGTTGACCAGCGCCGGGCGGGCGAACGGCGACAGCTTGCCCCACATGGCGGCCTGGCCGGCCACCGTCGCGGCGCCGGTGAGCACCAGGGTGTGCCGGGCCAGCGCGGCCCCGCCGTCCGAGCGCAGCACCACGTTCGGGTCGAGCACCGCGACCAGCGCCTCCAGGTCGCCGTTGCGGGAGGCGGCGAAGAAGGCGTCCACGGCGAGGCGCTGGCGGCCCAGGTCCGGGTCGGGCGCGGGCGCCTGCCCCTGCACCTTGCGGCGGGCCCGGCTGGCGAGCTGACGGGTCGTGGCCGCCGTCTTCTCGATCAGCGGCGCGATCTCCTCGAACGGCACCGCGAACATGTCGTGCAGCACGAAGGCGACCCGCTCGGCGGGCGACAGCGACTCCATCACCACCATCAGTGCCAGACCGACCGAGTCCGCGAGCATCACCTCCTGCTCCGGGTCGACCACGCCCTCGCGGCGCAGCAGCGGGTCCGGGATGCGCTCCGGGCCGGTCTCCCCGTCCGGCCCGGTCGGCATCAGCGGCTCCTCGCGGCGCTGGGCGCGGTCGCGCAGCAGGTTCAGGCAGACCCGGGACACCACCGTGGTCAGCCAGCCGCCGAGGTTCTCCACCCCGGCGGTGTCGGTGCGGTCGTACCGCAGCCAGGCCTCCTGGAGCGCGTCCTCGGCCTCGCTGATCGAGCCGAGCATCCGGTACGCGACCGCGCGCAGACGCGGCCGGTGCTCCTCGAATCGAGCGGTCCGGGAAGATTTCTCGTCCACCGTGTCACATTCCTTCGTCGCCTCGGGGCAGGGCAGCAGGAGTCACCCAACAATGGGTACGGCGGGGAGATCAACTCCCGGTCGGGGACGAATCGGAGACGATCGTGACGAACAACCTGGTACTGGTCACCGGCGGCACCGGCACCCTGGGCCGGCAGGTCGTCCCGCTGCTGCGTGCCGCCGCGCGCGCGGTGCGGGTGCTCAGCCGGCAGGAGCGCGCGGCCGGGGACGGCGTGACGTACGCGCGCTGCGACCTGCTCGGCGACCCGGCCGAGGCGGACGTCCGGCTGGACGGGGCGCTCGCGGGCGTCGACACCGTGCTGCACCTCGCGGGCGGCCCCAAGGACGACGACGAGGCCACCCGGCGGCTGGTCGCGGCCGCGCGGCGGGCCGGGGTGCGGCACCTGGTGTACATCTCGGTGATCGGCGCGGACAAGGTGCCGCTCGACTACTTCCGGGCCAAGCTCGCCGCCGAGGAGGCGGTGACCGGCTCGGGCCTGCCGTACACGGTCCTGCGGGCCGCCCAGTTCCACGACCTGGCGTTCACCGTGGTCGAGAAGATGGCGAAGCTGCCGGTCGTCCCGGTGCCCGGCGGCGTCCGCTGGGAGCCCGTGGACGTACGCGAAGTCGCCGCCCGGCTGGTCGAGTTGGCCCTGGGCGAGCCGGCCGGGGCGGTGCCCGACCTGGCCGGTCCGACGGTGTACGGGATGGGCGAGCTGACCCGGGGCTACCTGGCCGCGCAGGGGCGCCGCTTCCGGCAGATGCCCGTACGGGTGCCGGGCGAGCTCGGGCGCGCCTACCGGGCCGGGGACAACCTCGCCCCGGCCGGTGCCGAGCACGGGCGGCGCACCTGGGAGGAGTTCCTGGCCGAGCGGCTCGCCGCCTGAGTTGTCGCCGCGGAGCCCTAGGGTGTCCGCCATGTCATTCCTCGATCGTGTTCGTGCCACCCCCGTCGCCGTCGACTACCTGCTCTGGCCGGGCGACTTCTCCCTCGACGCCTACTCGCACGTGGAGGAGGTGGTGCTCGCCTCCGGGGAGGCCCTGGAGGAGGTGGCCAAGTGCGGTGCGGGCGGCACCTTCTTCCTCTGCGGCGAGGGCGGTGACGAGCGGCCCGTGCTGTACGCCGACTCCGAGGGCGGCGCGGCCCTGATGGCCGTCGGGCTGGAGGAGATGGTCCGGCTGCTGCTGGCCGTGCCGTGGTGGCGGGACTGCATCCGGCTGACCGAGGAGGAGAGCGCCGAGGCGGCCGAGGAGTACGTGGCGCAGGAGCCCGACCTGTTCGCCGACCGCGACGCGGCGGCGGCCGCGCTCGGGATCGAAGTCCCCACCGTGGCCGAGGCGTTGGCCCGGCTGCGGGAGGTCGCGTTCGGCCTCGGGGAGCGGTACGTGCTGCTCAACGCGGAGGAGGGCAACGCGTACGAGCCGCTGTTCAGGGCGTAGCGGGGATCAGGCCTGGGCGGCCCGGAGGACGGCCTCCGTGGTGACCACCTTGGCGAAGCGCATCGCGTGCAGGGTGGTCGCGGTGGCGCGGGCGAGTTCGGCGGCGGGGACGGTGGTGCCGTCGGGGCCGGTCATGTCGAAGGTGTGCATGGCGTCGGTCGGGAAGATCGCGTCGTAGCCGAGGTTCCCGGCCATCCGGGCCGTGGTCTCGTTGCACACGTTGGTGATGATCCCGGTGACCACCACCTGCCGGGCGCCGCGCTGCTGGAGCCAGGCGTGCAGGTCGGGGGTGCCGTAGAAGGCGCTGTTGACGGTCTTGGTGATGTGCAGGTCGGGGGTGACCGCGGCGACGAAGTCCTTGAGCGCGTGGCCGGGCGTGCCCTCGACCAGCGGGCCGGCCGGGGAGGCGTGCTGCACGGTGACGATCGGGCGGCCGGTGGCCTGCCACGCGGCGATCAGTTCGGCGATCCGCTGCTCGGCCCGGGGGTTGTCGCGGGGGCCCCAGAAGTCCTGGTCCTCGAAGCCCTGCTGGACGTCGATGAGGAGCAGGACGGCGTCGGGGTCGAGGGTGAGGGGGGCGTCGAAGGCGTCGGTGTTCGTCATGCGTCCATCGTGCTGGACGTCGTTGGATCACGGTGATGGGCAGGGATGCCACCCATCGATGGATTCCTGCCATGCTTCCGCCATGCGAACGGTGGGATGCCTGATCTTCGACGGCGTACGGGCCTTCGACTACGCGGTGATCGGCGAGGTGTGGGCGAACCGGCCCTCCCGGCCGGGGCTGCCGGGCTTCGACCTGCGGGTCTGTGGGCCGGCAGGGGCCCGGGTGCGGCTGGGTGGCGGGCTGGAGCGGTTGCCGGACGAGGGGCTGGGGGCGCTGGCGGACTGCGACCTGGTGGTGGTGCCGGGGGTGGAGGAGCCGGGTGCCGCGCGGCCTCCGGAGGTGCTGGCGGCCCTGCGGGAGGTCCGCGATCGCGGTATCCCCGTCGCCTCGCTCTGCGCGGGCGCCTTCGTCCTCGCCGAGGCCGGGCTGCTGGACGGCCGGGAGGCGACCACCCACTGGGCGCTCGCCCCCGAACTGGCCCGCCGCCACCCGGCGGTGACCGTCCGGCCCGAGGTGCTGTTCACCGGCGGCGAGGGCCTGTGGACCTCGGCGGGCGTTGCGGCGGGCATCGACCTCTGCCTCCACCTGGTCCGTACCGCCCACGGCCAGCAGGCCGCCGCCACCATCGCCCGTGCGATGGTCACGGCCCCGTTCCGGGCGGGCGGCCAGGCGCAGTTCATCCCGACTCCGGTGCCCGCGCCCGCCGAGGACGACCCGCTGGCGCGGGTGCGCGCCGAGGTCCTGACCTCCCTCGACACGCCGTGGACCGTCCGCCGGATGGCGGCCGCCGCCGTGATGTCCGAGCGGTCCTTCGCCCGTCACTTCGGCGCCACCACCGGCACCACCCCGCTGCGCTGGCTGCTGGACCAGCGGATCCTCGCCGCCCAACGACTTCTGGAGGAGACGGACTTGCCGGTGGACGCGGTGGCCGTGCACTGCGGCTTCGGCTCGGCGGTGTCGCTGCGGCCGGTGTTCGTGTCGCGGGTGGGCGTCGCACCGAGGGAGTACCGGCGCGCGTTCCGGGGGCGGGAGGAGAGCTAGGTTCGGGGGCGAATGCCCGTCACAGGGCCCGTCACAGGAGGAGATCCGATGGCCTGGTTCACGCTCGAACGCTTCGACCCGTCCTTCTTCGAGACCGCGCCGCACCGGCACTCGTACGTGATGGACCTGCCGGTGGCGCCGGAGACCGTCTGGCGGGGGCTGGCCGGGGACGCGCCGCTGGCGTGGTGCCGGGGCCTCGCGGGTGGGCGGTACACCTCGGCGGCGCCGCACGGGGTGGGGACGACACGGGAGATCACCGCGGCAGGGCTGTTGCACCTGCGGGAGGAGTTCGTGCGGTGGGAGGAGGGGACGCGGCACTCGTTCTGCGTCACGGAGGCCAGCCTGCCGCTGTACCGGCGGTTCGGGGAGGACTACGTGGTCCGGCCGAACGCCCACGGCACCCGGTTCACCTGGACCTTCGCCTTCGAGCCGAACCCGCTGCTGGCCCGCCCGGCCGCGCTGACGGACCTTCCGGGGACGGCGTTCCTGAAGAAGCTGATCGCCGACACCAAGCGGCACTTCGGCGCGGCCTGAGCGGGGTCGAGCTGGTCGGCGACCACCTGCTGCCGATCACCGCCGCCGACGAACTCGCCGCCGCCGTGCGGGAGTTCCTCGGGGCCGTGTAACAGGGGCAAAGCGGTCCTCCGCGCCGGCCGCTACGGTGCCGAGTTCGCGGCGCTGGACGGCCGCACGGACGGCCGCACCAAGGTGTGTGCGGTGGCGGCCTGATCGGCCCGTCAGCGGGCGGCGGAGAGGGCGAGGGTGGCGACGGCCAGGGTGAGGTAGCCGGCGGGGAAGTAGAGGTTGTGGAGCACCCGGGTGCGGACGTGGGTGGCCACGGCGCCGATGTAGAACAGCACCAGGCCCACCGCGGCGACGATGCCGAGCGGCGGGAAGGCCACCAGGCCGATCAGCAGCCCGGCGGCCCCGGCGGCCTTGAGCGCGGCCAGCCGCGGGATCCAACTCCTCGGGACGTTCACCTCGGCGGAGTTGGCCAGGACGAAGGGTGCCCCGGCGAAGTCCGCGGCGGCGATTCCGGCGTTGGCGGCGATGGCGGCGACCGCCACGAAGACGTACGCGATGGACATGGGACTCCTTCGTCGCTGACACGGGTGCTTGCTCGCCGTCCAGCCTCGTCAGCCCCTCGTCTTGCGTCCAATACCTGCTTCCATAACCTGATGGAATGGATGTGGACACCCGGCTGCTGCGCTACTTCACCGCCGTCGCGGAGGAAGGCGGCCTGACCCGTGCGGCGGAGCGGCTGTACGTCTCCCAGCCCGCCCTGACCAAGCAGATCCGGCAGCTGGAGAACAGCCTCGGCACCCCGCTGTTCGTCCGCTCCCGGGCCGGGATGGCGCTCACCGAGGCCGGCTGCGCCCTGGCCGCGCGGGCGCCCGCGCTGCTGGCGGCCTGGGACGTCGCGCTGCGGGAGACCAGGGCCGCGGCGAGCCGGGCCGAACGTGTCCTTCGGATCGGCTTCCTGGCCAGCGCCGCCAACGAGGCCACCCCGCGGATCGTCGCCGAGTTCACCCGCCGCCGCCCGGGCTGGCGGGTCGACATGCGGCACGCCACCACCTGGTCGGACCCCACGGCGGGCCTGGCGGACGGGGAGGTGGACGCGGCGCTGCTGCGGTTGCCGTTCCCCGGGCAGGAGCGGCTGCGGGTGGCCGAACTGTCCGTCGAGCCGCGCTGGGTGGCGCTGCCCTCGGCGCACCCGCTGGCGGCCCTGGAGGTGGTCCCGTTCCGGGAGCTGTGGGACGAGCCCTTCGTCGCCGCCCCGGCTGAGACCGGCGCCTGGCGGGACTACTGGGTCGCCGCCGGCGAGCGCGAGGGGCGCCCGGTGCGGATCGGCGCCGTCGTGGACCAGCCCGACGACTGGCTGAGCGCCATCGCCAACGGCTACGGGGTCGCGCTCGCCCCCGAGTCCACGGCCCGCTTCTACGCCCGGCCCGGGATCGTCTACCGGCCGGTGAGCGGTGTCAGTCCCAGCCGGATCGGGGTCGCCTGGGCACCGGTGGACGACGGCAACCCGGTGGTGCGGGACTTCGTGCGATGCTGCGTCGAGAGCACCGGGAGCACCGAGAGCACCGAGAGCTCGGAGGAGTGAGCTGCGGGGAGCGGCGGGGTGGTGAGCGCAGGGGTGGCTGAGGGGTGGCGAGCGGAGGGGTGGCGGCCCTCAGCGCCGCCACCCCCCGTTGGCTTCTCGGCAGCGGGGCCGGGGTTCGTTGAGTCAAACCCCACGGTGGGGTGAAGTCCGATGGGGATCTGCGCGGGGTTCGGTGCGGTTTCGGTGAGCGTCCCCGGCCCCGGGCGGGTTCAGACCGCGAGGGAGTCGCGCAGCCGCTTCTTGTCCGGCTTGCCGACCGAGGTCAGCGGGATCTCCGTGACCAGGTGCAGGGCCTCCGGTGCGTAGATCCGGCCCTTGTGCGCGGTGACGAACGCGCGGACGTCCTCCAGCTGCGGTCGCTGCCCCGGCGCGGGGACGACCGCGACGTGGACGTGCTCGGCCTGCTGGGCGTCGCGGACGCCGAAGACGGCGCACTGGGCGATCGCCGGGTGGGTGAGCAGCAGGTCCTCCACCTCGGAGGGGTAGACGTGCCCGCCGACCACGATGATCAGGTCCTTGAGCCGGTCGGCCAGGTAGAGGTAGCCGTCCGCGTCGAAGTAGCCGATGTCACCGGTGTTCAGCCAGCCGTCGCGCAGTACTTCGGCGGTGAGGTCGGGCCGCTTCCAGTACCCGGCCATGAGGGTGGCCGAGCGGACGTGGATCTCGCCCTGCTCGCCGGTCGGAAGCTCGGCGCCGTCGGCGGAGCGGATCACCACCTCGACGCCCGGCAGGGGCCGGCCGACCGAGATCTGGCCGCCGTGGCCGACCCGGTCGTGCTCCTGCGGGGAGAGCTGGGTGATGTACTGCGCCTCCGACATCCCGTAGGCGCTCCACAGGACCGGCCCGAACACCATGAGCGCCTCGCGGATGCGGGTCGGCGAGGAGGCGCAGCCGCCGTACACGACCCGCTGCAGGCTGGACAGGTCGGTGCCGGCGATCGCCGGGTGGTCCAGCAGCCGGTAGAGCAGCGGGGGCAGGACCCACAGGTCGGTGATGCGCTCGCGCTCGATGGCGGCCAGCACCTCGCCGGGGTCGAAGGAGCGCTGGATGACCACCGAGCCGCCGTGGTGGAGCGTCAGATCGGTGAGCACGCCGGAGAGGTGGGCGAGCGAGGTGGCCGCGAGCAGGCGGGGCGCCGCGCGCTCCTGGCCGAACGGGACGTCGAAGGAGCTGCGGTAGGGGCCGTGCAGGCTGACGATGCCCTTGGGGATGCCGGTGGTGCCGCCGGTGTGGCGGATGCCCAGGTCGTCGTCCGGGCCGATCCGGACGTCCGGCGGCTGGGCGGGGCGGTGGGCGGAGGCGGCGATCACGTCCTCGCCGACGGCCTCCGGGCCGGGGCCCAGGGTGAGGACGGTCGGCACGTCGACCAGGGCGAGCACCTCGGGGGCCGTCGCGTACCGTTCGACGTCCACCAGCAGGACGGCGGTGTCGACGCTGGTCACGATCTCGGCCAGGATCGGGGCGCTCATACCGTCGTACAGGTTCACCAGGCGGGCGCCCGCGATGCCGGCGGCGTAGCGGGCGCTGAGCGCCTCGGCGGTGTTGCCGGTGAGCAGGGCGACGGTCATGCCCCGGGTCACGCCGCGGGCGATGAGCTCGTGGGCGAGGCGGTAGGTGGCGGCGGCGAACTCGCCGGCGGTGATCCTGACCCCGTCGGCGGTGGTGATGGCCAACCGGCCGGGGTCGGCGGAGAGGGACCGGAGGATCAGGGCGGGGGCGCTGATGAACTCCGCGTCGGGCATGGCCACTTCTTCTTTGTAGTTTGCAACCATGTCGACAGCCTAACTCCATCCTCCGCGTCGGGGCGGGTAGTTGGCGATCAGGACGACACGGGCGCTCCGAAGCGCGCGAGGTAGTGCCAGACCTTCTTGACCGCCTGCGGGTCATGGCGGCCGGTGGCGGCGGCAGCTCCGATGACGGCGGGATCGAGCGCGCCGTCGACGGCGATCTCTGCGCCCAGGTCGACGAACTCCGGTCCACGGAAGGTGGGATGGCGGTGCAGCTCCTGCGCGGTGAGCCGGAAGCCGGCGTGCCACTCCAGTGGACAGGGGAGCCGTCGGGCGGCCTCCTCGACGGCCGTGCCCCGGTAGCAGGGGTCCAGGACCAGGGCCTCGACGTCGTGGGCCGTGCGCACCGGTCCGTGCACCTGCGCCTCGATGTAGTCGTCGAGGTGGTCCTGGGTGTCGGCCAGGGCGAGTTCGATCAGCCCCATGCGGTCCGCGACGCCGAAGTCCGAGGGGTCCACGCAGCTGTCCGGGTAGCAGAAGGTGGTGCGCCCCAACGCCTCGGCGGTGAGCCGGAAGTGGGCGGAGCCGAAGCGCGGCGCGGCGCCGAACGGCTTGTGGCGGAAGTTCAGTGCCCCGTAGACGGGGCGCTCGGCGGAAGGCGCGTCGTCGTAGGCGCCGTTGAAGATCCGGCTCTCCCAGCGCCACCGGTCCCCGCCGGGGTGGGCGGTCAGACCGCCGTTGCTCGTCCCGGTGGTGAACTGGGAGACGTAGACGCCGCCCTCGGCCAGGGCCTCCAGGATCGGCCGGCCGTGGGCCGCGCGGTCCGGATGGAAGTTGAGGGTCACCCGCAGGGACGGGTCCACCGGCGGGCCGGACGACAGTGCGGCCACATGTCCGAGGGCCCGGTGCTGTGGTGTCGGGATGGCGTCGGCGGTCATCCGGCCAGTGTGGCCGAGCCGAACGGCCCAGTGCACGTGGGTTTCCGCGCCGGCGGGCCCGTCGGCGTCCACCGACGGGCCCGCCGCGCTCAGCGGGTCTCGATGAGCACCGTCTTGAGGACCACGTCCTCCAGCGGGCGGTCGTTGCGGGGGTTGGTGGCCCTGGCGCCGATGGCGTCGACGACCTTCTTGCCGGCGTCATCGACGACCTCGCCGAAGATGGTGTGCTTGCCGGTGAGCCAGACGGTCGCCGCGACGGTGATGAAGAACTGGGAGCCGTTGGTGCCCGGCCCGGAGTTGGCCATCGCCAGCAGGTAGGGCTCGGTGAACGCCAGGTCCGGGTGGAACTCGTCGGCGAACTCGTAGCCGGGCCCGCCGGTGCCGTTGCCCAGGGGGTCGCCGCCCTGGATCATGAAGCCGTCGATGACGCGGTGGAAGACCGTGCCGTCGTACAGCGGCTCCCTGCTCGGCCGGCCCGTGTTCGGGTCGACCCACTCCCGCTCGCCCTGGGCCAGCTCCACGAAGTTCTGCACGGTCTTCGGGGCGTGGTTCGGCAGCAGCCGGATCACGATGTCGCCCTGGTCGGTCTTCAGCGTCGCGTACAGCTCGTCCGCCATCACAATCCTTCCTTCGGTGCAACTGGTCCGGCCAGTCTCCAGACCGGACGGCGGGCCCCGAAGCGGCGACACGGCATCTCACCCGCACGGGTGGCGCCGGGGCGAACAGGCATCCGGCCCTGACACCTTCGGCGCCATCCCGGCGAGCATCCCCGCGACCGGGGGCCGGGGCGGGGAAGGTGGCGTGGGCGGCCGGAGTTCCGGGGCCGTCGATCGACATTCGAGCGAGATTGGCGACAGCGTGAGCGAGCGAGTGACCGGCGTGGTGAAGTGGTTCAACGCGGAGAAGGGGTTCGGGTTCATCAGCCCGGACGGTGGTGGCGCCGATGTGTTCGTGCACTTCAGGGCCATCAAGAAGCAGGGGTTCAAGAGCCTTGAGGAGGGGGAGGCCGTTTCCTTCGAGATCACCCAGGGCCAGAAGGGGCCCCAGGCGGAGAACGTCGAGGGCGTGAACCCGTAGGCGCTTTCGCGGACACTGCGCAGGAAGTCGGCCGCGCCGACTTCCTGCGCAGGGCGGCAGGCTCGGTGGCCGCGCACGGCGGCTGCTCAGGGGGCGAGTTCGGCTTGGCGAAGGCTGTGGAACACCGCAGGGGTCGCCCACCCGCGCAGCGCGGCCCGGACCGTCGCCCGGAACGCGACCTCGGCCGTGCGGGCGTCGAGGGCTCCGGCCAGTTCGAGCGTCACGAGGCCGTGCAGGGTGACCCACAGTGAGAGGGCGATCGACGTCGCCTCGCCGTCGAGGGCGGAACGTGCCACGGCCCGGTCGATCGCCGCGATGAGCGGCCGGACGGGGTCACGGGTGCCGACGGCGCCCGACGGATCGAAGGACTGTGCCCCTCCGAACAGCACCGTGTACAGGTGGCTGTGTCCGCACCCCCATCGCCGGTAGGCGATGGCCAGGGCATAGAGGTCGTCGAGGGGTTCCGCCGAGGCCGGCACCGCCGACAAGTCCTGGAACAGGCCGGCGACAGCCCGGTCGCGCACCGCTCCGATCAGTCCGTCCTTGCCGCCGAACAGCGAGTACACCGCCGTCGTCGACGTGTCGGCGGCGGCCGCCACGGCGCGGACCGTGACCGACTCCCGCGGGCCCGTGGCCAGCATCTCGGTCGCACACGCCACGAGCCGCTCTTTGACCGCTTCGTCGTTCGTCCTCGGTCTGCCCATGACGAGAAGCCTACCCGCTCTGATAACGTCGTTTTGAAACAGTGTTCTGAAACTTGGGGGGCACCATGGACACATTCGGCATGCGCCTCGTCCGATTCACCGGACGCTTACTGCTGGCGCTGACCGCCGTCGCGGCACTGGCTGTTGTCTTTCTCGCGTTGATCGTCCTCACGGACGGGGCCGGCTCGGGACTCGCCGCCTGGCTGACGACCCTCGGAGTCGCTTCCGCCGCCGCACTGTGGCGGAGCCGGGGCCGTAGCCGGGCGGCGAAGCTCAGGCTGTTCGGGCCAGTGGCCGTCGCGGCGGCGTTGACGGCGACGGTCTGTGTCCCGACCGCGCCCACGACCCGGCAGTACCCGCCCGACCTGCCCTTCGTGGCCGTACAGCACTGGACCCTGGACACCGGCAGCAGGGTCGCCGTGTACCACTACCCGCCTGCGGGCTCCGGCGCCCGGCACCCGATCCCGCTCGTGTACCTCAACGGGGGGCCGGTTCGCGGCGTGTCGCTGCTCGACCACCGGTTCCTGCAACTCCTGGCAGGCCGGGGCTACGACGTCTACGCCTACGAACAGGCCGGCGGCGGACGCAGCGACCTGCTCCCCATGGAGCAGTACACGATCTCCAGGTCGGTCCGTGACCTGGACGCCTTCATCCACCGTCTGGGCAACGGCGACGTCGACGTCCTCGGATTCTCGTCAGGCGGGGTCGTGCTCACCCGAGCCCTGGCCGACCCCTCCGTCGCCACACACCTGCACCGGGCGATCATCGCCGAGCCCGGCCCGATGGACGGCCCCACATCGCGCATCACCGGGAACACCGGGCGTCCGTCCGCGCGCGACCTCGCACCGGGCATGGTCGGACCGCGATCGACGCACATACCCCGGTACGCCGTGGCGTTCGGCCTCATGAAGCTCGGACTCCTCACCCCCGACACCGGACTGATCGGACAGGCCGAAGGCGACAACGCGTTCACCGCCGCTGACCTCGGCAGCGACACCGCATCCGACTACTGCGCGCGGGACGCGCACCGCATCCCGTCCGAAGACACGCCACGGAACTTCTCCTTCAGCCCCGTCGCCAGCCTGCGCGTCCAGCAGACGGTGATGGACTCCCCCTCGATCGCCCCGCAACTGGGGCGATCGAAGACGCCCACCATGCTGATGATCGCCGAGTGCTCCCCCAAGGTGCGCGAGCAGGAGACCACCGTCCTCGCCGACGACCCCGCCGTCCAGCGCACCCAGTACATGCCCGGAGTCGGGCATCACCTGTGGAACGGCCTGGACGACAACAACGACCGAGCCGCCGCTGTCATCACCGCTTTCCTCCAGGACGAGCCGGCACCTCTGCCGAACTACCCCACTCGCGAGGAGATCCCCGCCTTCCTGAGTGATCACAGGTGACGCGCGCGGTAGGCCGCCATCGACATGAGGCGGCGAAGCCCGGAGCTGTGGGGCCCGGAGCTGTGGGGCCCGGAACTGTGGGGCCCGGAACTGCGGGGCCCGGAACTGCTAACCGCAGCGCGCGGTCGACGCGCTGTCGGGGCCGGGTAGCGCGGTGGGGGTTCCTCCGGTGGCCACCCAGGACGTGACCACCGGTTGGACGGGCGCCCCGAAGGCGCCGGCGAGCAGGACGTGCAGCAGCAGTTCGGCGGCTGCCTCGAACAGGAGCGGGGAGGAGTCCTGGTCGTAGCCCGCGCGGTCGATCACCAGTCGGCCGGCCGGCAGGGCGTCGCTGTACAGGTCGGCGCGAAGGCCGGTCGACACGGCGTCGTCCAGCCCTTCGGGCAGGCCCGGCAGCAGCGGCCCGTGCAGGAGTCCTCGCCGCGGCGCGGGCCGGACGGTCTCGAAGTATCTGACCCGCCAGTCCAGCCGGTCGCCCTCGCCCGGCGTGAACTCGCCGCCCAACAGGGCTGCGGAACGCGTACGGCCGTGGTTCCGGTGCAGTTCCAGGACCGCGCGGGAGCGCACCCCGGTGGTGATCGGGCGTGCGGGGACCAGCCCGCTGTTCTGCCGCTTGCCCAGGAGGCTGAACTCGTGACGGTCGTGATCGACCGCCGCGTTCCGGCGGTACGTCTTCACGACGAACACGCAGGACCCCCAAGCGCGGTGCCGGGGTCGAGGAACCAGCGGATGTCCGAGGCGAAGGCGGCCAGCTGCGCCCCGGCCTCCAGCCAGATGGTGACCGAGGCTTCCCAGGAGTCGTCCCGGGAGTGGACGGTGACGGCCGGTGTGTCGGTGGGTTCGGTGGCCTGGGCGTTCATCCGCTGGACAGTAGACGGCTTCGCGCCGGAAGTCATCGCGATTCTGTCCGAGCGTGGCCCGCCCCCCCAGGGGCTCTCGGGCTGGAATCTCGGTGGTGTGGGTGCGGCGCTCAGGGTGGGGTCTGCTGCGCGGGAAGTCGCAGGCTCCCTGTTGCGGAAGAACGGGCCTGCGTACGATTCCGCGCGTGATCAAGGAAATGCCTGCTTGTCCGGCCCAGACGTCATGGCCGTCCGATGGTCTTCCTGTCGGCCGTGTCGGCTACGCGGGAATCCGTCGGGGGTGGCGATGAAAGCCCCGGTGTCTCCGCCGCGGCCGTTGGATGTCGCCTCGGTCTTTCCCGAGCTCGCCGCCCATGCGCGGACAGCGGTCCGGCTGCACCCTGCGGCGGCGGATCCGGGTCCGCGTGACAGCTCCGTGGGAGGGCCGCCGGCCTGGCCGGAGGATGAGGCGTGGCCGACCTGTCCGGGTGGCCGTCATCCGATGCGCCGGCAGCCCCATCGCCCCGCCAACGTCCGAGGTGATCGGTCGACAAGGTTTGCCTACCACGGTGAGATCACCTGGGACCGGATACCCGCGGACGCGTCGTGGCCCTTGCTGCCCGTGATGCAGGTGTATGCGCACGACGTGCCCTGGTACGACGGTTTTCCGGAGGGCACGGACATCCTTCAGATCCTGTGGTGCCCGTTCCAGCACGTCTACGACGATCCGGCGACGTCCTACAACGGAATCGCCGGCCCGTGGGTCCAGGTCCGCTACCGCCACACCGGTGACCTGGGAGACCGCTTCCTGACCCCGCCGGAGCCGGTGGCCATCGGTGAGCCCGGCTATCTGCCCACCCCGTGCCTGTTGCGGCCGGAGCCGGTGACCGAGTACCCGCACCCGGGCGCCCTGGGCGAGGAGTTCGAAGCCGGAGTCGAGGAATGGGAGATGGCGACCTTCGGTGACCCCGACGACCCCGAGGAGTACGACCCCCGCTACTCCTGGGACCTCTCGACCGCCCCGGGCTGGAAGCTCGGTGGCCATGAACCCTGGAACTATCAGGGCTACTTCGGCCCGGTGCGGTGCGACACGTGCGGCAGCGGGATGCGCTTCGTCGCTGCGGTCGCCAGCAGGGAATGGGACGGCGGCACGGAAAGCTGGGCTCCGGTCGGCTTCCTCGAAGGTGGTTCACGCGATCGGCGTCAGCGCCAGGAGCCGACCGACGTCGTACTCGGGCGGGGAGAGACCATGCGCATCTTCATCTGCCCGCTCTCGACGGACCACCCGGTCATCAGCGACCTGGTGTAGGGCCCCGCACTCGACCAGCGGGCCGCGTTCGAAGCGGGCTCCGGCGCGGACGAGCGGGACGAGGTGGGCGCCGTTGACCGAGCGCCGCGCTGACCGCCGGGATCCGGCACAACGACCACAGCGGACAGCTCATGACGTGCTCACTGACCGGCTACGGCCATCGACCTTTGGCATCAGTCATCCAGGGGCGGTGGCCTGGGCGGCGCGGGTGCGGCAGTGGGTGAGGGCGGGTTTGATGCGGGGGTCGGGGGTGGGGGAGGAGGAGAGCAGCTCGCCGACGGTGACGAGGGTGGTCCAGTAGTGGGCCGGGTCGCCGGTGCGGGGGAGGGGCTGGGCGGCGGCCAGGGAGAGGTAGGCGGCGGTGAGGTTACCGGTGGTGAACCAGCGGGCCAGGCCGTGCTGGTGGCCGGCCCGGATGCCGCCCATGGCGTCGATCGCGGCGAGGAAGAGGTCGACGACGGCGAGGTCGCGGGCGTCGAGGGTCTTGGGGATGTCGAACACCCCGAGGGCTTCCAGGAGTTCGCCGGTGTCGGCCTCGGAGTCGGGGCGCGGGTTGGCGAGCAGGGCGCCGTAGCAGTCGTCGAGGCGGCGAGTGGTGTCGGCGGCCGGGATGTCGAGGGCGGCGCAGACCGCGCGGGCGGAACGCAGGGGGTCGCCGGTCCGGCGGGCGAGGGCGGCATAGGCCTCGGCGGGGGTGCGGCCGGTGTGGAGGAGGTGCCGGGCGGTAAGGGCGAGTCGCATGGGGGTGCCTCCGTTCAGATCGCGAGGGCGGGGACGGTGGCGGGGGAGAGGGAGGGCGCGACCAGGGCCCAGACGAACTTGCCGATGCCGCCCGCTCGGGGGCAGCAGCCCCAGCGCTCGGCGAGTTCGTTGACGAGGAAGAGGCCACGGCCGCGCTCGTCGTCGGGGGAGGCGGAGTGGAGGGTGGGGCGGCCGCTGCCGGCGTCGTGGACTTCCAGGCGCAGGCGGGAGTTGATGAGGGCGAACCGGATCTCGATCAGGCGGTCCGAGGGCGCGTCGGAGTGCTGGACGGCGTTGGCGAACAGCTCGCCGAGGAGGAGCTCGGCGATGTCGCAGTAGCGGTCGCCGGCGGGGAGCGCGGCGAGGTACGCGCGGAGGAGGTGGCGCGCGAGGGGGGTGGACTCCGTGCGGGAGTCGAGGCGCGCGGCGAACGTGCGGGGGCGGTGGGTTTTGAGCATGGGGGTACCTCGGAGGGGGCGGAAGGGGGCGTACGAACGGAGCGCGCTGTCACGCTGCGCATGCATAGGATTGCGTTCCGGTATCAATGATCGGGGTGTGGAGGTACGGTGATGGCCGAAATCAGGTACCGGTTACATGCGGTACGTGAGGGGGACTGGCGTGGTACATAGGCGACTCAAGACAGAACTGACGGCCAGTTCGGCGGTCATGTGGGGCGAAGAGCTACGGTTCTACCGGGAATCGGCTGGCTATACGCAGGAGGATCTGGGCAAGCTCCTGCACTGCACGCGGGTGAGCATCACGCGCTACGAGAGCGGCCAGCGGCGCATGGCTCCAGAGATGGTCGAGCGCGTGGACGAGCTGCTCGGGACTGGCGGGGCGCTGAAGCGGCTTTGGCGCCGGGTGGACTGGAACGCGACGGTCGAGCACCCGGACTGGTTCCAGAGCCATGTCGACATGGAAGCCGAAGCTGTGGCCGTCAAGGCCGTGGAACTCGCGGTGGTGAACGGGCTGTTGCAGTGTCGCGAGTATGCGCAGGCGGTGTTCTCGGTAAGTGATGCGGCTGGCATGCCTGACGTCATCGAGGAACGAACGGCAGCTCGATTGGCGAGGCAAAAGCGGTTCCTGGAGGCTGATGGACCGCTCCTGTTGGTGATCCTCGATGAGAGCGCCATCCGGACGGTCTTCGGCGGGCCGCGTGTGATGAGGCGCCAGATGGAACACCTGCTAGCTGTTGCGGAGCTTCCGAATGTGATTATCCAGGTTGTGCCGTTCACTCGTCGGCCAGCTGTCGTCAACACCTCCATGGTGTTTCTGGAGATGCCAGACGGGCGGACCTGGGTGTACTCCGAGAGCCTCGATCGAGGCCATTCCAGCGACGTTCCGGCGACCGTGGCTCGGCATCGCCGCAGCTATGATCTGCTCCACGGGGAGGCACTGTCGGTAGCCGACTCGCTTGCGCTGATCGCCGATGCGCTGGAAGGGTTCAGAAATGACGAGGAACAGGCTCGACGAGACCGTCTGGCGAAAGAGCAGCTACAGCGGCGGCAACGGCGGCAACTGCATCGAGGTAGCCCTCGGATCCCTCCCCGGCGCCGTCCCAGTGCGTGACTCCAAGGACCCCAGCGGCCCGGTCCTCGTTTTCCCGGCCGCCGCCTGGGAAGCCTTCGTAGCGGCCGTCCGCGAGGGCGACCTTCCGGCGTAAGGCCTCCGAGGAGCTGGCTATGGTGACCTGGCGGAAGAGCAGCTACAGCGGCGACGACGGCGGCAACTGCATTGAGGTGGCCTTCGCCTGGCGGAAGAGTAGCTACAGCGGCAACGACGGCGGCAACTGCATCGAGGTAGCCCCCGGATTTCTCCCCGGCGCCGTCCCCGTGCGTGACTCCAAGGACCCGCACGGCCCGGTTCTCACCTTCCCCGCCTCGGCCTGGGCGTCCTTTCTCTCGGGCGTCCAGGCCGGTGACTTCCCGGTGTAGTGCTCACACCCGGAAGCTCTCGATGTCCGACGTCGTGCTGGTGAAGCCGTTGGTCGAGATGACCCTCACCCTCACCTCCGTCCCGGGCGGGAACTGAGTCCGATCAACCGTGATCACGGGGTCCTTCAGCCCGACCCCGATCGTGTGCCAGATCCTCCCGCCATCCGTGCTGACCTGCGTGGCGAACGTGTGGCCGTCCATCGGGGCCGCACCGAAGTCCAGAGCCAGCCCGAACTTGCCTTCCCCCGCCGTCGATTGACGAGCTCCCTGTAGCGCCGGCGGCGGGGCCGCCGGGCGGAAGGTGTCCACCACCTGCCCGCCGACGAGCAGTTCGACCGACGCGGGGTTGGTCCCGACCGGCACGACCGCATCGACCAGGCCGGTCTTCTCCTGCCCCGGCGCCGGGTCGGACGTGAGCTTCACCGTGATCGGGAAGTCGATCGGCGCCCCGCCGCCGGCCTGCTGGACCCGTAGCGCCACCGGGACCTCGCCGTCCGGTCCGGCCCCATCGGCCTGCCCGGCCTGGGCCGGCGGCCCGGCCGTCGCCTGCACCGGGTTGACGAATTTGATCGCGCCGTTGCGGCTGGTGAGGTCGACCGTTCCCACCACGCTGACGAGTTGCCCGCCCCCGGGCCCCTCCCCCATCGCTGCCATGGCGGGCGCCGGCGTCGGCGCGGCGGTCACCGAGAGTTTCGGGAACCGCTCGTCGGGACGGCCTCCGCCGCCGACCGTGGTGACTCTCAGTTCGCGGGGGGCCGCTGAGACGGGCGCGGCTGCCGCCGGAGTGCCCGCCGGTGCCGGGGCGCCGGCCGCAAGGGTGTCCTCCGCCACCAGCCGCTGGCGGATGCCCTCGTAGGTATAGCTGCACGGCCACTGGTAGTTGCAGTAGGTCATGACATCGTGCCAATCCACCCCCGGCTTGGCGGCCATCGGCAGGTTCAGCCGGGGATCGCCCACGTCGAACCCGCAGAAACTGTTCGGGGTGTCGGCAAGCTGTCCCTTCTGGAACGGGTAGTTCTGCAGGTCATCCTGCGATTCACCGCAGAATCCCGGGTGCTTGCGGCCGTAGGTGTGGCCCAGTTCGTGCCCGCCGTACCAGTCGGCGTAGGAACCGTCGAAGTCCCAGTTCCAGGTCGCCGCGCCACAGGGCGAGGAGGCGACGGTGGTGGGGTCGGGTGTGTCCGGCACGCCGGAGGCGCATCCGCGCAGGAAGAACCCCCCGTCGGCCACCTGGCCGATGTAGTGGGTGCGCCGGTCGACGCCCGCACTGATGTCGAGGGCGCGGATGGCGGCGAGCTGGGCGTTGGTGTCGGTGCACTGGAAGGGCGGAGTGGCCGTGGCGTTGATGATGGCGTGCGGCGCCTCGATGACGTCGGCCACCGGGTAGGCGCGCTTGAGCCAGCTGATCAGGAAGTTGTAGTCGATGTCGCGCGGGGTGTAGGTGACCGGAGGGTTCCCCATCGTGTAGCTCAGCCCCAGCACTCGCACCCGCAGCGGCGGGGAGTCGTGGAACCAGACCGCCGGGCCACTGGTGGGCCCGGTGAACGGGACGTTGGCACCGGTCAGGGTGTCGGTCAGGGAGATCGCGCTCACCATGAGTCCTCCGGCGGTCGTCAGTGCGGCCGGCACGACGAAGTTGAGGCTCAGGCCGGCGTCGGCCCGGCGGGTGGGCACGTCCTTGGGCGCGGTCGGATCGAGGGAGACGGTGTTGGCCGAGGTGACGGTGATCGGGGGATCCGTGGCCGACCGGAGCAGGGTCACGGTGCCTGTCACGCCGATGGCGGGGCCGCTCGCGCCGTTCACGTAGGCGCGGATCACGGTGACCTTGCCGGCGATCAGGGTGACGTCGTGCTGGAGGTCCTGAATGGACTGGGTGACCTCCACGGCATCCAGCACGGCGCCCGTCGGAGTAGTCATGACTGACCCCCTTGGGCGAACGTTTCGGCTCTTTCAGGCTAGGCCGCTGAGCGGCTGATCGCCGTTCGGCGGCGACCCCAGAAAGGGCTCAAGGGCCAACGCCGCTCCTGCTCGTACGCATGCGCATGGTTACTTCGGTAGGCCGTCGCGATCCCGTCCAGGAACGCCGTGTAGTCGGCGAGCGCGGCGGTCGTCCGCCCCTCGTCGGCGAGGCAGTCGGCTACGGCCCGCCCCGCCCGGGCACCGGTGTGCAGCGCCATGAGGATGCCCTGCGAGGACAGCGGGTCGAAGGCGAGCGCCGCGTCCCCGGCCGCCACCCAGCCCGGACCGGCCGACGGCGTGAGCCGCAGGCCGTGGGCCGGAGCCCAGCGCGGCACGGGAGTTGCGCCCGGACCCCGCCCGGCCACCCGACGCCGCACGTGCTCGGTGCGGCCGAGCGCCGCCCTGAAACCCTGCGGAGTGCGCAGCGACGGGTCCACCAGATCGGCGTCGGTCAGATGGGCGACCAGACGCCCGGCCGGGACGAGGGTGGTGTACCACCAGCCGTCCGCCACCGCCTCCACCAGGGTCCTGGCCTCGGGATCGCCGTCCGGGAACACCGCGTACGCGGCGACCAGCCGATCCTGCCGCCGACGACGTCCGCCCCGCCGCCCGATGACACAGCGTCGGCCGGTCGCGTCCACCGTCCAGCGGGCCGAGACCTCCCGCACCGCACCGGTGGCCCGCTCGCGGACGACGAGACCGCCGCCGACCCGGTCCAGCACACTGGCCTGCCGCAGCTCGGCGCCGGCCGCGACGGCCGCGTCCCTGAGGAAGGAGTCGAACCGCAGCCGGTCGAGGTGCCAGCCGTGCCCGTACGGGTCGAACAGGTGGCTGCGACCGTGCAGCCGCTCCGACCCCCACGCCGCGTACGTCCCCGTGGACACCGGATGACCCGTGGCGAGGAACTCGTCCAGCAAGCCGAGGTCGGCCAGCAGCGGCCGAACCGCAGGCGGCAGGAACTCCCCGATCTTGAAGACCTGCCGGCCCGGGCCGCCGTCGTCCAGCAACTGGACGCGGTGGCCGGCCCGGGCCAGGACGAGCGCCGCCACGGCACCCGCCGGACCGCCGCCCGCGACGACGGCGTCAAGGTGGGTCACCGGCTGGGCCGCAGGCGCTTGACCTTGTCGATGAACCCGGCCGAGACCTCCTCGTCGGGGGCCTCCGCCATGGTGATCGCCGATGCCAGGGCGGCCGCGCCCAGGACCGGGTCGGCGCCGCGTTCCACGTGCACGGTGACCAGGTTGCGCCCGGCCGGCGGGGCGGGCTCGCGGGGGAAGCTCACCTCGGACTCCACCAGGAGTTCCGCCGGGAGCCGGGGGTCGTCGGTGGGGCCGGGGCGGCGTTCGACCACGCCGAGCTTGCCGAAGTCCTGCACCATCGTGTTGATGGCGGCCACGTAGTCGTGGGGAAGCCAGCGCAGCCAGGTCCGGCGCTTCTGGAACGCGGCCAGGCGGTCGGCGATCGGCCGGGAGGTGTCGAGCACGACCTCGTAGTCCTCCTCGGCGAGCACGTGGTTGGGCACCCGGGCCGGCCAGAAGGTGGGCAGGTACGGGTCGTACGGGCCGAGCCCGGAGCCGTACTCGTAGCCGGCCCGGCAGCTCGCGGTGTCGGTCTGCCAGGGCACGGCCATCCACCGGGTCAGGTCGCCCGGCGCCTGGGCGTACATCGGGCCGTCGAAGGAGAGCGCGATGGCCGGGGTGAGCGTGGGGCCGTAGGAGGGATCGGGCGCGTTCGGGTCGCGGTGACGGATCCGGAAGGGGGTGGTGTACATGGTGGTGTGGCGCATCGGCCAGGTGAGCTCGCAGCCGGGGTGGAAGGCGTCGGCGAGGCAGAAGGAGAGTGCTGCCCGGTCCACGGTCGCGGGCTGGTCGGCGAACGGGACGTCGTCCAGGGTGGTGGGCGACGCGGCGTGCGGGTCGTAGTCGTTGACGAAGTCCCCGTCGGCCCACCGTTTGAGCAGCCGGTACTGGAGCGCGGAGAGCGTCACGTGCTGCCGGACCGACTGGGGCGGGATGTTCATCGCGTCGCCGTAGACGGCCGGCCAGGGCACGGGTGACATGCCGTCGCGGTCGTAGTTACGGACGGCCAGCCAGACCTGGCGACGCAGTTCCCGCTGCACCGGCGAGGGATCCGACAGATCGCCGAGTCCGGTGAGCAGGTCCTCGCGGCCGTCGAAGCCGAACTGGGTGGCCAGGCCCTTGTTGACCCACTGCAGGCCGCACAGGCCGCGCAGCACGGGCAGGACGTCCCAGGTGAAGGACACCTGCGGCGGCTCGGGGAGTCGGCCCTCGGTGACGAAGGCGTCCCAGATCAGGTCGTACATGGTGCGCACCGAGGTGAGTTCGGGCGCGTAGTTGGGCGGGGCCGTCACGACCCAGGCCGGTTCGACCGGGATCGGGCGGCCGTCGATGCTCACCTCGGCGGTGACCGGGCCGTCGGAGACGTCGTCGTGCCAGCCGTCGTTGTTGGCGAAGGTGTCGGCCGGTGTGCCGGTCGCCGAGGCCGAGACGCCCCGGCCGCCGAGGAAGATCAGCCGGCCGCTGTCGTCGGTGCGCAGCTCACCGAGGTAGACGGGCTTGCCCATGAAGGTGCCGGTGTCGAAGCGGTACTCGGGCCGGGCGGAGCGGTTGCGGCCGCGCACCCAGCGGGGGCCGGGGTCGATGACCAGGAGGTCCTTGCGCTGGTCGGCCTGGATCTTGGGGTTGCGCAGATTGCTGGGGTCGGCCTGGCCCGCCTCCGGGATGTCCAGGGCGATCTGGAACTGGTACCAGGCCGCCTTGGAGTTGACGACGTGCACCTTCCAGCGCAGGTCGGCGTTGTCGGCGGTCAGTTCGGCGACCGGCTCGCCGGCGGCGTTGTAGCCGTAGACCCGGAACCGGACGGCCTGGCGCTTCAGGGCGCCGGTGACGTCCTTGTAGCTGCCGACGGGCAGCGGGGGCGGGTCGTCGACCTCGGGGGCGAGGACGAAGTCGTCCATCATGCTGTCGCCGACCCGGGCCACGCCGATCGCCGGGTGCACGGCGGCCCGGACGATCCGGGTGTCGCGGGCCGGCGGCGGGGTGAGCTGCGGGCGGGCCGGGCCGGGCTCGGCCGTCGGGACGCCGTTGACGTTGCGGCGCTGCTCGGCCGAGGCCAGGTAGACCGTCCTGCGCACGTCGGAGATGCTGCCGATCGGGCGGTGCTCGGCGAGGCCGTGCCAGGGGTTGAGGGAGAGGTTCTCGCCGTACGCGGCCTGGCCGCGCGCGGTGACGTCCTGCTGCTGGAGGGTCAGCCGGGCCACCTTCACGGGCTGGCTCTCGGACTCCTCCCAGCGCACCGTCGCCATGTCCAGCGGCATCTTCTCGTCGTCGGTGCGGAACTGGAGCATCAGGTCGAAGGCGGCCTGGCCGGCCCCGAGCCGGTGGACCAGGTCGGCGGCGAGGTAGGTCGGGTCCTCGTCGGGCGGAGTGGCGGACGGGTCGCCCGGCTCGCAACCGGCGGGCACCAGCTTGTACTTGACGAAGCGGTCGGGCCCGAAGGCGTAGGGGAGCACGCCCCAGTAGACGGCGGTCAGCACGCTGGCCTCGGACTTGGCCATGTCGTCGAGGATCCCGGCGGTGATCGGGTGGGCTGCCAGGTACTTGTCGTAACTGCCGTCGATGACACCGGCCTTGGTGAACTCGCACATGTCCTGGGCGGTGTCCACGAAGAACACGTCGTGGTTCTGCAGCAGCAGGTCCTGGGTGTCGGCCTCGGTGTAGCCCTCCAGCAGCTTCGGGCCGGGCACGCCGAACAGCTTGAGGCCGACGCCGAGGGTGGTCTTGAGGTCGGGCAGACCGGGCACGGTGTCGCTGGAGAACCGCACCCAGGCCTCCAGGCCGCCGGGCCGGGTGCGGGCGGCCGCCAGGAAACCGACGCGCAGCTCCGCCGGCAGGTCGTCGGCGACCGTGAGCGTGCCGCGGGCGACGCCGTGCGGCTTGAGGAACACCGGCCGCTTGACCGGGTCCTGGCCGCGGGCCATCCGGGCGCCCTGGGTCAGGTCCACGAACATCTGCTTCAGCGCGGCGGCCGCGTCCTCGGCGCAACCCGGCAGGGGCGGCGGCCCCGCGGCGTCATCGAAGGGCTCGGGGGTCCCGATCATGCTGTGCTCCCGTCGGTGCGGTGATGGGCCGGGGGGACGGCGGACCGGTGCGGTCGACGCCGTGCGGGCTTCCGGGCCCTGGTCAAGCGTGCACAGACCTCCGACGGGCGGCGCGGCGAACTACGCCCGAAACGAGCAGGCACCGGGCCCGGCGCGCGGCCTCTCACTCCAATCGGCCAGCAGCGCTCGCCCGGGGCCGGGTCGGGGTGGCAGCGTCGTCGGTGACCGGCGTCGCCTGCCGGCCGTTCCGGGGTGGTCAGAGGTACCCCTCCAGATGGTCTATGCTTAACCCATCACCCAGATGCGCGGGTGGCGGAATAGGCAGACGCGCTGGATTCAGGTTCCAGTGCCCGAAAGGGCGTGGGGGTTCAACTCCCCCCTCGCGCACAGAGATCGGCCGGTTGACTTTCGAGTCGACCGGCCGCTTCTTTTGTCCCGCCTTCTTTTTGGTTCTGTCTTCTCTTTGGTTCTGCCCTTCTTCTTGGTTTCGCCGTGGTTCGGCCCTGCCGTGGTTCGGCCCGACGTCTCCCGGCTCAGCCGGTGCGGTGCAGGTCGCACTCCTGGTGGATGGCGGAGGGGGCGTCACTGCTGACGATCGCGATCCTCGGCGCCGGGCCGGCGGTCGGGGCGTCCTCGGCGGTGCAGACGAGCTGCTGGATGGCAGGGGCGGACAGCGAGGCGGCGGACCAGGACAGCCGCAGGGTGACCGTGTCGGGGGTGACGGTGGCCTGGACGCGGCCGTTCGGTGGGAGGTCGCTGTAGAGGCCGGAGTGCTTCTCCGCCTGGTCGGGCCCGGCGACCAGGGTGTTCAGGGTCTGCTGGAGATCCTCGCGGTGGGCGCTGGAGCGGATGGCCAGCCGGATGCCGTGCTGGTCGAGGAAGTACAGCCGGGTGCCCGGGTCGATGCCGGTGGCCGGCTGGCCGCTGCGCACCGGGCCGGTGGTGGAGATCGAGCAGCCGCAGGCGCCCAGCAGCAGGGCGGTGGCGGCTCCGGCCAGGCGAAGGCGTCGACGGGTGGTCACTGGTCCTCCTCGGTGTCCAGGCCGCGGGGCAGGAGGAGGGTGAACACCGCGCCGCTGTCGGGCGAGTTGGCGGCCTCGATGACGCCGCCGTGCAGCCGGGCGTTCTCCTGGGCGATGGCGAGGCCGAGACCGCTGCCCTCGGAGCGGGCGCGGGACTTGTCGGCCTTGTAGAACCGGTCGAACAGGTGCGGGAGTTCGGCGGGCGGGATGCCCGGACCGCTGTCCGTGACGGTGAGCACGAGGTCGTCGTCCGAACCGCGCAGGGCGACCCGGACGGGCGGGCGGCCGTGCCGCAGGGCGTTGCCGACCAGGTTGGCGACGACGACGTCGAAGCGCCGCGGGTCCAGCCGTACGGGCAGGGCGGTGGGCAGCTCCAGCTCGACCTGGTCGATCCAGCCGCGCAGGTCGAGGGTCTCCCGGACGGCGGTGGCCGCGTCGATGGACTCGGCGCGCAGCGGGGCGGCCCCGGCGTCCAGGCGGGAGATCTCGATCAGGTCGTTGACCAGCCGGGTCAGGCGCAGCGTCTCGTTGCTGACCATGCGCAGGGCGGCGGCGGTGTCGGGCGGGAGCTGTTCGGCGTCCTCGTCGAGGATGTCGGTGACGGCGAGCATCGCGGCCAGCGGGGTGCGCAGTTCGTGCGAGACGTCGGCGGCGAACCGTCGGCCCTGGGACTCGATGGCGCGCAGCTCCTCGATGGTGCCCTGGAGGGTGCGGGCGGTGTGGTTGAAGGTCTTGGAGAGCTGGGCGAGTTCGTCGTGCCCGGTGACGGTCAGCCGGGTGTCCAGCTTGCCCTGGGCGAGGGCGTGGGCGGCGTCCCTCAGGGCCCGGACCGGGTGCAGGACCTGGCGGGCTCCCAGCAGCGCCAGCCCGGCGGCCAGGACCGCGACCAGCACCCCGGCCCCGGCGGCTCCGGCGAGCAGCGCGTTGGCGGCGCTCTGCTCGCGGTCGAGCGGCAGCACGGCGTAGACGGTCAGCCCGGAGGGGGCGCCGGCCGGACCGGCGGGGCCGGAGGTGGCGTAGGTGACGGGGACGCCGACGGCGAGCCAGGGGTGGTCGTCGCCCGCGGTGAAGCGCTGGAACGCGGCGTGGCCGCGGCCGACGGTGGCCTCCAGGGTGGGCGGGACGGCCACGGGCTGGGTCCACTGGGAGTGCTCGGCGCCTGCGCCGGTGCCGTAGGAGGCCAGCACGCGCCAGTCGCGGAAGCCGCCGGTGCCGGACAACTGGCTCGCCAGGTGGTCCAGTTCGCTCTGGTTCGGCGGGAAGGGCAGGGCCGGCGCGAGGATGTCGATGCGGCGGCGCAGCTCGTCCAGGGCGGTGTCCTTGGTCAGGTCCAGGGTGGAGGTGGTCGCGGCCCGGTAGGTGAGCACGGCGGTGGCCAGGGCGCTCAGGGCGGCGACGGCGACGAAGGCGACCACCAGCCGCGGGCGCAGCCCGGCGACGGCGCGGCGAAGGCGGACCAGGCGGGGCGGGCGCGGGTCCGGGAGTGGCTTGGGGCGCTCGGGTGGGGGAGCGGGGGTGTCGGCGATGGTCACAGCGGTCCGAAACGGTAGCCGAAACCGCGCTCGGAGTCGTCATCGATCAGCAGTGCCCGTGCCATGGCAGCCAGTATCGGGCCTTGACCTGAGAAGACGCGCCCTGGGGGGTCGTGCGGGCAGTGGTGCGGGGTGTGGGTGTGGTGCCGGGCCGGTCAGTCGGCGTCGGCGGCCGGCGGGACCACCGGCGGCGGGGTGATGCGCAACCGGCCGATCAGGCCGGGGGTGACCAGGCCGGGCAGCATGAAACGCCAGAAGGCGGTGACCCGGTGGGCCAGGTCCTCCCGGCCGGTGTAGGCCTGGGACATGATCTGCAGGCCGGTGAACGAGCCGACGATGGTCTCGGTGGCCTCCTGCAGATCGGTGCCCGGCAGGATCTCGCCCTGCTCCTGGGCCTGGCGCAGCAGCGCCAGGATGGTCCGGGTGGACTGCTCGTAGGCGGTCTGCGGCGGACAGGGCAGGGACGTCCGCTCTATGGTCAGCCGCAGGCTGGCCCGCAACACCGCGTCGTGCAGCAGCCGTTCGGCGAAGGTCAGGGTCAGGTCGATGACGGACTGGACCTTCACCGGGTGGTCGATCACCGCCAGGGCCTCGCCGTGGGCGTCGAGCAGCGCCAGGGCGATGGCCTCCTTGGAGGGGAAGTGGTGGTACATCGAGCCACGCGTCAGCCCGGTGCGCGCGAGGATCTCGTTGGTGCTCGCGGCGTCGTAGCCCCGTTCGTCGAAGACACGGGCGGCGGCTTCGAGGATCGAGCGCTTGGACTTCTTGCCGCGTTCCTGCTGGGCCATTGCCGAATCCTTCACGCCTAATGAACAGACCTGTCTGTATACTAGGCCAGCCCTGTGGACGGCAAGGGCCCACGCGGGAGCGCCCGTCGCGGAGGTGCCGTCACCGATTCCCCGTCACCGATTCCCCGTCGCGGGTGCCCCAGGCGGAAGTCGACGCCGCGGACCCTGGTGATCCACTCGCTGGACCGAATCCGGCCAGGAGACGGACCTGGAGCGCGATGGGGTCAGTCGCAAAGGAAGAGTAAATCCGTACGTGAAATTCCGGACTGACATGTCTGTATCTTAGAGCGCAACGCGTCGGCCGTGGGGGAATGACGACGACGTCACGGCTCGCTCCCCCCTGCCCAGGAACTGACAGGAGCGCTGTCCATGCCGTACGTCGCCGGTCGCACCGTCCCCCACATACGCGAGCCCAAGCTGACCACGACCGTCCCGCGCGAATACGTGCACCGGGCCGCGGTGTCGGAGGTCCTGCTGACCGGCTGGACGGCCACCGCCGAAGGCGAGGGGGCGAAACGCGAGCACGCCTTCACCGTCACCGCCCAATGGCCGCGCAGCCACGCGCTCTTCGCCCGCGAGGGCGTCCACCAGGACCCGATGCTGCTCATGGAGTCCGTGCGCCAGATCGGATCCCTGCTCGCCCACGCCGAGTTCGCCGTGCCCTTCGGCCACCAGTTCCTGCTGACCGACTTCTCGGTGACCGCCGAACCCGACCTGCTCCTCGCGGGCCCCACCCCCACCGAGATCGAACTGCGCACCGTCTGCCGCGAACTCGGTGGCAAGGCCGGCCGGTTCGCGGGCATGCGCTACGACGTCACCGTGCTGCGCGACGGCAGGGCGCTCGCCGACGCCTCCGCCGCGTACCGGTGCATGAGCCCGCACGTCTTCCGGCGGCTGCGCGGCGACCGGCCCACCCTGGCCCCGCGCGCCACGTCCCCGGCCCTCGCTCCGGTGGCGGTCGGGCACAGCAGCCCCCGGCACGTCGTGCTCGCCGAGCCCGAGGAAGGCAGCCGGAACCGCTGGGAGCTGCGGGTCGACACCGCCCACCCGACCTACTTCGACCACCCCGTCGACCACGTGCCGGGCATGGTGCTGCTGGAAGCCGCCCGGCAGGCCGCGCACGCCTCCACCGGGCTGCCCGACGCCCTCGTGCTCGGCGTACGCAGCGAGTTCGCCCGCTACGCCGAACTGGACACCCCCTGCTGGATCGAGGCCCACCCGGCGCCGGCCGGCCCCGACGGCGACGTCCGGGTGCGGGTGACCGGCAGCCAGTCCCAGGAGACCGTCTTCACCGCCGAACTCACCGTACGGCCCTGAGGGTTCCGAGCCCGCCACCCCGCCACCCCGCCACCCCGCGAACCACCAGCACCAGAGCACCGAGAGACCAGCGATGCCCCCCACCGTCCTGATCACCGGAGCCGCCGGCTTCGTCGGCGGACACGTCGCCCGTGAAGCCCGCCGGCACCACGCCCGACTCCGGCTCACGGTCCACCGCCGCACCCCCTGCGAGCCCACCGCCGACCTCGTCCACGCCGACCTGGCCGAACCCGCGAGCCTGCCCGGGATCTGCGAGGGCGTGGACGTCCTGATCCACTGCGCCGCACAGATCGGCGGCGACGCCGAGACCAACGAGGCGGTCAACGCCCGCGGCACCGCGGCCCTGGTCGCCGAGGCCCGCCGGGCGGGCGTGCGGCGCATCGTCCAGCTCAGCACCGCCTCCGTGTACGGCCGCGGCACCTTCCGCGGCAGCCACCCGGAAGACCTCGTCCGCAACCCGGGATCGGCCACCTCCCGCACCCGGGCCGGCGCCGAGGACGCCGTCCTCGGCGCCGGAGGCGTCGTGCTGCGGCCGCACCTGGTGTACGGCTCCGGCGACGCATGGGTCGGCCCCGGGATCGCCGGGATCCTGCGGGCACTGCCGGGCACCGTGGACGGCTGGCCGGCCCGGACCTCGATGATCGCGGTGACGGACCTGGCCCGGCTGCTGGTGGCCGCGGGCCTCGCCCCGGCGGGCACGCTGAGCGCCTCCGTCTACCACGCGGCGCACCCGGAGCCGGTGGCGATCGCGGCGCTGCTGCGGGCCGTGGCCGCGTGCGGGGCGATCGCCTGCCCGGCCGGCCGGATCGACGCGGAGACGGCGCGGGCCGCGCTGGCCGCGCGGGGGCTGCCGAGCTCCTCGCTGGACATGCTGACGACGGATCACGTGTTCGATGGCACCCGGCTGTGGGCCGACCTCGGCCAGCCGCCCGGGGTCGCGTTCCCGGAGGGGTGGCGGAGGTCGGCGCGGTGGTACCGGGAAGTGCTGCGGGCGGGGTGAGGAAAGGTCGGTCGGTGCCTCTGTGCGGGGAGTCGGCGGGGTCGACTTCCCGCACACGACTTCACCCCGGTCCAGTGCCACCCGGACCCGGCCAGGCGCCGCGGCTGTCCACCGCCACGGTCAGCTGACCTGCGAAGTCCCCCCGCGACGCCGGGGGGGGGAGGCCTGTCGTGCCTCCCCGCCCGGCGTCGCGCCGTTTCTGACGCGGCGTCGGCCCGCTGTCGCCCCGCCAGGGGCCACGACTGGCGGGATTCGGCCATCGGGGAAGAGTTTCAGCCCACCGGGTTGACCTCAAGTCCGCTTGAGGTTTTATCTTCGCTTTGCCGTCCCCGGCAGGGGGATCTGACACCAATTCCGTTTCTGTACAAGGGATTTGCCATGAAGGCTGCCGCATTCCGCGCATTCGGAGGCCCCGAGGTCCTGGAGCTGATGGAGCTGCCGACGCCCCGGCCCGGCCCGGGCGAGGTGCGGGTCAAGGTGAAGGCGGCCGGCGCCCAGCCGACCGACTGCGCGGCCCGCCAGGGCTGGAACCCGCCCGGCTGAGCCACCCCCTCCCGGGCACCCCGGGGCGCTGCCCGACGTCGCGCCCCGAGGGCCGACCTCCTTGCTCCACCCCCTACTCCCATCCGTCACGCATCAGGAGTCCCCATGGCCAGCAACCCGCTCAAGATCGGCGTCATCATCGGCAGCGTCCGCACCGGTCGCTTCGCCGACAAGGTGGCCCAGTGGTTCCTCTCCGAGATCGGCGGGCGCGACGACATGGAGGTCCATGTCATCGACCTGTCCGAGCCCGCCCTGGTCGAGGAGCTGAAGCTCACCCTGGACGCCAGTGAGCCGCAGCCGGGCGCCCTCACCCTGGCCCAGCGGATCGAGGGCCTCGACGGGTTCGTGGTCATCACCCCCGAGTACAACCACGGCTACCCGGCCTCCCTGAAGCTCGCCATCGACTACGTCTACAGCGAGTGGAGGGCCAAGCCGGTCGGCTTCGTCTCCTACGGCGGCATGGTCGGCGGCCAGCGGGCCGTCGAGCAGCTGCGCCAGGTCTTCGCCGAGCTGCACGCCGTCACCCTGCGGGACACCGTCAGCTTCCACATGGCCTGGGAGAAGTTCGACGAGCAGGGTCGCCCCGAGGACGCCGACGGCGCCGGAAAGGCCGCCACCGTGCTGCTCGACCAGCTCGCCTGGTGGGGCCTGACCCTGCGCGAGGGGCGCGCCGCCCGTCCCTACGAGGGCTGAGGCCGGCGCCGGCCGGCCGGATCTCGGTCGTCCCCGGGACGAAGGGGGGCGTCGCCCCGCAGGTCCTGGTGGTACTCGGCGGTCTCGTCGAGTAGCAGGCCCTCGTGGTCGTTCATCGGCCGTCGCCTTCCTCGATGGGTCGGGCGGACTTGGCGGCCTTCCACCAGCCGGGGTTGTCGCGGTACCAGGCGACGGTGTCGGCGAGGCCCTGTTCGAAGGGGATCCGCGGGGCGTAGCCCAGCTCCTCGCGGATCTTCGTCTCGTCCAGGGCGTAACGCAGGTCGTGGCCCTTGCGGTCGGCCACCCGGCGCACGCTCGATCGGTCGGCGCCGCACAGGTCGAGCAGCCGCTCGGTGACGGCCCGGTTGGTCCGCTCGTCGCCGCCGCCGACGTTGTAGACCTCGCCCGGGCGGCCCCGGTCGAGCACCAGGGCGATCGCCCGGCAGTGGTCGTCGACGTGCAGCCACTCGCGGACGTTGAGTCCGTCGCCGTACAGCGGGACGGGCCGGCCCTCCAGCAGGTTGGTGGTGAACAGCGGGATCAGCTTCTCCGGGTGCTGGTACGGCCCGTAGTTGTTGGAGCAGCGGGTGATCGACACGTTCAGGCCGTGGGTGCGGTGGTAGGAGCGGACGATCAGGTCGGAGGAGGCCTTGGAGGCGGCGTACGGGGAGTTGGGCAGCAGCGGCCACTCCTCGGTCCAGGTGCCCTCGGCGATCGAACCGTAGACCTCGTCGGTCGAGATGTGGACGAAGCGCCGGACCCCGGCCGTGAGGCAGGCGTCCAGCAGGGTCTGGGTGCCGAGCACATTGGTCCGGACGAACTCGGCGGCCGAGCGGACCGAGCGGTCCACGTGCGACTCGGCGGCGAAGTGCACGACCGCGTCGTGCCCGGGCAGCAGGCCGGCCGGCAGCTCCGGGTCGCAGATGTCGCCGCGGACGAAGTCCAGCCGGGGGTGGGCCGCGGGCAGGTTGTCCCGGTTGCCGGCGTAGGTGAGCTTGTCGAGGACGGTGACCCGGGAGGCCTCGTGGCCCGGGTAGCCGCCGTCGAGCAGGGTGCGGACGAAGTGCGAGCCGATGAACCCGGCGCCGCCGGTGACCAGCAGTCTCATGCGGCCGCCTCCGGTCCGGCGGGGGCGGTGGTGGGCGATGTCCGTCGTGCCATGGGGACTCCTGCGGTGATGGGAAAGGGCTGCTCGGCGGCCGTGAGCCGGGACTCCGGCCGCCGGTGGACCTGCGCGGTGGCCGGCGGGGCTCCGCGCACGGCCGCCGAGGCGGCGCGGCCGGGATCGCAGGGGATGCCCGCCACCGTCCAGCCGCCCGGGTGCAGGGCGGGGCCGACGCCCAGGTGGTCGGCGCTCGGCGCGGTGCAGCCGGTGCCCAGACCCTTGAGGTAGGCCTCCTTGTGGGTCCGGAGCCGGCCGAACAGCGCCTGCCGCGCCGCGCGGGGCGGCCGGGCGAGCAGCTCGGCCCGCTCGTCCGGGTGCAGGGCCGGCAGGGCCACGGCCACGGCCGAGGGTAGCCGCTGCACGTCCACGCCGATCGGCCGGGTCGCCACCCCGCCCAGGGCGAGGTCCCCGCTGTGCGAGAGCGAGAAGTGCAGCGCCCGGTCCGCGGCGACCGCCGTCGCTCAACAGCCGGTACCGGGCCTCCAGTCCGGCGAGGGTGCCGAAGGCGGTGCCCAGGCTGACGCCGGGTCCGGTACGGGTCGAGCGCGGCGGTCGCCAGGCCGCTGTCCGCGACGGCCCGGCGGGCCCGCACACGCCGCACGGGATCCTGGTACCCAGCTTCTTCGCGCCGGGCGGGCGGTTCAACGGCCCCGGTTCGAGGGCTTCGTCGGAATCCCCAAGCCCTTGTCGACGGCGTCGCGCAATGGCAAGGCGGGTGTCAGGCGGAGGTCGAATCCCGCCGTCCGGGCCGGTCCTGCCGCGGGTCGATCGGGGTGAGGACGCCGAGGCGGTCCTCGATGTGCTGGGCGGCGGCGAGGCAGAGGTCCTCGCGGAAGGGCCGTGCGACCAACTGGACGCCGGTGGGCAGGCCGTCGGCCGCCAGTCCGGTGGGGACGGCCACGGCGGGGACGCCGACGAAGCTGGTGACCGAGCAGAGCCGCATCGCGGTGGCGACCCGGTCGCGGCCCGCTTGGTCCCGCGACTCCAGGCCGGGTTCGACCGGCGGCTCGGTGAAGACCGGGCCGAGCAGCAGCGGGTACTCGTCGAGGAACTCCGTCCAGGAACGGCGGACGTTCATCCAGGTGCCCATGAGGCCGATCAGCCCGGCGCCGTCGACGGGCGGGGCGCTGCGCATGGTCAGCTCGATGAAGCGGTCGCCGCCCTCACCCAGCAGCTGCCGGACGGCGGGCCAGCTGGGCGCGAACTCGGTGACGGCGAGCCGGTGGTAGGCGTCCATGGCCTCGTCCAGCCGCGGCACGTCGGGGACTTCGCGGACGTCGTACCCGGCCTCGCGCAGCGCCCCGGCGGCGGCCTCGACGGCGCGGCGGACGGTGGGGTGGACGCCGTGGCCGCCCGGGTCGGCGACCACGGCGACCCGGGGCGGGCCGTCGGGGCCGAACAGCGGGCCGCCGTACAGCGGCGCGGGGACGGCGCGCGGGTCGCGGGGGTCGGGGCCGGCCAGGGTCTCGTACGCGAGCCGCAGGTCGGCCACCGTGCGGGCCAAGGAGCCGTCGGTGACAAGGAGTTGAGAGGCCGGGCCGGGGTCGTCCGGGCCGAGCACGCGCTGGTCGGCGGCGAACCGGCCGGTGGTCGGCTTGAGCGCGGCGACGCCGCAGAAGGCGGCCGGGATGCGGAGCGAGCCGCCGGAGTCGTTGCCCAGTCCGAGCGCGGCCATGCCGGTGGCCACCGCCACGCCGTCCCCACCGCTGCTGCCGCCGGGGGTGCGGCGGGCGTCCCAGGGGTTGCGGGTGTCGCCGTACAGCTCGCTGCGGGTGTGCATCCCGGCCAGGATCAGGGTCGGCAGGTTGCTGTGCCCGATCGGGATCGCCCCGGCGGCGCGCAGCCTGGCCACCGGGATCGCGTCGGCGGGGGCCGTCAGGTCGCGGAAGCGCGGGGTGCCGAAGGTGGTGGGGACGCCCTCGATGCGGGTGCACTCCTTGACGGTGAACGGCACTCCGGCGAGCGGGCCGAGCGGCTCCCCGGCGGCGTGGCGGCGGTCGAGTGCCCGGGCGGCGGCGCGGGCGCGGTCGGCGAGGAGCTGGGTGACGGCGTTGGCGCGCGGGTTGACCTCGGCGATCCGGGCGAGGTGGGCGTCCACCACGTCGAGGGCGGACACCTCACCGCCGCGGACGGCGGCGGCGATGGCGGTGGCGGGGAGTTTCCACATGTGGTCCTCCGACAGGTTCTCCGACGGGTTGCCGACGGGATTTCCGACGGGACTTCCGACAGGTTCCGATGCGATTGCATCGGAACCCTAGCCGGGAAGCCGATACGCTTGCATCGGATTAAAGGGGGTCTTCGAATGCCGAAGCAGGTCGACCACGAGGAACGACGCCGACGGATCGCCGAGGCGGTCTGCGCGCTGATCGACTCGCAGGGCCTGGAGGGCGTCACCCTGCGGGACGTCGCCACCCGGGCAGAGGTCTCGATGGGCGCCGTCCAGCGCTGCTTCCGCACCAAGGACGAGATGCTGCGCTTCGCCCTCGACCACATCGGCGAACAGGTCACCGGCCGGGCCCACGCCCGACTGGTCGCGGCGCCCGCGCAGTCGGCGGCCAGCGCCGTCGGACACGTGGTCGGTGAGGTCGCGCTGCTGCGGGAGGAACGCCGGGCCGAGGCGCGGATCTGGCTCGCCTTCCTCGCCGCCGCGGCCGTCAACCCGTCGCTGGCGGCGAGCCTGCGCAGCAGCTACGCGGACCTGGAAGGGCTGCTGACCCGGCTGGTCGCGGAGGCCTCCGGATCCGTGGACGCCCGGCGCGAGGCCCGTACCGTGCTGGCCCTCGCCGACGGGCTCACCGGGCATGTGCTGATCGGCCAGCGGACGTCGGAGGAGGCGGAGGAACTCCTGCACGCGCACCTGGCCCGGCTCTGGGAGGCTGGGTGAAGCGGCTGCGGAGCGAATGGCGAGGAGCGAACGGCCGGGGAGTGGCGGACATGACGGAGCAACGGCGGGCCGGTGACCGGGTCCGGGCCCGGACCGGCGCCGGACGTTGAATCCCCGTTGCCGACGGGCGGGTTCCCCGGCGAGGATCTGTTCGTGTCCGAGACGACGTTCGAGGAGTCCGAGCTGCGGCCCTACCCGAAGATCCCCGCCCGGGGCTGCTCCGGCGTGTCCGCCGGCCGGGAGTGGATCGCGGCGGAGAAGGTGTACGGCGCGCACTTCGCCGTGGTGTGCGAGGGCGACTCGATCCGGGCGGCGAAACGGCGCGACCTGCTGGGCGACGAGGAACTCGACGCCTTCTTCGGGGTGAGCCGGATCTGGCCCCGACTCTCGGTCGCCGCCGGTCCGCGTTGCGGCGGCCCGGGGAAGTCCTCGACTGACGCCGAGAATCTCCGAAGAACATTCTCGCCCGATGTCGAAGCCCCCGTCCGTCGCTTCGATTGAGAGGTGCGATCAGGGCGGGGCCTCGGGGCGGGCCCCGCCCTTCGCGTTGGCCCGCGACGGGGCGCGCGCCGCGGCTCCGTGCGCCGTATCCCTGCCGCGCAGGGGGTTCTCGGCGGCGGGCTCTTATTGTACTGTCCGTCTAATAAGCGGGTGAGCGGGAACCCGCGGGGCAGGCACCTGGAGGCAGCCATGGCTCTCACCCGGCAGGCGGAGCACGGCCACACCGCGGCCGACGACGACGTCTCGAAGCGGCTGCTGGAGTCGGCCGCCACCCTCTCCTTCGACCCCTCCGCCGAGATCGACTGGGACGCGCCCCTCCCCGAGGAGCACTACGGCCTCAACCCCGAGTGGAGCACGCTCTACGGCACCCGGCTCTGGGGCGAGATGACCGAGCGGCAGCGGATCACGCTCACCCGACACGAGGTCTGCTCGATCATGAACACCGGCATCTGGTTCGAGATGATCCTCCAGCAGATGGTGCTGCGCGACCAGTACCTCAAGAACCCCGCCAGCGCCGAGTTCCAGTTCGCGCTCACCGAGATCGCCGACGAGTGCCGCCACTCGATCATGTTCGCCCGCGCCTGCGAGAAGATGGGCGTCCCCGCCTACCGGCCGAACAAGGTGATCGCCCAGGCCGGCCGCGCGTTCAAGGCGCTCGCCAAGGGCGAACTCGCCTACGGCGGCATCCTGGTGGCCGAGGAGGTGCTGGACGTCATGCAGCGCGACTGGATGCGCGGCGAGAACGTCCTGGAGATCGTCCGCGGTACCTCCCGGATCCACGTGGTCGAGGAGTCGCGGCACATGAAGTTCGCCCGGCAGGAGATCCGCGAGCGGATGCGCCACGCCGGCCCGGCCCGCCGCCGCACCTCGGCCACCGGCATCGCCGTCGGCGCGTACGTCATCGTCAGCAGCATGGTCCACCCGGGCGTGTACAAGGCCGCCGGGCTGGACGTCGGACGGGCGCTCGCCGAGGTGAAGGGCAGCGAGCACCGCAAGGCGATGATGCGCAACAGCTCACGGCACCTGATGGCCTTCCTCGCCGAGGCCGGGTTGCTCACCAGCCGCTCGGCGGCCGTCTACCGCCGCGTACACATGCTCTGACGGTCAATCAGTCACAACGAGGGGCCCCGATCCGGCCATGGCCTACGCAATCACCCAGACCTGCTGCAACGACGCCTCGTGCGTGTCGGTCTGCCCGGTCAACTGCATCCACCCGACCCCGGACGAGCCGGAGTTCGGCACCACCGACATGCTCTACATCGACCCGAAGGCGTGCATCGACTGCGGCGCCTGCGCGGACGCCTGCCCGGTGGACGCGGTGTTCCCGGTCGACCGGCTGCGCGGGCCGGACACCGTATTCGGCGACCTCAACCGGGACTGGTTCCGCGACCACCCCAACGACCACGCCTGGGGCGCGCCCGGCTTCCCGCGCAGCCTGCCCGGCGAGCTCGGCACGCTGCGGATCGCCGTGGTCGGCACCGGGCCCTCCGCCGGGTACACCGCGCAAGAGCTGCTGTGCTGCACCAGCGCCGAGCTCACCATGATCGACCGGCTGCCGGTCACCGGCGGCCTGCTGCGGCACGGCGTCGCCCCCGACCACCAGTCCACCAAGCGGATCGCGGAGAGCTTCGCGAGCGTCTTCCACGACCCTCGGCTGCGGATGCACCTCAACCTGGAGGTCGGCACCGACGTCACCCACGAGGAGCTGGCCGCGCACCACCACGCGGTGGTGTACGCGGTCGGCGCCGCCTCCGACCGGCGGCTCGGCATCCCCGGCGAGGACCTGCCGGGCAGCCTGCCCGCGACCGCCTTCGTCGGCTGGTACAACGCCGACCCGACGGTGCCGGCCGACGCCGTGGAGCTGTCCGCCGAGCGCGTGGTCGTGGTCGGCAACGGCAACGTCGCGGTGGACATCGCCCGGATCCTGCTCACCGACCCCGACCGGCTCGCCGCCACCGACATCGCCGACCACGCGCTGGCCGCGCTGCGCCGCAGCCGGGTGCGGGAGGTCGTGCTGCTGGCCCGGCGCGGGCCCGGGCAGGCGGCCTGGACCAGGCCGGAGTTCCTGGCGCTGCGTCGGCTGCCCGGCGTCGAGCTGGTGGTCGAGGACCACCCGCGGGTGCGGGCGGCGATCGAGACGGCCGCGCCGGACTCGCGGGCCGCGCTGCTGGCCGGGCTGCCGCTGGTGCCGTACGACGGGGGCGCGGAGCCGGGGCCGGGGCGGCGGATCGTGCTGCGCTTCCTGTCCGCGCCGGTCGCACTGACCGGGGACGGGCGGGTCGAGTCGGTGACCGTCGAACGGACGAGGATGACGGCGGCGGGGCAGGCCGAGGCCACCGGGGGGACCGACACCCTGCGGGCCGCGCTGGTGGTGCGCTCCATCGGGCACCGGGGCGTGCCGGTGCCGGGGCTGCCCTTCGACGAGCGGACCGGGACGGTCGCGCAGCGCGGCGGGCGGGTCGTCGACCCGGCCACCGGGCGGGCGCTGCCCGGGGCGTACGTGGTCGGGTGGGCCAAGCGGGGGCCGTCCGGCGGGATCGGCGCCAACCGGGCCTGCGCGCGGGAGACGGTGGACGCGCTGCTGGACGACGCGGTGGCCCGGGCGCTGCCCGCCCCGGCGGCGGGGCGCCGGGACTTCGAACGGCTGGTGCGACGGCGCCGGCCGGACGCCGTCGGGCTGCGGGAGCTGCGCGCGGTGGAGCGGGCGGAGCGCGAGCGGGGCGAGGCGCAGGGGCGGCCGCGGGTGAAGCTGGCCACGGTGGCGGAGCTGCTGGCGGCGGGGCGGCGGCGGTAGGCCGTACGGCGTGCGCGGGAGGGCGGCCGGTCCGACTTCCCGCGTACGGCCGGGTGCCCGGCCCGCGTGGGGTTGATGTGCGTGCCGTCGGGTTGACGCGGCCGTGACCCGGGGCGGGCGGGGCGCGTTGGGCGGATGTGAGTAGTTTTGGGGTGATGCCGGTCCCGCAGTATTGGCCAGCCGAGGAAACGATCCTGCCAGGAGCGGGGCGCCCTCCGGAACCCGATCCGGAGGTGCCCATCTATGTCGAGCTGGCCCGGTTGTGGCTGTCGGAGGGGCGGACGGTCCCCGGGCTGCCCGACCCGCTCTGGGAGTCGCTGGCCGCCTCGGTGATGTCGTCGACCTCGGAGCCCCCGGGATAGAACGGCTGCGCCCGGCGCCGGAACGGCCCGATCCGTGGCAGGGGTCACCTCGGCGGCTTGACGGCCGTGTGAACGTACCAGGCTACGTACTCGCGCACGCCGTACATCTCCACCGTGGAACGGAGATTGAGCCATTTCGCCGGGTCGCCGACGCGGCGCAGCAGCTCCCACGGAAGTCGGAAGTAGGTGTGCACGGCCTCGGTGGTGGGCGTGTAGTGCGCCGTCGCGTCCAGTGCCTCCTCGACCTCGAAGCCGGCCTCGGTGAGCAGGCGCGGCAGGTTGCGGGCGTGGTAGAGCTTGGCGCCCGTCATCACCATGGCGTCGAGGTACGGTTCGAGCAACGCCCGGGCGCGCGACGGCAGTTCGTCCAGCGGGGCGGTGCTCATCGGGCCGAGCAGCACCAGTCGGCCGCCGGGGCGCAGCACCCGGTGCAGCTCGGCCAGCGCGCGGGGCGGGTCGTAGGAGTGGACCAGCGTCTCCATCGAGTAGGCGCCGGCGAACTCGCCATCAGAGAAGGGGAGTTGATGGTAGTCGCCCCAGGAGAAGGCGGTCCGGTCGGCCAGCGCGGTGCGGGTGCTGAGACGCCGGGCCTCGGCGAGGTGGAAGTCCAGCACGTCGACCCCGGTGACCCGCAGCCCGAACCGGTCCGCCATCGCCCGGGCCACCACGCCCGCCCCGCAGCCGGCGTCCAGCACCCGCGAACCGGGCGGCAGCGCCAGCTTGCGGCCGAGCACGTCCTCCAGTTGTCGCTGTGCCCGCCACAGCCGCCACTTCGACTGGCCCGGCTCCGTCCACCCCCAGTGCCGGGCGTTGCGGGCCACCCGGGTGTAGAACCAGCGGCTCCCGGCCCGCCCGTACACCCGTCGCAGCCCGGAGAGATCGAGTTCCTGAGCGCCCATGCGGACACGCTAGCGGCGGGCCCGCGACCGCTCCCGGCGGCGCCACGGGGGTCCACCCCACCGGGAGCAGCCGTACGGTCGTAGGACTTGAGTGATCAGCTGACCAGGGCGGTCCTCGGCCAGGAGGTGATCAGCGCCATCGCCTCGTCCCACGTCCCCGCGCTCCGGTCGAGGGCTCAGACCGCCCCCGCCGCCCCGCGCAGGATGCCCTGCCCGTCCCGCCCGCGCAGCGCCAGCGCCGCCGGGAGCACCGCCGCCGGCAGGGCGATGGCCGCGCAACAGGCGGCGAGCGCGCCCAGCACCGTCCACGGCACCACCGCGGGCGTCGGGCCGACCAGGTTGGTCAGCGCGGCCCAGGAGCCGCCGACGCTGATCGCCGTGCCCAGCACGCCCAGCAGGGTACCGGCCGCCACGCACATCAGGGTCTCGACGGCGACGGCGCGCAGCACCTGGCCCCTGGTGGCGCCGGCCAGCCGTAGCAGGGACAGTTCCTGCCGGCGGTCGCTGACCGTCATCACCAGCGAGTTGGCCAGTGTGACGGCCGCGTAGCAGATCACCAGGCCGAGGATCATCAGCAGGGCGTTCCAGGACTCCTGCTCGGTGCTGTCGGTGGCGGCCGACCAGACCGCCTCCGGGGTGGTGAGCCGGGCGCCCAGCCCGTCCACGGCCGTCCGCAGCGCGGCGGTGGCCTGCTCGCGATCGGTGCCGGGCAGCAGCCGCAGGTCGATCCGGCTGACCAAGGCCGGGCCGCCGACACCGCCGGTGACGGCGTTGGGGCCGGTCACCCAGGCCTGGACGGCCTCGGCGCCGGTGCCGAGCAGGGCGGCGACCCGCAGGTCCCGCGGGGTGCCGTCGGCCAGCCGGACCGACACCTGCCCACCGACCGCGGGCGAGCCGGGCCAGGTGCGGCTGAGCACGATCGAGTCGGGGCCGAGGTCGGCGAGCGAGCCCGCGACGACCGGGAGCCGGTCGACCGCGGCCAGCGCGGTGGGGTCCGCCGTCGCGGCGCGGAAGGGCACCAGGGCCCGGCCGTCGGCCACGGTCGCCATGACGGAGGTCGGGGTGATCACCAGGGCCTGCACCCCGGGCACGGCACGGACGCGCTCCGCCACGGCCCGGCTCAGCCCGGGGGTGCCGGCCGGGGTGACGACCAGGTCGGCGGCGGACAGCTGGTCACGGACCTCGGTGACCTGCGAGCGGTTGATGGTGTCGATGCTGCCGAGCAGACACCCGGCGAAGGCGATGATCAGCACCACCGGGGTGGTGGTCGCGGCGGTGCGCCGGAAGGCGGTCAGCGAGCTCTGCCGGGCGGTGGCCCAGGCGATGCCGCCGGCGTCCTCGGCGGAGCGGCCGCGCAGCCGGGCCACCAGCGCGGGCAGCACCGTCAGCAGCCGGATCGCCGGGCCGGCCAGCACGGCCGCCAGCAGCACGCAGCCGGCGACGATCGCCAGCAGCAGGGAGAGCGAGTCGGCGGCGTTGGCCGCGGCGTCGGGCCAGCTGCGGGCCGTCAGTACGAGGGCCGCGATGCCACCGCCCAGCACCAGCAGGCCGCTCGCCCAGCGGAACGCCAGCACGGCGCGCGAGGTCCGTTCGGCATCCGCCTCCGCGAGCGCCTCGCCGGGGTTGATCAGCCCGGCCTTCATCGAGGAGAACACCACGCCGGTGATCGCGGTCAGCAGCCCGATCGAGGCCGCGACGAGCAGCCCCCACCAGGTGACCGGGACGGTGAATTCGGCCGGCACCATGTCGTGGTCGATCAGCCAGCGCGCGGCCGGCGCCGCCCCGGCCGCGCCGAGCGCGCACCCGGCGGCGGAGGCCAGCACGCCGACCACCAGCGCCTCCCGGTTGACCAGGGCGCGCAGCTGCCGGCGGGTGGCGCCGATCAGCCGCAGCAGGGCGAGTTCGCGGCGGCGCTGGGCGATGGACAGCGCGAACGTGCCGCCCACCACGAACACGGCGGTGCCGCCGGAGACCGCGGCGGACAGGCCGAGCGGGGTCTGGACGCCGTCCAGTCGGCTGCCGACCTCGGCGTGGTGCGGGTCCGCCTGGCTGCGCTCGGCGCCGGTGAGCACCCGGGCGACGCTCGCGCCGCCGGTCGCGTCCACGGCCCGGCGCACCGCGTCGGCGGGGCCGAAGGCGGCCAGCACGCCGACTGCGGGGCAGAACCGGGCGGCCCGGGCGTCGGTGAAGAAGACGGCGTGCTCGAAGGGCTGCGCCTCGGTGACGCCGGCGACGGTCGCGGTGTGCGGGCCGTCGGCGGTGACGTACCGGACCTGCCGACCGACCTGCTCCGGGCGGCCGCCGCCGATGACGATCTGGTCGTCGGTGGCGGGGGCGGCGCCGGCGGTGAGCCGGTAGCCGCCCAGGGCGGCGGTGGACCAGGCGCGTCCGACCTGCCCGCGCGGGCCGTCCGCGAGCTGGGCGTAGAAGGTGCGGTCCTCGACGGTGCGGCCGGTCGCGGCCACGGCGGCGATCAGTGCGGCGGGCAGTCCCGGCTGGGCGGGGACCTGGGTCGGCTGGACGTCACCGGTCGCGGGCTTGAAATCCACGTTCTGGTCGGCCATCACCAGGACCGGCGCCTCGGAGAAGCGCTGGCGGCCCTGGTCGGGGACGCCGGAGGTGGCGGCGATGACCAGGATCGAGGTGGCCATCAGGGCGACCCCGCAGGCCAGCGCGACGAAGCTGCCGACGAAGGAGGCCCAGCGGAGCCGGAGGCCGGCGAGGGCGAGGGTCAGCATGCCACGGCCTCCAGCGCGGTCATCCGGGCGGCGACCTGCTCGGCGGTGGGCCGCTCCAGCGAGCCGTCCAGCCGGCCGTCCCGCAGGAAGAGCACCCGGTCCGCGTAGGAGGCGGCGACCGGGTCGTGGGTGACCATGACCACGGCCCGGCCGGGGTCGTCGGCCATGGTGCGCAGCAGGGCGAGCACCTCGCGGCCGCTGCGGGTGTCCAGCGCGCCGGTCGGCTCGTCGGCCAGCAGCACCGCGGGGCGGGTGATCAGCGCCCGGGCGATGGCGACCCGCTGCTGCTGGCCGCCGGAGAGCTCGCCCGGCCGGTGCCCGGCCCGGTCGGCGAGGCCGACCGCGGCCAGCGCGGCGGTCACCTCGGAAGGGGAGGGGCGACGGCCCGACAGCCTGGCCGGGAGCGCCACGTTCTGGGCTGCGGTCAGGGCGGGCAGCAGGTTGAAGGACTGGAAGACGAAGCCGATCCGCTCCCGCCGCAGCACGGTCAGCTCCTTGTCGCGCAGGCCGCCCAGGACGATGCCGTCGACCCGCACCTCGCCCCGGTCGATCGCCTCCAGGCCGGCGGCCGAGCGCAGCAGGGTGGACTTGCCGGAGCCGGAGGGGCCCATGACGGCGGTGAAGGTGCCGAAGGGGAATCCGACACTCACCTCGTCCAGGCCGATGACGGGCTCGGGCCCGCGCCGGTAGGTCCGGCGGACGGAGCGGAGTTCAACGGCAAAGTCCGTGGCGTTCATGATCACATCCCATCGCGCGGGACGGGGGTGGCTCAATGACCGGGGGTTCACTTCTGGGGGTGTAGCCAGCTACACCCCCGGGTTCCCCCTCAGCCCCGCCGGGCGCGCTTCAGCTCCTCCCAGCGCTGCGCCTGCTCCGGCGTCAGGGTGCCGCGCAGCTCGGCCAGCTTCAGCAGCTGCGCCTCGGCGTCGGCGCCCAGCGGCTGGGCCTCGGCGCGGTAGTGGTCGGTCAGCAGGGCGTCGAGCTCGGGTCGGGTGAGCGCCGGGTCGAGGCGCTGGGCGAGCTTGGCCATGTTGCGGTAGGAGCCCTGGAGCAGGAAGGGCGGCTCGGTGCGGGCGCGGTCGTCCTGGGCGGCGGAGGCGAGGTAGGCGCGGTTGACGGCCAGGACGGTGCCGCGCAGGTGCAGCAGCCCGGCCAGGACGGCGGTCATCCGCTCGACCTCGGGGCCCGGCCAGGCGCCCGCGAGCCGCCCGCCCGGGGTGCCGGCCGCGCGGGCCAGCAGGGTGTCCAGGTCGGCCCGCCCGACATCGGCGAGCGGGGCCAGGTGCGGGTTGGCGGGCAGGGCGTTCTCGACGAAGCTGAGCGCGAAGAGGTCCTCGCGTCCGGCGACGGCGTCGCCGAGGTTCCACACGTCGGCGCGGTTGGCGAGCATGTCGGGCAGCCGGAAGAGCCGGCCGGACTCGGTGTAGGGGTTGGCGGCCATCACCACGGCGAAGCGCTTGCCGCGCAGGTCCCACTCGCGGGCCTCGCCGTCCCAGACGCCGTCGATCCGGCGCTGGGCGTCGCACAGCGGGATGAAGCGCTGCAGGAACTCGGGCGAGGCGTGCTGGACGTCGTCCAGGTAGAGCAGCACGTTGTCGCCCGCGTGCAGCGCGAAGTTGAGCTTCTCCAGCTCGCGCCGGGCGGTGGCGTCCGGGGCCTCGGCCGGGTCCAGCGAGGTGACGCGGTGCCCGAGCGCGGGGCCGCTGACGGTGACCAGCAGCAGGCCGAGCCGCTCGGCGAGGTACTCGACCAGGGTGGTCTTGCCGTAGCCGGGCGGGGAGACCAGGAGCAGCAGGCCGCTGCGGTCCACGGGCCCGCCGGAGCCCGCCGTACCGAGCTGCTTGGCGAGGTTGTCGCCGATCAGCGGCAGGTACACCTGGTCGATCAGCCGGTTGCGGACGAATCCGTTGAGCGGTGCGGGCCGGTACCGGTCGAGCCGCAGCCGGGTGTGCTCGGCGGCCAGCAGCTCGCCGCGCAGCCGCTGGTAGGCCCGGTAGCCGGGGACCTCCACGGCTTCGAACTCCCTGACCCGGCCGAGCAGTTCGTCCAGTCTCAGGTCGAGCGAGCCGCCGGTCAGCCGCGGGTGGTCGCCGAGCAGCCCGGTCAGCCGGGCGGCGGCGGCGCCCTCGGCGGCGCGGCGCGGCAGCGTCGGGCAGAGCAGTACGGCCGCGGCCTCGGCGAGGTCGCCCGGGTCGGCGTCGGCGGCGCTCGACTCCAGCCAGGCGGCGGTGAGTTGGCGCCGCACCGGCAGCAGTGCGGGGTCCTCGGGCAGGGCGGCCAGTGCCTCGGTGAGCCCGGCGGACTCGGGGGCGGCGTGGAATTTGTCGAGCAGCGCGGCCGCTCCCGCCGAGTAGGCGAAGGCCGGTTCGTCGGCGGCGAGTTCGGCCACCAGGTAGTCGCCTGCGTGTTCCGCGCCGGGGACGAACCGGGCGACGGCGGCGCCGAGTTCGGCGGCCAGCGCGTCCAGCGCCGGGACCGGGCCGTAGGCCTGCCGGGCGAGGCCGAGCGAGCGGGCCCGGGTGTGCCAGACCAGCCGCTGCCGCGCGTCCGTCCCGTGCGCCCAGTACAGCTGGGCCGCCGCCCGGGCGTCCGCCGGGTGGCGCAGCAGGCCGGCCTCGGCGCCGAGTTCGAGCAGGGCGCGGAGCACCAGTGCGGCGTCGTGGTCGTGCACCCCGCGCTGGTAGCCCTCGTCGGGGCGCTGCTCGGCGGCCCGACGGACGTGTTCCAACAGGTCCGCGTCCGGCGACAGGGTGCCCGGTTCGGCGGCCAGCAGCAGGCTCGCGGCCAGGTATTCGGCGCGGTAGAGCGCCGGGGTCTCCGAGGGCAGCGGCCGGGCCCAGTAGCGCTCGGTGGCGGCGAAGGCCGGGTCGGCGACGGGGGAGCGGTAGTCGGTGCCGGTGAGGGTGAAGGCGGGGCGGCCGCGCCAGGGCAGCAGGGTGAGTTCGGGTCGCTGGGTGGTGACGGCGAACAGGTGGCGGCCCAGCCGCAGGGTGCCGGGGCCGTCCCCGGCGAGTTCGGCCCGGTCGCGCAGCGCGCGGTGGGCGCGGCCGCGGGCGGCGCGCAGCCGTCCGGTCAGCTCCTCGGCCCGGACCCGGTCGCCCAGTCCGGTCAACTGCCGGGCCAGGTCGCGGAGTTTGACGGCGCTGGGGTCGGCGGCCAGGGCGGCGTCGATCTCGGCGGTGGTGTCGAGGGCGGCCAGGCGCCGGTGCAGGGTGTCCAGGATGCGCCCGGCGGAGGAGGCCAGCCGGTCGGCCCGGCGGGCCCGCTCCTCCAGCAGGTGCTGGCGGCGGGCGGTGAGCGCGTCGTGGATCTCGGTGCGCCGGTCGGCGAGCTGGTCGCCGAGCGCCGGGTCGGCGTCGGCGAAACGGGTCTCCAACTGCTCGATCCGCAGCAGGAGTCGGCCGAGCTGGTCGTCGCAGGTCTCGGGGGTGTCGGCGGCGGCGAGCGCGGTGGTGGTGGCCTGGGCGAGCAGTGCGGTCTCGGCGGCGAACTCGGCGGCCGCCTCGCGGGTGCGCAGCTCCCGGCGCCGGACGGTCAACGTGCTGCGGGCCCGGTTGAGCAGCCCGAGCACGTCGGCGAGCCGGTCCAGGATCGCGGTGCGGGTGGTGGCGTCGGCCAGGTCGAGGGTGCCGACCAGCTCCGAGACGGTCTGCAGGGCCTCGCTCTGCTCGCCGAGCCGGGCCAGCAGCGGCGCGGCCTCGGCGGCGGTGGCGATGGCCGCGCAGTGCTCGGCCAGCTCGCCCGCCCGCCGCCGGTGCGGCTCGAAGGCGGCGGGCTCGGCGAGCTGGACCACCGCCCGGTCGGCGGCCTCGGCCAGCCCCTGGGCGAGGTGCTCGGCGAGCGCGTCGATCCGCTCCCGGTCCGCCCGCGGCAGCTCGCGCAGCGCCTCGACCCTGCCCTGGGCGCGGCGCAGCCCGGCGAGCCGGTCGACCCACTCGGCGGCGTCGGCCAGGGTCTCGCCGCGCGCGGTGCGCAGCAGGCCCTCGACGTGCTCGGCGACCTCCTCGGTCTGTCCGGCGGCGTACGCGGTGAGCTGGGCGATCGCCTCGTACTCGGCGATGACCTGCCGGGCGGTGTCGCGGATCCCGGCGAGCGGCGCGGCCAGGTCGCCCAGGCCGCTCTGGCCGAGCCAGTGGTGCCGGTCGGCGGTGCGGGTGCAGGCGGCCAGCACGGCCTGGTGGCCGGCCGGGGTGTCGGCCCCGGCGGCGGCCAGCCGGGCCAGGGCCAGACAGTCGGCCAGGCCGCGGACCAGGTCGGCGTTGCCGATCCGGGCCAACGGGCCGGTGCCGGGAGGCTGTTCGGCGGCGTGGCGCTCGCTGGTGAACGGGCTCTGCCAGAGCTGGACGGGGTGCAGCCGGGTGGGCCCGTCCTCGGCCGGGCGCAGGGCGATGAGGGTGCCGTCGGGGAACAGCGCGTAGCCCTGGCAGACGAGCGGGGTGGCGGCCTCCTGGCGGACGCTGTTGTACGGCTGCAGCAGCGCGCGCCCGTCGGCGGCGGAGCGGAACTCGTACAGCACGTCCTCGCCGTTGGGCGAGTGGACGGTGCGCTCGTACGCCAGGCCGTCCACCGGCTGGTCGAAGGTGCGCACGGTGCCGTCGACGAGGTGGCAGCCGCCGGGGAAGGCCACGCCCTGGTCGGCGGGCAGCCGCAGGCAGGCCCGGCCGAGCGCGTCGATCCGGGTGACCCTCCCGGTGGGCAGGTGCACCACCAGGTGCCGGACGGCCTCCTCCTGGTACGGGCGCACCCGCACCAGCAGCAGGGTGCCGAGCCGGGCGTGGGCGATCTGCGCGTCGGCGAGGGTCTGCAGGGCCTCGGCCAGCGGCTCGTGGTGCAGCTCCCGGCCGTCGGGGGTGAGCAGGGTCAACCGGCCGCCGTCCACGCCGAGGTGGAGCTGCCCGGCGAGGTCGGCGCGCGGCGGGGTGCCGGGGGCGGCGGGCAGCTGGTCGTCCCGGGTCAGCGCCGTCCACTCCAGCTGCCGGCCGCCGGCGGGGACGTGGTCGCGCTCGCCGCGGCCGTCCTGGTAGGCGGCCCGCTCGTCGTCGAGCAGCCAGCGCAGCACCCGGACGTCGGCGGCGGCCGGGCCGGTGCGGAAGACCGCGAGCAGTCGGCCGCCGACCGGGCGCAGCCGCTCCAGCCGGGCGTCGCGGAAGTAGCGGCGCAGGTCGGCGAGGTCCTGGCGCAGCCGCGGGTCGTCCAGCAGGGTGCCGTCGGCGGGGGCGGGGGAGAGGTCGGCGGGGTGGTGGAGGCCGAGGACGTCCGCGAAGTCCTCGACGCCGTCCACGACGTCGACCGGACGGGTGCCGAGCAGCAGCAGTCCGCCGGCGGCGGTGAGGTCCTGCGGCAGGCAGGCCCGGGCGGTGCTCAGCCGCCCGGTGCCGGTGAGCCGCAGCTCCCCGCCGCCGAACTCGGCGACCCGGCGGGCGTTCAACGCCTGTGCGCGGTCGGCGAGTTCGGCGGCGGCCCGGGCGAGCCGGTCGCGCAGGACCTCGTAGGTGCCGGCGTCGAGCCGGGCGTCGAGGGCGTCCACGGTCAGTTCCTCAGGTGCTCAGGTGTTCGGCAGGTCACTTGGAGCCGTTGACGGAGGCGCCGGCCAGCGCCCCGATCGGCGTCTCCGCGATGCCCAACTTCCGTGCGGAGTCGAGCAGCTGGCGCAGCGGCCCGGCCTGCTCGCCGCCTCCGGTGCCGATCATCCGCATCAGCAGCGCGGAGACCGTCAGGTTCTGCACGTCCGCGGTGGACACCGAGGACAGCACCCGGGTGAGGTCCTCGGTGAAGCTGGCCCGTCCGTCCAGCCAGGGCCCGGCCAGGGCCTGGGCGGTCTCCGAGTGGCCGACGAAGGCGTCCACGCTCTTGCCGGCCGTCACCGACTGCACCAGCCTGTCGAAGAACACCGAGTCCCCGCCGACGATGTCGATCTTCGCCTTCTCCAGCCCGGCGGCGACCAGCGCGGCCTGCGCCTCGGCGATCTGCCGCTGCGCGTCCAGCCCGGCCAGTCGGACGTCCTTCTCTGCGGCCAGGCGCAGCCGGTACTCCTCGTGCTCGCGCGAGGCCTCGTCCAGCTTGGCCATCGCCGCGGCCTTCTCGGTCAGGCCCTCGGCCTCGGCCTTCAGCTTGGCGCCGACCTCCAGGGCGGCGGCCTTCGCCTTCTCGGCCTGGACGGCGGCCTCGGCGCGGCCGACCTTCTCCACCGCCGCGGCCTCCTGCTCGCGCACCTGCACCCGGGCCAGCCCCTCGGCGGCGGCCTCCGCCCGGATGCCCTCGGCCAGCCGGACCTTGGCGGTCGCGTCCAGCTCGGCGGCCTGCTGCCGGGCCTCGGCCAGCACCAGCGCCTCGCGGGCCTTGTGCGAGGCGGCCTGCTCGGCGGCCTCGGCGGCCTTGATGTCCTTGACGAGCTTCTCCTGTGCCTCCGCCTCGGCCTGGATGACCACCGCCTTGCGCACGCGCTCGGCCTCCTCGGTGGCGCGCAGCGTCTTGACGGCCTCCTCCTGCTCGGCGACGGTGCGCTCGACCGCGACCCGCTCGCGGACCACGTCGGCGACCTCCCGCCGGCGGGACTCGACCTCCTTCTCCTTGGCCATGACGGCGAGTTCGGTCTCCCGCTCGCGGCCGACGACCTCCAGCAGGCGGTCCCGCTCGATCCGCTCGTTCTCCACCGCGATCACCCGCTCGCGGTTCTTCTGCGCCACCGCGACCTCGCGGGCCTGGTTCTCCCGCTGCACCCCGAGCAGCTCCTCGGTGCGCAGGAAGGCGGTCTGGGCGTTGAGCCGCTCCTCCTCCTGCACCCGGGCGATCACCGCGTCCTCCTTGGCCCGCAGGGTCTCGATCTCGCGGCGCTGGCGGATCTCGGCGTCGGCCTGGCGGCGTTCGAGCTCCAGGACGGTCTCCCGGGCGTCGACGTTCTGCCGGGTGATCTCCTTCTCCTCGGTGCGCTGGTACTCGTTGGTGCGCACGTGCTCGATCGCGGTCAGCTCGGTGATCTTGCGGATGCCCTGGGCGTCCAGGATGTTGTCGCCGTCCAGCTGGCTCATCGGGGTCTGTTCCAGGTGGTCGATGGCCGCGTCCTCAAGGGTGTAGCCGTTGAGGTCGGTGCCGATGACCGCGATGATCTGGTCCCGGAACTCGTGCCGGTGGGTGTACAGGTCGGTGAAGTCCAGCTGCTTGCCGACGGTCTTGAGCGCCTCGGCGAACTTGGCCGCGAAGAAGTCCTGGATCGCCTGCGGGTCGCTGGCCCGCGCGGTGCCGATCGACTGCGCCACCTTGATGACGTCCTCGACGGTCTTGTTCACCCGGACGAAGAAGGAGATCCGGATGTCCGCCCGGATGTTGTCCCGGCAGATCAGCCCGTCCCGGCCGGCCCGGTGGATCTCCACCGTCTTCGCGGTGATGTCCATCAGCTCGGCCTTGTGCAGGACCGGCAGCACGATCGTGCCGGTGAAGGTGACGTCCACCTTCTTCGTCCGGGAGACGATCAGTGCCTTGCCCTGCTCGACCTTCTGGAACAGGCGGCCGACGAACAGCAGCAGGGCGAACAGGATGAGCAGCACGACGGCGACGAGTACGCCGAAACCCACGGCGATGGTGTCCATCACGGTGTCCTTTGACGAGACGATGGTGCGAAGTAGGCGGAAAGGTGGATGACATGGCGCTGCGTCAGAAGTGCCGGGAGCGTCGTGGACGTCAGGGGCCCGGCGGCGACGGGTCGAACGGCGCCACCAGGAAGTGCTCGCCGGCCGCGTCGTAGTCGAAGATCAGGGCCGTGCGGCCGACCGTCAGGCTCGGCTCGGCGTCGAGCACGCGGACCTGGACGGTCGCGGTGGAGCCGTCCTCGGCGGTGACCTCGGCCTGCCCGAAGTCGGCGGTCACCCGACCGGTGCGGATCACGCAGACCCGGCCGACGAAGTCCCCCCGGGTGGTGGGCCGGTCCTCGGGGAACAGCCGCCGCAGCGGCCGGACGAGCACCCGGGTGCCCGCCCAGGAGGCGACCAGCGCGACGGCGAACACGCCGCCGCGCGCCGGTGCCCCCGTGGTGAGGACGGTGCCGGCCAGGCTGACGAACCAGGCGAGCGCGACCAGCAGCGACACCGCCACCGTCACGGGCACCCCGCCGAGCCCCAGCGCGTCCAGCACGCCCCCGTGGTGGCCGGCGCCCTTCTCCCCACGGGCGCCGTCACCACCGTGGGTGCCGTGGGCGCCATGGGCGCCGTGTGCGATTCCCCCGCCGGGCGCCCCGTGGGCCACGCTCCCCCCGACACCGTGCCCCCCGACACCGTGTCCGACGTGACCCACCTGGCCCACATGCCCGGCGTGCCCGGCGCTCAGGTCGTGCCCGGTGCCGTGCCCCCCGTGCAGCACACCGGGCACCAGGCCGCCGAGCAGCATCAGCAACCAGTACCCGACGACCACCACGAGCGCGAAGCTGAACAGCGCCGTCGGAAAGGCCAGCGCGGCCGCGAAGAATCCCCCCATCCCGGCCACGCTCCCCCGTCTTCCCCACGACGCCGCGCTTCGGCGCCGGGGAGATCATGGCAGCGGGAGCGGCGTCCGCACATTGCCAGGATCCGGCAATCTTTACGGCCTTTTGACACCCTGGTACGCACGCTCCCCGTGACATTGCGACAACCGGGCAACAGGACGGCCCCGAGCAGGTCAGCGGGGGTTCCTAGAGCGGCTGCTCCGGCCAGTTCAGCAGCCGCGCACCCATCGCCGCCGTCTCCAGGGTGAAGCGCTGCAGCGCGTCCGAGGGGTCGTACCCCGTGAGCGCCTTGATCCGCTCCAGTCGATAGCTCAGGGTGCGCACGCTCAGCCCCAGCCGGCGCGCCGCCTCCGCGTTCACGTACGCCGCCTCCGCCTGCACCGCGATGGTGTCCAGCAGCGGTCGGGCGCCGCCGCGCGCCTCGCTCAGCGGGCCGAGCACGCTGCGCACCAGGTCGGCCATCGCCGCCCGGTCGCGCATCAGCACCGGGAAGACCAGCAGCTCCTCGGCCTTCAGCTCCTCGGCCGGCAGCGCCAGTCGCTGGGCGTAGTCCAGCGCGTCCAACGCCTCCTCGTAGCTGCGCAGCACCCCGCTCGCGCCCGAGTGCCGGCGGCCGGTCGCCACCCGCAGCACCGGGCGGTAGCCGGGGCCGGGGCGCAGCGTCAGGTCCGCGAAGGCCCCCAGCACGGCCCGCTCGGAGTCCGGGGCGATGCAGACCAGCCGGCCGTCCTTGCTGGCCAGGAGCACGTCCCGTTCGCCGAACCGGCCGGCCAGCTCCCGCTCCACCCGGTGCACCAGCGGATGCACGTCCGCGAACTGCTCGTCGCCCACCGCCACCGCCACCGTGTACGCGCCCGCCAGCCGCAGCCCGAACCGCTCCGCGCGCTCCGCCAGCAGGCCCAGGTCGCTGCGACCGAACAGCAGGTCGTCGATGAACTCCCGCCTGGCCGCCTCCTCCTGACGGACCGCCAGGCGCTGCGCCCGCTCGTGCCCCTCGCCGAGCGCGGCCAGCGCGGCGTCGGTGGCGGCCAGTACGGCGTCGCCCATCCGGCGCAGCTCGCCGACACTGCTCGCGGCGGTCGTGCCGGGCAGCGTCTGCCAGGCCCGCCGGGCCGTCGCCAGGCACTGCGAGACCACCTCGCGCAGCCCGTAACCGGCCTCGGCGCAGTGTTCACCGAGCCGGCGCAGGCCCTCCAGCTCGTCCCGGCGCAGCAGGCGCCCGGTGCGGGAGACGTCGGCGAGCAGGTCGAGGTAGGCCTCGGCCAGTTCGGTGGGTATGTCGCACTCGTTCGCCTCGGTCACCGTGTCCTGCCAACCCCCGTGCGGCCTGATTTTTCGGCGGTGAACTTTATCAGGACCCTTACGGGCGGGGGGCTGGCGCCGTCGTCGGTGTCAGCGCTCACGGAAGTGCAGCACGAAGCGCGCGCTGCTGCCGTCGATCCGGCGCCGGACGTACAGCGCGGGGGTGCCGTCCGGGGTGCAGCTCACCCCCTCGCGCACCAGCAGCGGGGTACCCGCCGGGACGCCCAGCAGCTCGGCGTCCGCCAGGTCCGCGCCGATCGCGCCGAAGGCCCGCCAGTCGTACTCCAGTTCCACCCCGGCCGCCCGCGCCAGGTCCAGCACCAGGTTCCCGGCGTGACCCGGCCGGACCAGTTCGGCGGGCAGCGGCCCGAACGGCACCCAGTAGCTGCACGCCGCCCGGGCCCGCCCGCCGAGACGGATCACCGAGTCCACCCGGGACAGCTCCCGGGGCGTACGGCCCAGCTGGCGGGCCGCCTCCTCGTCCTCCGCCGAGCCGGTCACGGCGGGTGCGGCCACCACGAACTCGCCGTCGCCCCGGTCGCCGTCGCCCCGGTCGCCGGCGCCCTGGCCGCCGTCCGGCAGGGCCTCGTGCACGCTGCCGAGGTCGAAGCGCTGGCTGCGCGGGTCCACCGCGATCGACACCCGCACCGCGGGCGGGCGGACGAAGGTGCCCACGCCCCGGCGGATCTCCACCACGGCCGCCCGCTCCAGCTCCGCCACCGCCTGCCGTACGGTCAGCCGGTTGACGCCGAACTCGGCGCTCAGCTCCGGCTCGCTCGGCAGCCGGGCGCCCGCCGGGTAGCCGCCGGCGTCGATCCGCTCCTGGAGCTGCCGGGCCAGCCGGCGGTACAGCGGGATGTTCGGGGGAGTGCCCGGGGGAGTGCTCGGGGGAGTGCTCGGGGGGTTCGTCGCCACGAACCCGATCCTACGAAGCCGACGGTCCCGCCCCGGCTCGCCGCGGCCAGTCGGCGGAGGTGGGATGGAGAGGTGCCCCGCGGGTCGCGGCTTGCCCGGCACCCCGGTGACAGGTTAGACATCTAGACGTCTAGATGTCTCCTCTGCTCACCGTGCGGTTCCACCCGAAAGGCCCCTCGCCATGTCCCTGGTCAACTTCCGCGACTCCGCCGTCCTCAGCGACCCCGAGGGCCTGCGGATCCGCCCCGGTGTGCTCTACCGCTCCGCCCAGCCCTACCCGGCCGCCGACGAGTCCGTCGTCGCCCAGCTGCGCGCCTGCGACATCCGCACCATCGTCGACCTGCGCGACCCCCGCGAGACCCACCCCGCCGACTGGGCCGCCGCCGAGGAGGCCGGGATAGCCGTCGTCGCCGCCCCGGTGAACCCCGCCACCGACGCCCTCACCGCCCGCATGGCGACCATGACCACCGCCGCCGACCTCGGCGAGTTCTATCTGCTGCTCGCCGAGTCCGCCCCCGAGGCCGTCACCGCCGCCGTCGAGGCCGCCGCCCGCCCCGGCGCCGTCCTGCTCCACTGCGCCGCCGGCAAGGACCGCACCGGCCTGCTGACCGCCCTGCTGCTCGACCTCCTCGGCGTCCCCGCCGACCTCATCGTCGCCGACTACGCCCGCACCGCCGACGCCCTCCCGCAGATCTTCGCCAACCTCGCCGAACGCCACCGCACCGCCCTCAACGAGCAGGGCGCCACCCGCGTCACCGACTCCGAGGGCCGCCACCTCTCCATCCCGGCCCCGCTGTTGGAGGCCCCGGCCGAGGCCATGTCGGTCTTCCTCGCCCGCGTCCACACCCACCACGGCGGCGCCGCCGCCTTCCTCCCCGCCTGCGGCGTCGACGCCGCCACCCTCGGCGCCTTCCGCGCCAAGGCGGCCGTCCCGGCCGTCTGAGGGCCGGGCTCGTTGTCGGTGGCGGCGCCTACCGTGACGGCCATGGGTTTTGTCGCCATGTGGATCCTGATGCCGCTGCCCGCCGCCGAGGCCGAACGGTTCCTGCCGCAGCTGTTCCCGCCGCCGCAGTCGGACCCGCCGGACTTCTGCCCGCTCGACGACCGGATCGAGACCCTCTACGAGCTGTGGGAGATCTGCCAGCACGCGGGCCCGTGGGTGAGCGTCTCCGCCCTCAGCCGCTATCCGATCCACGGGCTCGCGGACGCGCTCGGCCCGGAGCGGTTCGCCCGACTGCCGCCCGGCCTCGAAGCGTTCCAGCTGGACCCGGCAGCGGTGCGGGCGAGCTTGCCTGCCGTCGAGGCCGTGTTCACGATGGACGAGGCGACCCGCGCCGAGGCCGGGGAGCGCCTGTGGATCGCGCTGGACGGAAGCAGGGAACCCGACCTGCTGGACGGCGTCCTCCCGGTCTGGCGCGCCGCCGTCGAGGCCGGGCACGGGCTGATCGGGGCCCAGGTGGTCCCGACCTGAGCGGGGTTGTCGGCGCCCCCGCCTAGCCTGACGGGCCATGAGCTACTACGGCATGTGGTTCCTGATCCCCGCGCCCGCCGCCGCCGTCGAGCGGCACGGTCCCCGGCTGCGGGCGCTCCTCGCCGAGCGCGCCGCGGACCCGGACAACCGCGAGCTGCTGCGCCGCTGGCGGCGGGACGGGCTGCGGCCGGAGGAGCTGGAGTGGCTGGCGTCCGGCCCGCTCGGGCAGGACCCCGACGGGCTGTACGACGCCTGGAACGACTGCGGGAAGGAGATCGGCCCGTACGTCTGCGTCTCCGCCCGCAACCGCTACCCGGTGCTCGGCCTGGCCCACGCCCTCGGCCCCGAGCGGCTGGCGGGGCTTCCCGGCTGGTTCGGGGACATGGTCCTCACCCCGGAGGAGGCGGAGGCCGCCCTGCCCGCCGTCGAGGCGGTGTTCGACCTGGACAACGCCGCCCGGGCGGCGGCGGAGGAGCGGGCACTGGAGGTCCTTCGGGGGACGGACGACGTCTCCGGCCTCTTCGACGCCGTCGTCCCGGTCTGGCGCGCCACCGTCGAGGCCGGGCACGGCATGATCGGCGCCCAGCTCATCCCGTGAGCCCTCGACAATCCCGTTGCGCCGCCCCCGTCCGTCCTGGCACCGCGCCCGGTCAGGAGGTGTCCCGATGACCGCATTGCGCGAGATCCGCGCCGACCACGACGACCGCACGATCGTGCCCTACCAGGCCTACCCGCCGGTGCTGACCACCGCCCACCCGGACGAGCTGGCCCGCGCGGAGGTCCATGTGCAGTGGGACCCGGAGCGGTCGCTGCGCGGGGCGGCGCTGAACCACTACAGCATTCAAGTGGGCATCGGCCGGTCGCTGATCCGCACCTTCGCCGAGGAGTGGGTCACCGACCTCACCGACCTCACCCCGCAGGTGCAGCGGATCGCCGCGCTGGTCCGCGGCGGGCAGTCGGCGAAGGCGCAACGGCTGCTGCCGCCCGAACGCCCGTACCGGCTGCCCGCCGGGACCGCGCGGCGCCTCGACCTCGGGTAGGGCCTCAAACGTCCCGGCGCCGCACCACGACCGCCGTCACGGCCACCGCGACCAGCGCCCACACCCCCATCGTGATCCAGGAGTCCAGCACGCTCGGCGCGTACTTGCCCATCGTGGCCGAGGAGTTGGGGTTGATGGTGAGCCGATTGACGGCCGCCAGCGGCAGGTGGGTGCCGATCTCCTTAAGCCAGCGGTAGCGGTCCCCGCCGAACATCAGCGGCATGATGAACATCAGCATCACCAGCGACACGATCGAGGCGGTGGCGTGCCGCAGCAGCGCGCCCAGCGCCATTCCGATCAGCGCGCAGGTCGGCACGATCGCCGCGTAGGCGAGGACGGCCCGCAGGCAGCCCTCGTCGGTGATGGAGAGCCCGACGTGCCGGGAGGCCAGCATCGCGTTGATACCGAAGAAGGACGCCGTCGACACCACGACCCCGGCGAGCCCGGTGATCCCGCCGATCAGCAGCACCTTGGCCGCGATCACGCCCCGCCGGTCCGGCACCGCGGCGAAGGTGGTGCGGATCAGGCCGGTGGTGTACTCGCCGAACACGGTGATCGCGCCGAGACTGCCGGCCGCGACCGCCATCAGGTCACTGGCGATGCTGCTGAGGCCGTGGAACAGCGGGTCGTACTTGTACGGCTTCATGCCGGGCATCCGCGGCGGCGGGTGGTCGATGTACGTCAGGTCGCTGTGGACGGCGTTGATGTTGATCACGATCGCCACCAGCGCGGCGAGCGCCAGCACCCAGTACGTCGACCGCAGCGAGCGCAGTTTGATCCACTCGGCGGCGAGCAGGTCGGTGAACCGGGGTGCCGGTTCGGTGGCGCGGGCGGCCTCCGCGCGGATCAGGGTCATGGTGCTCATCGGGTCTCTCCTGCCAGGTACTCGACGCTGTCGGCGGTCAGGGACATGAACGCCGACTCCAGGGACGACGTCCGGGTGGCGAGCTCGTGCAGCACCACGCCGCGGCGCAGCGCGAGTTCACCGATCCGCTCGGCGGGCATTCCGATGACGATCCCGAACTGAGGTTCCACCACGCTGACTTCGGCGCCCTCGGCGCGCAAGGCGGCGGCCAGCTGCGAGAGTTCCGGCGCCCGTACGGCCACGCTCGACTCCGCGTTGCGGGCCGAGAACTCGGCCAGGCTCTCGTCCGCGATCAGGCGTCCGCGTCCGATCACCACGAGGTGGTCGGCGGTGTGCTCCATCTCGGCCATCATGTGGCTGGAGACGAACACCGTCCGCCCCTCGTCCGCGAGCCGCCGGAACAGCCCGCGCACCCAGAGCACGCCCTCCGGGTCCAGCCCGTTCAGCGGCTCGTCGAAGAGCAGGACCGGCGGGTCGCCGAGCAGGGCGCCGGCGATGCCGAGCCGCTGCTTCATGCCCAGCGAGTAGCCGCCGATCCGCCGCCCGGCGGCCTTGCCGAGGCCGACCTCCGCCAGTACCTCGTCCACCCGCCCGAGCGGGATCCGGTTGCTGCGGGCCAGCGCCGACAGGTGCGCCCTGGCGCTGCGCCCGCCGTGCACGTCCCCGGCGTCCAGCAGGGCGCCGACGTGCCGCAGGCCGCGCGGCCGGTCGGCGAAGGGCACGCCGTCCACGGTGACGGTGCCCTCGGTGGGGGTGTTGAGGCCCAGGATCATCCGCAGGGTGGTCGACTTGCCGGCGCCGTTGGGGCCGAGGAAGCCGGTGACGGCGCCCGGCCGGACGGTGAAGGTCAACTGGTCGACGGCCGTGGTGGCGCCGTACCGCTTGGTCAGTCGCTCGATCTCGATCACGGGGACAACGGTGTCGGTCGGGGCCGTGGTCGGGCATCGGGCGGCGGGACACAACCGGGAGCGGCCGCCCCCGCCCCCGGGATTACTCCCGCGGGCCAATGCGCCGCCGCACCGCCCGCCGCTACCATCGCGTCATGATCACCGAACCCCGCCCGCCCCTGCTCAGGCGCCTGCCCGCGGGCGTGTGGGTGGCGGCGTTCTGGACGACCATCGTGGTGTTCCGGTTCTTCACCCGGGACAACGAGTTGAGCCACCTCTTCGACTACAACGGCAACACCGAGGACATGCCGCTGGTGGTCACCGCCGTGGTCACCACCCTGGTCGCCTTCCTGCTGGTCTGGCTGCCGCTGGCGGCGATCGCGGCGGCGCTGGTGGGCGGCGTCTACGCGCTCGGGATGTGGACCGTCACGGCGGCGCCGGTGCAGTTCCTGATCGCCGAGGTGGTGGTCGGCTACTGCGTGGTCACCCGCTCCCGCCTGGTCTCGGCGATCGCGGTGTCGATGCCGCTGACCGTGCTCGCCACTCTGTTCGCCTGGGGCACCGTCAACGGCTACGCCGTGAACCCGTACGCCTACCTCGGCCTCGCCGCCACCGTCCTGATCGCCTGGCTGATCGGCAACACCGTCCGCCAGAGCCGCGCGCACGCCGACTCCCTGCGCGGCCGCGCCGCCGAGCAGGCCGTCACCGCCGAACGGCTGCGCATCGCCCGCGAGTTGCACGACATGGTCGCCCACAACATCGGCATCATCGCGATCCAGGCGGGCATGGGCAGCCGGGTCATGGACACCCAGCCGGCCGAGACCCGCAACGCGCTGAACGCCATCGAGGCCACCAGTCGGGAGACCCTGGCCGGGCTGCGCCGGATGCTGGGCGCGCTGCGGCAGGGCGAGGGGGAGTCGGCGCCGCTCGAAGTAGCGCCCGGGCTGGGTGAGTTGGACCGGCTGGTGGAGAAGACCGCGGGCGCCGGGGTGCGGGTCGCGCTCACCCGGCGCGGCGACGCCCGTACCCTGCCGCCCGAGGTGGACCTCGCCGCCTACCGGATCGTCCAGGAGGCCGTCACCAACGTGGTGAAGCACTCCGGCACCCGCGACTGCCACGTCACCGTCGCGTACGAGGACCGGGAACTCGGCGTCACCGTACTGGACTTGGGTGCCGGTGCCGCGACCGGCACCCCCGGCACCGGCTACGGCCTGGTCGGCATGCGCGAGCGGGTCGCCCTGCTGCACGGCGAGTTCAACGCCGGCCCGCGTGCCGAGGGCGGCTTCCGCGTCGCCGCCCGACTGCCGATCCCCGAAACAGCCGCCCTGGAGGTGGGACCGTGATCCGTGTCGTCCTGGTCGACGACCAGCCGCTCATCCGCACCGGCCTGCGGGTGCTCATCGCCGACGCCCCCGACCTGGAGGTGGTCGGCGAGGCGGGCAACGGCGCCGAGGCCGTCGAACTGGTCGCCCGGCTGCGCCCGGACGTCGCCGTGATGGACATCCGGATGCCCGGCATGGACGGCATCGAGGCCACCCGCCGGATCCTCGCCGACCCGGAGCTGCCCACCCACGTGCTCGTCCTCACCACCTTCGACGACGACGACTACGTGTACGGCGCGCTGCGCGCCGGCGCGAGCGGCTTCCTGGTCAAGGACTTGGCACTGGAGACCATCCTGGACGGCGTACGGGTGGTCGCCGCCGGGGACGCCCTGCTCGCGCCCGGCATCACCCGGCGCCTGATCGGCGAGTTCGCCGCCCGCCCGGAGGCCGCCGCCCGGCCCCGGAAGTCCGCCGAGGGCATCACCGAGCGCGAGCGCGAGGTGCTGACCCTGGTCGGCCGCGGCCTGTCCAACACGGAGATCGCCGAGGAGCTCACCATCAGCGTGGCCACCGCCAAGGCGCACGTCGCCCGGCTGTTCACCAAGCTGGACGCCCGGGATCGGGTCCATCTGGTCATCCACGCCTACGAGTTCGGCCTCGTCGCGCCCTCCTAGGACACGCCCCGGGGCCGCGCTCCGGGAACGCGACGAGCGCCGGGGTGGGCCCGCACAACCCACCTCGGCGCTCTACCCCTGTGTCAGATCGTCATAGGCGATGCCTCAGGGGACGATCGCGTGCGAGATCTGGCAGCCGCTGACCGCGTTCGACCAGGTCGCCTGCATGGCGAAGGAACCGGTCGAGAAGTTCACGTTCTGCGCGCCGCCGGTGCCGCCGGTGCCCTTCCAGGCGCACTTGTCGCCGTTCTCGGCGCCGGAGGAGTCGGTCCAACCCCCCGCCGGGTTCTGGTCGGTGACGGTCTCGGCGTACTCGTGGCCGTACACGATGGTCACGCCGTCCAGGGTGCCGGCGCTGCCGCTGTTGACGTAGTTCTGGCCGCAGGAGGTGCCCATGTCGGTCACATACGGGTCGTTGCTGAACGCCACGTCACCGTACGGGGAGGTGGCCGCACCGCCGGTCAGCGTGGTGTCGCCGTTCCAGTCGTGCCAGGCGCAGAAGTTGCCGGTGGAGGTGTTGAAGCCGTCCGGGTGGGTCCCGGTCGGCGAGAGCACCACGTACTGCGCGTTGCGGTTGGAGGCCGCGGTGGTGTTGCCGAAGTGTCCGGCGGCCTTCACGGCCTCGGCCGCGATCTGGTTGCCGGTGGCCTGGTTCGGGGCGGCGGCCGACTCGTCCACCCAGACGCCGGCCAGCGCGCCGCCGGTCGGGTACCCGACGTGCGGGTTGGTGGACCCGCAGGTGGTGGAGCCCTTGGCGACGCCCTCGCAGTACTGGGTCAGAACGCCGGACCAGAGCTCGTTGTTGGTGCCCAGGCCCTTGTACAGCTGCTGCGCGCGGACGGCCTCGCCCGACGGGTCGCCGGACATCGTCGTGTAGCCGTTGGCGTCGGTGCCCTGGGTGCCCCACTGGGAGCCCCAGATGACCAGGTACACCTTCGGCGCGCCGGTGGTGACACCGATGCCGTCGACCCCGCCGCCGTACTTCAGGTTCGTCGTGCGCTGCGCCGAAGCGGTCTTGGCCGCCTCCTTGGTGGGGACGACGCCGTGCCGGTACGGGTGGCTGTTCCCGGCGAACTCGCTGCTCGGCTGGTCCGCCTGGGCGGCCGGGGCGGCGGCGAAGCCGGTGGCGGCCAGCGCCAGCGCGCTGAGCCCGGTCAGGGCCCGGACTCGCGCCCGGCGGGAGGTGGGGGACATGCCCATCGTGAGGGTTCCTCTCTCATGCCGACCGCACACCGGTAGGGCGCGGCGGCACTGTGGGGGACAAATGGGGTGGAGCAACGACGGTGGCCCGGAGCCACTGGCGGTTCGTCATGAACAGTCAGTGAAGTGGGGACGGGGGACCGGTTCACTGCCGACGGCCGGAAGCAAAGCACCGCCGCCGAAACCGGGTCAACGACGGCGACAGTAAGACGAGCCCCAAGGAAACACCCGGCGAACGTATCGAAAGTCAAAAGGCCCCAGCTGACGGGCCGTTGACACGCGTAGCGCAGCCGTATCTCAACAGTTGAAGGGGCCTTCTACACCGTATGAAGGCAGCCCGAAAACCTGCGCGAACCGCACGCAACCGCCCCCTTCCTCAGCGGGAACACGGTGCCTTACTTTGTCCTACGCCGACCGCCCTCGGAGCTGACCGTCCCTAAGCGTCGAGAGTCTCGAACGAGCCCACGAGATCGATCTGAACGGCCGCAACGCCGTCCGGGCCTGCCACGATGACGACGCCGTCCGAGGAGATCGCCAGGGCCATGGGACTGAACAGCAGCGGAACAGCGATCATCTGCGCGCGTCGTAGGTGCCAGATGTGAAGCCGGAGATCGGACCAGGCTGTCGCCAGGACCGGTCCCACCGCGTCGGTGTCCGACAGCGTCAGCGCCAGAGGGATCGCCTGGCGACGTTCGACGGCGCCCGGCATGGCCTCGCCACTCGTGGAGTCCCAGAGGCGGACCGTGCCGTCGAGTCCTCCGGACACCACCAGGATGGTGGTGACATCGGCCTGGACGGTGAGACAGGCGACGGCCGTCACACCGACCTCGTGAAGGCGGACGGCCTGCGGGGCGGCCGAGTGATCGGTGAGGGACCAGAGGCTCACCAGGCCCTGCACATCACCGACGGCGACCTGGCCCCGGTGCGCGGCTATCGCCGACGCCGCCGCTACGGAGCCGTCGATGGCATGGCGGTTGTGGTGAATCATCAAGCGGTCCGAGGCGGTCGGTACCGGCGCACCGTCGACGAGGCGGGTCGATCGGAGCGTCCCCGAGTCTTCCAGGGTGAGCAGGCAGTCCGGGGAGATCGCGGTCAGACCGGTCGGAACGAAGGGTTCCTGAGCCGGCAGGCGACGGGTTGCCGATCCGTCCGACAGAACTCGTTCGGTACACCGCCCGAGCGCATCCGCCGTGATGATCGTGCCCGCGCCGTTCGAGGACCCGGGGAGCAGCGTCACCGCCGAGACGGCTGCCCCGGGCCGGTGCCACAGGGCGTTCCACCGGCTTCCCCCGGCGAGAGGACGTGCTGCTTCCGCCAGTTCGGCATCGCGTCCCAGCGCGGCGAGGTGGACGACCGAAGCCCGTTCCGGACCGTACAGGTCATCGGAGGAGAGCGCCGGCCCGACTGCGTTCCACACCCCGGACAGCTCTGCGGGCGCAGCGTCGTCCGACAACGCGGCGGTGATCGCCGGGACCGGTCCGTGAGCCAAGTAGCGGGGGTCGCACAGGAGTTCGTAGACGATCCCGGACCTGTACGCGAGGCGGATCGCAGTCTCCCGCACCTCGGTGCTCGCGGCGCGCCAGCCGGCTCCGGTGGGGAACAGGGGGAGTACGGGCGCCGCCGGAGCCGTCCCGGCGGGGGAGGGGCTGGGACTCCTGGTCGAGCTGACGCTCGATGGAGCTCGCGTACCGGCTGAGGGACGCCGATTCATCGGCCACCGTGTGGAAGTACGGCAGGACTTGGAGCGGCAGGACGAGACGGCTGATGTTCTGCAGCGCTTGCCGCTCCGCCGCGAACGGGTCGGTCTGCTCGGCGTCGAACCGGCGGACGCCGGCTTCGCCGAACCGCTGAACGAGGCGGTCGCTGGGCAGCGTCACGTCAAGCCCCTGGATCGTTCGGTGGGTTGTTGCTGGCGGCGTTAACGGTAATCGAGCAGGTGCTGGACGTTTTCGAGGACGAGGTACCAGGTCGAGTCCGGACTGGCCAGGGCCACCGGGTCCACCTCCTCCATGAGGGCTCGGAGCCGGTCCTCGGCATTGCCGATGATGGGGTTGCCTTCTGCCGCCTCGAGGTCGTAGTTGGGTCGTTCCACCTCCAGCGCGTAGAGGAAGTAGGCGAAGGCTCCGATGCTGCTGTTGAGGACGCAGGGCTGGGCGCCGCTCTCGGGAACGCAGTACATCGTGCCGTCTTCGATGTCGAGTGCGAAGCTGTCGAGGCCGATGGCGCCGATCGACATCCAAGTGGACGTGTCCGTACCGAGGCCCGGGTACTTGGCAGCCAACTCTGCCGCACCGGCGGTGCCCACGATGGTCACCGCGCCTTCGTCGGCGAGCGGCCCGTCGAGTTGCAGCCACGTGTCGAACTGGCCGGGGAGGCCGATGTCACGAAGGAATGCCTTGGTCGGCTCGTGCGGAATCACCGCGAGCGCGTCCTCGTCGAGCGTGATCATTTCGTCGGCATCGAAGACGGACTCCATCATGCTGCGATCGATCCGGCTCATATCGGTGTTCCCCTGTCTTCGGTGGAGGGCTCCCCTTCTTGATGCCCTCGATCGTCTTGTCCACGACGGTGTTGGCCGCGTTGGCGATGGCATCCTTGCCGCGGGTCCGGTTCTGGTGCTGACGGGCCTTGTGGAGTTTTCCCGCGGTGTGCTCGTTGAAATGCGCGGAGGCTTGGGAAAATGCGCCGTCGAGTTCCGTGTACGAGTTCAGGTTGACCTGGATCTGGCCGGGTGCGGGGCCGTCGGGGTTCCCGCCGCCACCGGCCGAGTTGAGCTGCATCGATGAGGCCCCGGCGGCTGCGGTCTGCTTGAGGTCGACTCCGTGCTGGAGGTCCAGGGCGTTGGCCCCGAGTTGTACGACGAGGTCACCCGCCATCGCGCCGAGGGCGTCCTCGAGCGGCCCCAGGACCGTGGCGGTCATGTGGTCCACGACCGCCCGTTCCACCTCCTTGAGGATGCGCTTGACTGCGGCACGGCAGACCTGCCGCCCAGCGACGCCTTCCAGCGCGGAGAGGCCCAGGGTGATCGGTGCCGCCGCTATCGCCGCTGTGATCTCGGCTGCCAAGATGCCGAGTTGGGCGATGGCCGCGAGCTTGGCGCCCTCGATGAGCACGGCGATGGCGTCCAGGCCGTCGGCGGCCAGGCGTCCGATCTCCGCCAACTTCTTGAGGTGTTTGTCCTTGACCTTGCGCCAGTGGGCTTCCATCGCTTCGACGGCCGGCCCCTCGTGGGCCCCCACCATCTTCACGATGGCGTTGTGGAGATCCCCGGTGCCGTTCTCGAGGCTGTGGGAGAACTCGCGCAGCTCCTTGGCCATGTGGCGGTAGTCGTCCTCATCGACGTTCGGCCAGGAGACGCCGATCAGGTTCAGAGCTGTGTTCAGGTAGGTCGGCAGTACAACGCCCATTCGGTTCCCCCCGGAACTGCAACCTAACGGACAGTAATTATCTGATTGTATGACACTGGACTGACTGCTGGTCCTTGCCTCTGCCCTGCCGGATCAGCTGGTTCGGAAAGCTGCTTGCCGGGCTAAGACCCCGACCCCTCGATCTCCGAGATCCGCATGATCCGCCCGTGTGAGTCGAGCACCACGTCGTAGGCGTTGCCGTAGCAGGCGTACGGGTCTGCCGGGTCGCGGTCGGCGAGGCAGTCGTCGAGGTGGGTGACCAGCTCGTCCAGCTGAACGGGCTTCGCCGCGTCCTCGTGCGGGCGGTCGACCAGCATCGCGGTCACGCCGGACGCCGCGAAGCCGTAGTGGACGGGCGTGCCGGTGGCCTCGTAGTGGGGCGGGCTGCAGGTGTAGCGGGCGGGCTGGGCGGTGATGTCGCCCGGGTCGGCGGAGACGATGACCAGCACCTGGTGGCCGGGCGGCCGGCTGGGTGCCGGGCACGGGTCGCTGATGGCGGAGGCGGCGACGGTGCCCGCGACGGGGGAATCGGCGGCCGCGTCGTCGGCGAGGTCGTCATCGTCGTCCAGCAGGTCGTCGGCCCCGTCGTCGGCGAGGGCCGCGGCGGAGGAGGCCGCGGTCACCGTCGGGCGGGAGTCGGCGGGGGTGCAGCCGGTGAGGCAGACCAGCGCGGTGCCGGTCAGCACGGCGGCGGCGAGGAGGATGCGGGGCGCGGCCATGGCACAAGTCTCCCCGGGCGGCGGCGATGGTCTGCACCCGGGTATACGACCGGCGCGCGGTGAACGGTTCCCGCCCCCGCCGGACGTGCGGATCCGGCGGGGGCGGGAAGTCTCGGGGAGGCGGCGCGGTCGACGACCGGGAAGGTCTCAGGCCGCGACCGGCCGCTGTGCCTCGTACGCCTCGCGCACCCGCGCCTGGGCCTTCGGGTCCCCGCCCAGGCGGTCGAGCCCGAGCAGCGCCGCGCCCAGGACGGGCGGCGCGACGACCACCCGCGGCTCGGCGAGCGGCGCGGCCTCGGCCAGACGGGCCGTGAGGTTGTCGAGCAGCAGCGGCTGTCGGGAGGCGAGCACCCCGCCGCCGAGCACCACCGGGGTGGGCGCGTCCAGCAGGTCCAGCCGTCTCAACGCGACGACGGCCAGCCGGACGATCTCGTCCGCCTGCCGGTCGATCAGCTTCAGGGCGGTGGCGTCCCCCTCGCCCGCGACCGCGAACAGCAGCCGGACGATCTCGTGCAGCCGGGTGCTCGGCAGGTGCCCGAGGTGGACGGCCTCGGCGACGGCCCCGGCGCTGGGCAGGCCGAAGTGTTCGGCGATGGCCCGGGCCAGCGCGGTCGGCCCGCCGCGCCCGTCCTCCGAGCGGACGGCGTGCCACATGCTGGTGATGGCGAGGCCGAAGCCGCCGCCCCAGTCGCCGGTGAGCTCGCCGAGGGCGGGGAAGCGGGCGGTGCGCCCGTCCGGCAGCAGGCCGACGCAGTTGATCCCGGCGCCGCAGACCACGGCGACCCCGCGCGGGCCGTCGGTGCCGGCCCGCAGCAGGCCGAAGGTGTCGTTGACGACGGTGTTGCCGGCGCCCCAGGGGTGCGATTCGAGGGCGGTGCGCAGTGCCTCCTCCTCGACCGGGAGGTCGGCGTTGGCCAGGCAGGCGCTGACGTGGCTGGTGAGCGGGCCGTGCCAGGAGGGGTGGCCGGCCGCCGCGGCGGCCTCCTCGACCAGCGGGGCGAGGCCGGCGACGGCTGCGGCGCCGCCGATCTTCTGGGGTGCGAAGCCGCCGCCGCGGGCGGTGCCCAGGACGGTGCCGTCTGCGCCGATCAGGGCGACGTCGGTCTTGGAGTTGCCCGCGTCGATGGCGAGTACACCGGGCAGGAGTGGTGCGGACTGGTGGGTCATCGGGTCCCCGCGGCTCGTACGTGGCCCGGCCGTGAGCCCCGGCCGGGGTGCCCGGCCGTCAACCCCGGCCGGGGATGGTCGATCTCCTCGCGGTGCCCGGCCCGCGATCCGTGACGATCCGTGACGATCCGTGGCGGGCCGGGCACCGGCCCGGATCAGGCCCAGGCGAGGTGCTCGCGGTTGTGGGCGAGCAGCAGGTCCGTGAGCCGGTCGGCGAGTTCGATCCGGCCGACCAGCGGGTGGGCGAGCAGGGCGTCGAAGACCCGGTCGCGGCCGCCGCGCAGGGCGGCGTCGAGCGCGAGGTGCTCGTACGCGGTGACGGCGGCGATCAGCCCGGCGAACAGCGGCTCGACGGGCCGCTGCGGCAGCGGCCGCACGCCGGCGGCGTCCACCTCGGCCGGGACCTCGATGACGGCGTCGTCCGGCAGGAACGGCAGCACGCCGTCGTTGCGGGTGTTCACCACCTGCACGGAGGTCCCGCCGCCGGTGCCCAGCAGCGGGCCGATGAGCTGGACGGCCGCCTCCGAGTAGAACGCCCCGCCGCGTTTGCCGAGCAGCTCGGGCTTGGTGTCCAGACCGGGGTCGGCGTACAGCTCCAGCAGCCGCCGCTCGATCTCGGCGACCTGCGCGGCCCGCGAGCCCTGCGCCTTGAGCTCCTCGACCACCGCGTCGTGCCGGTAGAAGTACCGCAGGTAGTACGAGGGCACCACGCCGAGCCGCTGCACGAAGGCCTGCGGCAGGTGGAGGTCGTCCGCGATCTCCTCGCCGAAGTCCTGCAGCAGTGCGGGCAGCACCTCCAGCCCGGTGGCGGAACCGGGCGCGTCGAGCAGGGTGACCCCGCGCTCCCAGGTCAGGTGGTTGAGCCCGACGTGGTCCAGCCGGACCAGCTCCGGGTCCACCCCCAGGTGCGCCGCGAACTTGCGCTGGAAGCCGATCGCGACGTTGCACAGCCCGACGGCCTTGTGGCCGGCGTTCTGCAGGGCCCGGGTGACGATGCCGACCGGGTTGGTGAAGTCGACGATCCAGGCGTCCGGGTTGGTGCGGCGGACCTGCTCGGCGATGTCCAGCACGACCGGGACGGTGCGCAGCGCCTTGGCGAGCCCGCCCGCGCCGGTGGTCTCCTGGCCGACGCAGCCCCACTCCAGCGGCCAGGTCTCGTCCTGGTTGCGCGCCGCCTGCCCGCCGACCCGCAGCTGGAGCAGGACGGCGTCGGCGTCCGCGACCCCCGCCGTCAGGTCCGTCGTCACGGTGACGACCGCGTCGTGCCCCTGCTTGGCGAAGATCCGCCGGGCCAGGCCGCCGATCAGCTCCAGCCGCTCGGCGGCCGGGTCGATCAGCACCAGCTCGCCGATCGGCAGGGTGTCGCGCAGCCGGGCGAAGCCGTCGATCAGCTCCGGGGTGTACGTCGAGCCGCCGCCGACGACGGCCAGCTTGAGCGGGGAACTGCCGGACGTGAGTGTGGCGGACATCAGCCCTTGACCCCTGTCAGTGTCACGCCTTCGATGAAGGCCTTCTGCGCGAAGAAGAAGAGGACGATCACCGGCGCCATCACCATCAGGGTGGCGGCCATGGTGAGGTTCCAGTTGGTGTGGTGGGCGGCCTTGAACGACTCCAGGCCGTAACTGAGCGTCCAGGCCTCGTGGTTGTCGCTGGCGTAGATCTGCGGGCCGAAGTAGTCGTTCCAGCAGTAGAAGAACTGGAACAGGGCGACGGCGGCGATGGCCGGCTTGGCCATCGGCAGGACCACCCGCAGCAGGGTGCGCAGGTCGCCGCAGCCGTCGATCCGGGCGGCCTCGATGTACTCCTTGGGGATGGTCATCAGGAACTGGCGCAGCAGGAAGATCGAGAACGCGTCGCCGAAGGCCATCGGGATGATCAGCGGCCAGAGCGAGCCGCCCATGCCCATCTGCTTGGCCCAGAACAGGTACATCGGGATGACGGTGACCTGCGGCGGCAGCATCATCATCGCGATGACCGCCATCAGTGCCAGATTGCGGCCGCGGAAGCGGAACTTGGCGAGCGCGTAGGCGACCGGCAGGCTGGAGACGACGGTCAGCAGGGTGCCGGCGCCGGCGTACACCAGGGTGTTGCGCCACCAGGTGAGGAAGCCGGGGGTGTCCCACACCTTGCCGTAGTTGCCCCACTCCCAGTGGGTGGGCCAGTAGTCGGTGGTGAGCGCCTGCCGGTCGTCCATCACCGAGGTGAGGAAGACGAAGACGAAGGGCAGCAGGAAGAACAGCGCGGCCGCGACGGCCAGCGAGTGCACGGCCACCCAGTCGAGCACGGCGCGGCGCCGGGCCGCCCGGGCGGCGGGGCCGTCGGCCCGGGCGGCGCCGGCCGGGGAGGGCGCCTCGGTGAGCGTGGAGCTGAGAGTCATGGTGGGGTCCTCAGGGGTCCGCTAGTCGTCGCTCGCCATGAAGCCGGAGCGGCGGCGGAGCAGGATCGAGGTGACGGCCATCGAGATGGCGAACAGCACCAGGGCGACGACGCAGGCCGCGCCGTAGTCGAAGCGCTGGAAACCGAGGTTGTAGACCATCTGCGGCAGGGTCCAGGTGGAGCCCTGCGGGAAGCCCGGCTCGAACTGCTGGCCGGAGTTGCCGGCGATGCCGCTGGCGACCTTCCCGGCGACGATCGCCTGGGTGTAGTACTGCATGGTCTGGATGACCCCGGTGACCACCGCGAACATGATGATCGGCGAGATGTTCGGCAGCGTGACGTACCGGAACCTCTGGAACGGGCCGGCGCCGTCCAGCTCGGCCGCCTCGTACTGCTCCGCGGGGACGTCCAGCAGCGAGGCCATGAAGATGACCATCAGGTCTCCGACGCCCCACATGGCGAGCATGGTGAGCGCCGGCTTGGACCAGTCCGGGTCGGCGAACCAGCCGGGCTGCGGCAGGCCGACCTCGCCGAGCAGGTGGTTGAGCGGCCCGGTGCCCGGGTTGAGCAGGAAGGCGAAGGCGACGGTGGCGGCCACCGGCGGGGCCAGGTAGGGCAGGTAGAAGACCGTCCGGAAGAAGCCGACGCCGGTCTTGATCTTGGTGATCAGCAGCCCGACGCCGAGGCCGAAGGCGACCCGCAGGGTCACCATGACGACGACCAGCCACAGGGTGTTGCGCAGGCCCTGCCAGAAGGTCGGCAGCTCGTTGAAGACGTAGTCCCAGTTCTTCAGCCCGTTGAAGCCGGGCGCGCCGAAGCCGTTGTACCGGGTGAAGGAGAAGTAGACGGTCGAGACCAGCGGGTAGATGAAGAAGACGCTGAACCCGATCAGCCAGGGCGAGAGGAAGGCCAGGGTGCGGGCCGCCTCCCGGCGGCGCTTCCGGCGCAGCAGGTGCTGCGTGGAGGACGCCGCCCGGTCGGTGGCTCCAGCGCCCTTGCGGGTGCCGAACGCGAGTGACATGGGGAGCTCCGTGGACCGTTCCCGCTACTTCGCCTGGGCGATGTCGGTGTCGATCTGCTTGGCCGTGGCGGCCAGGCCGGCCCGCAGGTCGGCCTGCTTGCCGGACTCGTAGTCGAAGCCGAGGTTCTGCAGCGAGAGGATGTAGCCGCCGCCGTTGACGCTGGCCGGGGTGGTGCCCGAGTGCGGGTTCTTGGCGACGTCCAGGAAGGTCTTGAAGTTGGGGTCGCTGATCAGCTTCGGCGAGTTGAGCGCGTCGAAGGTGCTGGGCACGTTGTGGATCGCGTTGGCGAAGCCGACCACCGCGTCGGTGTCGGTGGTCAGGAACTTGACCAGCTCCCAGGCCGCGGCCTGCTTCTTGCTGGTGCCGGCGATGCCGACGATGGTGCCGGTCTGGTAGCCGCGGCCGTAGGTGTCCGCCTGGTCGTCCGGGACGGGGAACGGCGCGGTGGCCCAGTCGAAGTCGGGCTTGTTCTCGGCGAGCGAGGCGGTGCGCCACTCGCCGTCGATGGCCATCGCGACCTGGCCGGTGTGGAAGGGGTTCTTCGCGCTGAACTCCTCGCCGAAGGTGGCGCGGAACTTGTCCAGCTTGGCGTAGCCGCCGAGCTGGTCGACCATGCCCTTCTGCCAGTCGAGCATCGCGGCGACCTTCGGGTCGGCGGCGATGTTCGACTTGCCGTCGGCGCCGAAGTAGGCGGCGCCGTACTGGCCGAGGAAGTGCTCGACGGTGGACTCGTAGCCGTGGTACAGCGGCATGAAGCCGAGCTGCTTGTACGAGTCGCCGTCGGGAAAAGTCAACTTCTTGGCGTCGTCGGCGAATTCGCTGAAGGTCTTGGGCGGGTTCGCGATGCCGGCCGCGGCGAAGGCCTTCTTGTTGTAGTACAGCCCGTAGGCGTCGCCGAGCAGCGGCAGCGAGCACTGGTCGCCCTGGAACCGGGTGTAGTCGAGCATCGCGGCCGGGAAGGTCTTGGCCGGGTCTGTGCCGCTCTTCTGCAGCAGGGGCTTGAGGTCGATGAAGGCCTTGGTCGAGCAGAACATGCCGACGTTGTTGGTGGTGAAGGAGGACACCACGTCCGGTGCGTCGTCGCCACCGGCCCGCAGGGCCTGGTTGACCTTGTCGTCCGCGATGTTGCCCACGGTCTTGACGTGGATGTCGGGGTGGGCCTTCTCGAAGGCGGCGATGTTGTCGTTGATCGCCTTCACCTCGTTGTCCTGGCTCCAGCCGTGCCAGAAGGTGATGGTGACGTCCTTGCCGCCGGCCGAGGCGTCGGTGCCGCCCGCGTCGTTGGAACCGGTGCAGGCGGTGGCGAGCAGGGCCAGCACGGCGCTGCCGGCGACGGCGGCGATCGTGCGGCGGCCTCTGCGGGAGGTGGTGGCGTGCACTTCGGGGTCCTCCTGGGGGTGCGCGGGCAGGCGTCATCGCCTCGGGTCCCGCGTAGGGGGTTGGGGAGAGGTGGCGCGGGCGGGAGCGTCGGGTGGCAGGGGGAGCGTCAGTGGGTGGAGAAGACCGCCTCGCGGGCGTCGGCGAGGGCGCGTTGCAGGGCACCGAGCAGAACGGGTGAGCCGGGCAGGGCACTGCTGCGGACTTCCGGCCGGGCGAGGCAGATCCGGGCCAGCTCGTCCTCGACGAGTGCGCGCAGGCGTTTCCCGCCCGCGCTCGGCACCGCGCCGGAGAGGACCACCAGCTGGGGGTCGACCACGGCGACGATCACGGCCAGCCCGACGGCGAGCCGCCCGGCCAGCTCGGTGAGGAAGGTGTCGCCGGCACCCGGGGTGGCCAGGGCCTTGGCGATCGACTCCTCCGCGCTGGGCGCGCCGAGGCCGTGCTCACGGGCCAGTGCCCGGACGGCGGGTGCGCCGACCAGGGCCTGGAAGCCGCCGAACTTGCGCCAGCGGGCGTCCCACTCGACCGGCGAGCCGGGCACCGGCATGTAGCCGACCTCCCCGGCGCCGCCGGTGAAGCCGCGGTGCAGCCGCCCGGCGATCACGATCGCGGCGCCGGTGCCCGCCCCGGCCCAGAGCAGGACGAAGTCCTCGGAGCCCGCCGCCGCGCCGGAGGCCTGCTCGGCGACGGCGGCCAGGTTCACGTCGTTCTCGATCGACACCGGCGCGCCGATCGCCTCGGAGAGCTCCTCGACCAGCCGCGGCGAGTGCCAGCCCGGCAGGTGGGAGGCGTAGCGCAGCTTGCCGGTGACCGGGTCGGGGGCGCCGCCGACGCCGATCGCGACGGTGCGCAGGCTCCCCTCGGCGAGCCCGGCGGCCCGGACCGCCTCGGCGACCGCGGCGGCGACTCTCGGGACGGTCTCGGCGGCCGGGACGCCTCTGGTCGGGACGCTGTGCTCGGTCAGCGTGGTGCCGGTGATGTCGGCGATCGCGACCCGGATCCCGCTGTTGGTGACGTCCAGCCCGGCGACGTACCCGGCGGCCGGATTCACCTGGTACAGCTGCGCGTTGGGACCGGGTCCGCCCTCGGTGGTGCCGACCGGCAGGACCAGCCCGGCCGCCTCCAGGCGGGCCAGCAGCTGGGAGGCGGTGGGCTTGGACAGCCCGGTCAGGGTGCCGATCTGGGTGCGCGAGAGCGGGCCGTTCTCCAGCAGGAGTTCGAGGGCGGCGCGGTCGTTGATGGCGCGCAGGAGGCTCGGGGTGCCGGCGAGGGGGACCTTCGCGGTGCTCTTGGTCATGCCCGGAATCCTCCTCTTTCGGCCGATGAACGGGAACTGTTAGGAAACTTTCCAGTTGCTTGGACAGGACCGTACGGGCCGTGTCGGTGGGGTGTCAATGGTCGGTGGAGCGGAGGATGCCGAAGCGTTACCGGCAAGCGGAAAGCCCCGCCCCCACCGGAGTGGGAGCGGGGCTCGACGGCAGAACGGGAAACGCTACGGCTTGGCGATCGTCAGGTCGTCCGTCGGCGGCTTCGGCAGCGGGATCGGCTCGGCCGCCCGGTAGCGCGGCGAGGTCGGGTCGGACAGCGCCGACGGCGGCGAGGGCTCCGCGATCGCCACCCCGGCGGCCACCGCCGTGGCCTCCTCCTTGACCTTGATCCCGGCCAGGTCGAAGGCCGACTTCAGCCGCTGGCGCAGCGCCCGGGAGACCACCGACGCCTTGCCCGGGGCCGTCCGGGCCTCGACCCGCACCATCACCGAGTCCGCCGCCACCGACTCCACGCCCAGGATCGACACGGGCGCCCAGACCAGCTCGTCGTACGGCGACTCCTTGGCCAGCGACTCGGCCGTCTCCAGGATCAGGTCCTCGACCCGCTGCAGGTCCTCCTTGTACCCGACCTGCACGTCCACCGAGGCGGTCGCCCAGCCCTGGCTCATGTTGGCGATCCGCTTCACCTCGCCGTTGCGGATGTACCAGATCTCGCCGTTCGCCCCGCGCAGCTTGGTCACCCGCAGCCCGACCTCCAGCACCGTGCCGGTGGCCACCCCGGTGTCGACCTCGTCGCCGACGCCGTACTGGTCCTCCATGATCATGAAGACCCCGGAGAGGAAGTCCGTCACCAGGTTGCGGGCGCCGAAACCGATCGCCACACCGGCCACACCGGCACTCGCCAGCAGTGGCGCCAGGTTCACCCCGAGCGCGGAGAGCGCCATCAGCGCCGCCGTGCCCAGGATGCTGAACGAGGCCACGCTGCGCAGCACCGAGCCGATCGCCTCCGACCGCTGCTGGCGCCGCTCCGGGTTCACCACCCCGTGGTTGGCCAGCAGCCCGCCCAGCCGGCTCTCCTCCCGGTGCTCGTGGCTGCGCGCCATCCGCGCGATCAGCTGGGTGATCAGCTTGTTCACCACGGTCCGCAGGACCATCGCCAGCACGACGATGAAGACGATCCGCAGACCGCCCGCCAGCCAGCTCTGCCAGTGGGTGTCGAACCAGCTGGCCGCCTGCTTGGTGGTGTCGGTGACCTCCTGCGTGCTGGTGGGGATGCGCAGGTCCAGTTGCGGCAGCGCCGGCGCGGTGGGGGAGGGGGCCGGCGTCGGGGTGGAGAGCGTCGAGGACGCGTCGGTCAGACCGGTGGCGCCGGAGCGGAACACGTGCGGGGCCTTCCTTGCTGGGGGCGTGACGGGACCGCGCCGCCGCAAGCGGCCCGCGGACCGTTCCTCTTAGCCTATCCGTTACCGAACACCAGCCCCGACACGCCGAGGGCGTACGCACCATCCCGGACGCCCCGTCAACGCCCCGGTGCGCTCCTCCCGCGCACCGACCCCGTGCCACCCGGAACGGTGCCCGAACGGCCGAGACGCCGCCGCCGGACGGCCCACGGCGCTGCTCCGACCGGCTGAGCCGTCCCCCGGGCGGGACACCGGGCCGGGCCTCGGCGGCACCGGGGTGCAACCCAACCTTCCCCAGGGCATACCGGGTATGACAGAGACCACACCCGGAGTTCGCGTCAGGTCCGTTACACAGGAGTGGTGGCGCCGTACAAAGGCGTAAGGCGACACTGGGGGAGATCACGCACTCGTTGTGCGATCCAACCGCTCGTCCCGGCGCGAGCCACGCGCCGCAGGCGTCCAAGGAGGCATCCGTGCCGCATGTCCTGGTCCTCAACGCGTCCTACGAGCCACTCGGCGTCGTATCGATGCGCCGCGCACTCATCCTGGTCCTCAACCACAAGGCGGTCAGCCTGGAGGAATCGGGAGTCACTCTGCACAGCGCCACCAGCGCCCTTCCGGCGCCGTCCGTCGTCCGTCTGACCCGCTTCGTCCGGGTCCCCTTCTGCGGGCCCGTCCCGCTCACCCGCCGGGCGCTGTTCGCCCGGGACCACGGTCGCTGCGTCTACTGCGGGGCCGCCGCCACCAGCGTCGACCACGTCATCCCGCGCAGCCGGGGTGGCCAGCACCGGTGGGACAACGTGGTGGCGGCCTGCCGCCGCTGCAACCACACCAAGGCCGACCGCCACCTCACCGAACTCGGCTGGCGGATGAAGCGCCCGCCCGCACCGCCCAGCGGACTCGCCTGGCGGATCATCGGCACCGGGATCAAGGACCCGCGCTGGCGGCCCTACCTGGAGCCGTACGGCGGCGGCGACCAGTTGCGCGCCCCACAGTGGGGCGAGTACGAGCACCACGACCATACCGAGCCGAACCACTCCGTCCCGATCGGGCGGGCGCACGGCGCCCACCCCGCCCCCGTCCGCCGCGGCGAGCAGCCCGAACCGCTCTCCGCCTGACCGAAGCTCCACAAGGGCCCGCCCGTCACAACGTCGGTACGCGCCTCATGGGCCGCCGCGCCCCCCGCACCGGGGAGCCCGGCGGCCCGCCGCGTTACTGCTTCGGCGGCGCCGCCGGTGGCGTCGTGGGCGTGGTGCCCGGCTGGCCCGGGTTCGGCTGGCCCGGCTGGGCCGGCGGGGCGGTCGGCGGCGGCTGCGGCGGGGTGACCGGAGCGGTGACGGCGTACAGCTCGATGCCGTACAGCGAGTAGCCGAACTTGGTGGCCCGCGCCACGCCCTGCATCCGGACGAACCGGACGCCCGAGGCGTCGAAGCGCACCGTCTCGTCCCCGCCCTTGCCGTTGTCCACCGTCGCCGCGTCCGTCCAGGTGCTGCCGTCCGGCGACACCTGGATCTTGTACGAGGAGGCGTACGCGGACTGCCAGTGCAGCACCGCCGCGCCCAGGTGGACGGTTTGCGGCAGCTCCAGCTGCACCCAGGCGTCGTCCTTGGCCGGCGAGGACCAGCGGGTCTTCGGGTCGCCGTCGGAGACCGCCGAGGCCGGGAAGGCCGGCGTCTCGTCGCCCGAGGAGGTGGCCTTCGCGCCCACCGCCAGGTCCGGCCCGGAGGTCGCCGGCACCACGTGCACCTGCAGCACCTGCTTCACGGTGGTGCCGCCCGCCACGTACGACACCGGCACCTGGTACGTCCCGGACGGCGTCCCCGGCGCGGCGGTGACCAGCAGCGGCACGCCCACCCGGCCGCCGCGCGGCACGGTCACCGGGCCGGCCGGGGTCACGGTCAGGCCCTTGGCGGCGGCCGGCACCTCGGTGCGCAGCTCGCCGGTGGTGCCCTCGGGGCGGCCGGCCTCGACGGTGGCCTGGGTCTTGGCGGGCGAGGCCGCGCCGGCGACCACGTCCAGCGCCGGGTCGGCCAGGCCGAGCCGGGCCGCCGGGACGTCCGCGTACCAGGGGATCACCTGGTTGACCACCGGCGGGTCGCCGCCGGGCTTCCAGGTCAGTCGGAAGGCGTCGGCCAGCTGCCCGCCGGCCGACAGCTCGTTGTAGCCGGGCTGCACGGTGCCGATGTCGGTCCAGGTGCCGTCGGAGCGGCGTACCGCGACGGTGGCGGTGGCGTGCACGTTCGGGTCGGTCAGTACGGTCAGCCGGTCCAGCGGACGGGCGCTGCCGAGCTCGACGGTCAGCGGCTGGTCCAGCGCGGTGGGCGGGTTGGCGGCGCGGTAGGCGGTGTCCGGGTTGCCGTCCAGCACGGCCGCGGCCGAGGAGCCGGGCAGCGCGGCGGGCCCGCCGGAGACGCTGGCCGGGGCGTCGTCGGGGGCGGTGACGGTGAACTCGCGCACCGCGACGGCGGTCTTCTGCGCGGCGGTGGCCCGCAGCCGTACCGCCCGTACCACCGTGCCGGGCGGCAGCTGGGCGCTGACCGTCTTCTGGTTCTTCACCACGGCGAGCTGCTGCCAGCCGCCCTCGCCGGTGCTGTACTCCAGCACGCCGTCGCGGATGTAGTCGTCCACGGCGGTCCGGGCGTCCGGGCCGTTGCCCCAGCCGCCCATCAGCACGGTCACGCCGCTGATCGGCCGCCCTGCGCCGAGGTCCACGCCGACCGAGTCGCCGGGCTGCGGGGGAGCGGAGCTCCAGTAGAAGGTGTCGGCCTGGCCGTCGACCATCAGCGCGGGCAGGTGGTCCTGCGCGGTGCCCATGCTGCTGGTCGGGGTGACCCCGCCGCTGACCACGCCGGACCAGTTGTCGGCGGCGCGCACCGCGCGGTCCAGGAACGGGGCGAGCACCCCCGGGCCGATGGTCGCCGGGGATTGGGTGAGTTGGGCGCGCAGCCGGTTGAGCTGCACCCGGGCCTTCCAGGCCGCCCCGCCGTCGCCGCCCTTCTGGGCCAGCAGCATGTCCAGCGCGGCCTGCCCGGCCAGCCCGTAGTCGCGCAGCGGGCCCAGCCAGGGCCCGGCCTCGGCGGCCAGCTGGGCGGTGGCCTGGGTGCCGGAGAGGGTCTGCTGGGCGGTGGCCATCGCGGAGAAGGCGTCCCGCAGCGGGGCCGCGGCCTCGATCAGCTTGGCGAGGTCCGGGGTGGCGCCGGAGGTGGGCTCGGCGGCCGCCCAGAACCGGTCCAGCAGCGGCGTCAGGTAGCCGGACTCCTGCTTGGACAGCGGAGAGGAGGTGCTGTTGCCGGCCAGCGCGGTCACCGCGGACAGCGCCGATCCGGCGGGCGTGGCGCCGGCGCCGGTCGGCCCGGCCAGCGAGCGCACCGCTGCCTGCCAGGAGTCGTCGGGCTTGTAGCCGGTCGGGTTCCAGGCGAAGTCGCCGGCCGTGGCGAGCGCTATCCGGGAGGCCACCGGCTGCTGCATCGCGCCGGTCAGCAGTACCGCCGAGCGGGTGGCCACCTCCGGCTCGCGGCCGGTGTAGGCGCCGAGGAAGAGCCGGTCCGGGTTGGCGTCGTTGACCGGATAGTTGTCCATGGTGACCAGCGGGTGCCCGTACAGGCTGCCGGTGTCGGAGGTCTGGGCGCCGGTGATCTTCTCCGGGATCACCCCGCCGCCGCTCCAGGCCACCTGCACACCGCTCGGCAGCGCGTCGGCCAGTGCCTTGCGGTACGGCGTGGTGCCCTGCTTGTGGTACTCGGTCGGCACGATGGACAGCGGCGCCAGGCCCGGGTTCTTCGCGATCAGCCGGTCCTGCACCTTCTTGACCAGCGCGGCCTGCGCCTTGGCGGCCGCGGCCGGACCGCTGCCGTAGGCGTCGTGGTCGTCGTCGCAGTGCCACTCGTCGTAGCTGACGTCCAGGAACTGCAGCTGGAAGGCGGTGAAGCCGAGCTTGCGCAGCCCGTCCAGCTTCGAGACCAGCGCGTTGACGTCCCCGTCGGAGCTGAAGCAGAGCGACTGCCCCGGGTCGATCGCGTAGCCGAGGGTGACGTGGTTCTGCCGGGCCCGGTCGCCGAGCTCGCGCAGCTCCGACTGCTGGGCGGCCGGGTAGGCGTCGCGCCAGCGGGACAGCCGGAACGGGTCGTCACCGGGGGCGTACAGGTAGAAGTTCTGCTTGGAGCGGCCCAGGAAGTCGACCTGGTCGAGCCGCTGCTGGGCGCTCCACGGGGTGCCGTAGAACGCCTCCGCGGCGCCGCGCACCGCCGCCCCGCTCGGCCAGTCCCGCAGCGTGATCCCGGGCAGGCCGAGCCCGGCCGCGCCCGGCCCCTGGCCCTGCCCGGCCGGTACGGCGGCGAGCAGCTGGCGCAGGCTCTGCGCGGCGTAGAAGGTGCCGGCCGGGTCCACGCCCGCCAGCACCACCGCGCCGTACGTCCCGCCGCCCTGGGCGGGCAGCTGACCGGACGACAGCACGTAGCCGCCGGCCGTCATGCCGTCGGTCGAGGGCCCGGAGCCGTCCTTGGCGCCGGCCGCGGCGGCCAGCTGGCGCAGCGTCCGGTCCACCTCGCCCCCGGCGTCCTCGGCGGCCCCGCCGACGTACACCACCAGCGAGCCGGCGGCCGGCGTCCCGCCGTCCGGCTGCGGGGTCACCGAGGTGGCCCCGGCGACGGCCAGAACCTCGCGCACGGCGTCCACCGCGCCCCGGTCCACCTTGGGCGCGGGCACCAGCGTCACGGCGGCCGGCACCGTGACGGCCTTGCCCGCCACGGTCTGCTCCTGCGGGTGCGGGAACACCTGCGGGTTCGTCACGCTGCCCAGCGGAGTCTGCGGCGCGGTGCTCACCACGTCCGGTCCGGGCGTCGCCGCGTACGCCGCCGACGGCATCGGCCCGGCCAACAGCCCGCCGACCACCGCCGCGGCCGCGACCCCGGCCGCGATCTGCATCGCCCGCCGCCCCGGCCGCCCCGCCGCACGCTCCGCCCGTACCGATGCCAACAGCGGCTCCGTCCCCTTCAGATCGGCGATCAGCCGGTCCGCGGTCCTCGGCGCCAGCTGGCGACACGTCCGTGCGGTGGCCCGCCGAGCACTCAGCGCGGCCGGATGCTGCAGCACCTCCCGCAGCGCCGGACTCTGCTCCAACTGCTGCCGCAGCCGCCGCCCGGCCACAACGGACACACGGGCTTGCACAGGAGCCTCCTCGAACAGGCCTGACCACAACGCGAGCAACCCCACCAGCTACCCAACCCGGTGTCAACGCCGCCGACGGCTATGCAGACTTTGCCCGGTTTCATCCCCCTGTTCCACCCCCGGCGCGACGGCTGTCGCGACGGCCGGAACCGGTGGCACGGGGCGGCGACGCGTCAGCCGTACCGGGGGAGCGGTCGGCGGGGCCGGACCTCCGGGCCTTCCGCGCCGACCAGCCGGACTCCCGGTCAGGCGCGCGCGTGCGCCGCGCCGCACAGGCCCGACCGATCCACCCCGCGCGCACGTGTCGCGCAGCGTCATCGGGTCGTCACCCGGGTAGGACTTGGGGAGCCCTGACCGGGCGTCGCCGAGACATCGCAGGAGCCGCGAGTGGCCGCTTACCACGACAGTGACGGAGCCGACGGGCTGAAGGTGCCGCCGCAGGACGCACCGCCTCCGCCGGCGGAGCTGGTGGCGCTGGCGCAGGCGCACGGGGTGGACACCCGGCACCCGGGGCCGGGTGGGCAGACGGTGGGGGCGCGGACGCTGGTGGCGGTGTTGCGGGCGTTGGGGGTGGCGGCCGGGTCGCCGGAGGAGGTGCGGGAGGCGTTGGAGCGTCACCGTGCCGACCAGCAGGGCCGGTTGCTGCCGCCGTGCGTGGTGGTCCGGCAGGGGCGGCGCACCGCGCTGGACGTGCCGGCCGACGCCCGGCTGCGGGTTGAGCTTGAGGGCGGGGGCAGTTGGGAGCTGCCGTGCGGCCACTCCCACTGGCTGCCGGCGGACCTGCCGCTCGGGCGGCACACGCTCAAGGCGGAGACCGACGGCAGATCAGCAGCGGCGCCGCTGATCGTCGCGCCGCAGAGGCTTCCCCAACTCCCCGGCCGCAGCTGGGGTTTCCTCGCCCAGCTGTACTCCGTCCTGTCCGAGCGCTCCTGGGGCATGGGCGACCTCGGCGACCTCGCCGAGCTCGCCCAGTGGGCGGGGGCCGGGCTCGGCGCGGGCTTCGTGCAGATCAACCCGCTGCACCAGGCGCTGCCCGGCGTCCCGGGTGTGCCCACCGACCCGTCCCCGTACCGTCCGTCCTCCCGCCGCTTCGCCGACCCGGTGCACCTGCGGATCGAGGCGGTCCCCGAGTACGCGTACCTGAACGCCGAACAGCGGGCGCAGACCGACGACCTGGCCTGCCGCGCCGCGCGGCTGCGCGACGAGGTGCTCGTCCACGACGGCCTGATCGACCGGGACGCCGTCTGGGCGCTCAAGCGCGAGGCGCTGGAGCTGCTGCACGAGGTGCCGTGCGGCCCCGGCCGCCGGGCGGCGTACGAGGCGTACCGGCGGCGCGAGGGCGAGTGGCTGCGCCGCCACGCGCTCTGGAACGCCCTGGCCGAGGTGCACGGCCCCGACTGGCACCACTGGCCGAAGGGCCTGCGTCACCCGGGCGGCCCACAGGTCGAGCAGGCCGCCAAGGAGCTCACCGAGCGGGTCGAGTTCCACCGCTGGCTGGCCTGGCAGGTCGACCGGCAGCTCGCCCACGCCCAGCACAGTGCCCACGAGGCGGGCATGCCGGTCGGTCTGATCCACGACCTGGCGGTCGGCGTCCACCCCGACGGCGCGGACGCCTGGGCACTGCAGGACGTGCTGGCCGGCGGCATCTCGGTCGGCGCGCCGCCGGACGCCTTCAACGCCCACGGCCAGGACTGGGGTCTGCCGCCCTGGCGCCCGGACGCGCTGGCCGCGGCCGGCTACGCCCCGTACGCGGAACTCCTGCGAGCGACGGCGAGGCACGCCGGGGCCGTCCGGATCGACCACGTGATGGGCCTGTTCCGCCTCTGGTGGGTCCCGCAGGGCCACCCGCCCACCGAGGGCGCGTACGTGCGCTACGACGCCGAGGCGATGCTCGGCGTGCTGGCACTGGAGGCGCACCGGGCCGGGACGGCGGTGATCGGCGAGGACCTGGGCACGGTCGAGCCGGGCGTGCGGGAGGAACTGGCGGCGCGCGGCATCCTGGGCACCTCCGTGCTCTGGTTCGAGCGGGACTGGGACGCGGCCGGGCGGATCCTCGCCCCGGACCGCTGGCGGCCCGGCTGCCTGGCCACCCTCACCACCCACGACCTGCCGAGCACCGCGGCCCGGCTCTCCGGCGAGCACGTCGAGCTGCGGCACCGGCTCGGCCTGCTGGCCCGGCCGCTGGGGGAGGAACAGGAGGAGGCCGCGACGGAGCTGGCGGACTGGCGGGCCGAACTGGCCCGGCTGGGGCTGCTCACCCCGGGCGAGCCGCTGTCGATGCCGGTGCTGTACCGGTTCCTGCGGGCGACCCCGGCGGAGCTGGTCGGTGTCTGGCTGCCGGACCTGGTCGGCGACCCGCGCCCGCAGAACCTGCCCGGCACCTGGGACCAGTACCCGAACTGGCGCCTCCCGGTCGCTGACGGCGCCGGCGGCCCGGTCACCCTCGACCGCCTCGCCACCGTCCCGGCAGCCCGCCTCCTGGCTCAGCTCCTCGCCCTGCCCAGCCCGCAGAACCCGTCCCGGTGACCCGCGCGGGGCCCACGAACCGGAAGGCCGACCCCGACGCGCGCCCTCCCATAAGCGGCGGGTAAGTTGGAAACGTGGACAAGAGGAACGCTTTGCGAGCCGGCGCGGTCTCCGCAACGGTCACGCTGATGATGCTGCTGTCGTCGCCCGCCATGGCCCTCACCAGGGACGACGGCGACGACCCGGGTCCCGGCCTGAGCGTCGGCCAGACCATCGGCCTGTACGTGCTGATTCCGCTCGCCGTCTTCGCCGTCATCGCGGCCCTCGCGGGCATGCCGTGGGGCAAGAAGAAGAAGTAGCCGTCGCGTCCCCCGGACCCAGCGTCCACCAGGACCCGTACAACCCCGAAGGGGCGCCGGACGATCCCGTCCGGCGCCCCTTCGGGCGTTACCGACGCCCGGTCAGCGAGCTCCCGCCGCCCGGTCCACAGCCTGGGCCTTGAGCGCGCGCTCGACCCCGGCCCGCGCCTCGACCACCTGGCGCCGCAGCGCCGGGGCCGGCTCGGCCCCGGTCAGCCAGGCGTCCGTGGCCGCCAGCGTCTCGTCCGACACCTGCAGCGAGGGGTACAGCCCGCCGATGATCTGCTGCGAGATCTCGTGGCTGCGGGTCTCCCAGATGCCCTTGACCGCCGCGAAGTACTTCGCCGCGTACGGCGCCAGCAGCTCGCGCTGGTCCGACTGCTGGAAGCCGGCGATCACGGCCTCCTGGACGTAGTTGGTCAGCTTGTCCGACTCCACCACCGACGCCCAGGCCTCGGCCTTGGCCTCGGCGGTCGGCCGGGCCGCGCGGCAGGTGGCCGCGTGCTCCTGGCCGGCCGCGGTGTTGTCCCGCTCCAGCTCGGCCGTGATCAGGGCCTCGTCCGCCCGGCCGGTGGCCGACAGCCGGGTCAGCAGCGTCCAGCGCAGCTCGGTGTCCACCGCCAGGCCCTTGATCTCCACCGAGCCGTCCAGCAGCCCGGCCAGCAGCGCGAGCTGCCCGTCGGTGCGGGCGACGGAGGAGAGGGCACGGGCCCAGGCCAGCTGGTGGTCGCTGCCGGGCTCGGCGGCGCGCAGGTGCTCCTCGGCGGCGGCGGCCCAGCGGGCGAGGCCCTGCTCGCGCCAGTCCGGGTCGGCGTAGGCGTCCAGGGCCAGCTTGACCTGGCGGTGCACGGACTGCACCACGCCGATGTCGCTCTCGCGCCCGATGCCGGACAGCGCCAGCGACAGGTAGTCGCGGGTGGCCAGCTCGCCGTCGCGGGTCATGTCCCAGGCGGAGGCCCAGCACAGCGCGCGCGGCAGCGACTCGGTGAAGCCGCCGAGGTGCTCGGTGACCACGGCCATCGAGTCCTCGTCCAGCCGGATCTTGGCGTACGAGAGGTCGTCGTCGTTGAGCAGCACCACGGCCGGCCGGTGACGCCCGACCAGCTCCGGCACCTCGGTGCGCGGGCCGTCGACGTCCAGCTCGATCCGGTCGGTGCGCACCAGCGCGCCGTCCGCCAGCTCGTACAGGCCGACGGCGATCCGGTGCGGCCGCAGCACGGCCTCGCCCTTGGCGCCGGCCGGCAGCGCGGGGGCCTCCTGCAGGACGGCGAAGGACTCGATCTCACCGTCCGTGTTCAGCGTGATGGACGGCCGCAGCACGTTGATGCCGGCGGTCTCCAGCCAGGACTTGGACCAGGCCTTGAGGTCGCGGCCGCTGGCCTCCTCCAGGGCGCCGAGCAGGTCGCTGAGCCGGGTGTTGCCCCAGGCGTGGCGCTTGAAGTACGCCTGCACGCCCTGGAAGAAGGCGTCCTGGCCGACGTACGCCACCAGCTGCTTGAGCACCGAGGCGCCCTTGGCGTAGGTGATGCCGTCGAAGTTGACCTGGACGTCCTCCAGGTCGTTGATCTCCGCCATGATCGGGTGGGTGGACGGCAGTTGGTCCTGCCGGTAGGCCCAGGTCTTCATCTGGTTGGCGAAGGTGGTCCAGGAGTGCGGCCACCGGGAGCCGGGCGCCTCGGCCTGGCAGACGGCCTCGGCGAAGGTGGCGAAGGACTCGTTCAGCCAGAGGTCGTTCCACCACTCCATGGTGACGAGGTCGCCGAACCACATGTGGGCGAGCTCGTGCAGGATCGTCGCGGCGCGCGCCTCGTACGCGGCGTCGGTGACCTTGGAGCGGAACACGTACTGGTCGCGGAAGGTGACGGCGCCCGCGTTCTCCATCGCGCCGGCGTTGAACTCCGGGACGAAGAGCTGGTCGTACTTGGCGAAGGGGTACGGGTAGTCGAACTTCTCCTGGAAGTAGTCGAAACCCTGCCGGGTGACCTCGAAGATCGCCTCGGCGTCCAGGAATTCGCGCAGCGACGGACGGCAGTACACACCCAGCGGCACGCGCTGCTCGCCGTTCTCGTAGACGTCGAAGACGCCCACGTACGGGCCGGCGACGAGCGCGGTGATGTAGGTGGAGATCCGGCCGGTGGGCTCGAACTTCCAGACCCGGGTGTCCCCTTCGCCGACCGGCTCCGGGGTGGGCGCGTTGGAGACCACGACCCAGCCCGCGGGGGCGGTCACGGTGAACGCGAACGTGGCCTTCAGGTCCGGCTGTTCGAAGCTGGCGAAGACCCGACGGGCGTCCGGCACCTCGAACTGGGTGTACAGGTAGGTCTCGCCGTCGACCGGGTCGACGAACCGGTGCAGGCCCTCACCGGTGTTGGTGTAGGCGCAGTCGGCGACCACGCGCAGCTCGTTCTCGGCGGCCAGGTTCGGCAGCGGGATGCGGCTGTCCGCGAAGCTGGCCGGGTCGAGCGGGGCGCCGTTGAGGGTGATCTCCTCGACGCTCGGGGCGACGAGGTCGATGAAGCTGTCCGCGCCGGGCGTCGCGGCGGTGAACCGGACCACGGTGGTGGACCGGAAGGTGCCACCCTCGCGGGCCGAGCCGAGGTCGAGTTCGATGTCGTACGCGTCCACCCGGAGGAGGTCGGCCCGGGTGCGGGCTTCCTCGCGGGTCAGGTTGGTGCCGGGCACTCGCTGCACTCCTTTGTCAGGCTGATGGACCGAATCCTCGCATGCCCAACGGTTGAGCCCCCCGGAAAATCGCAGGCGGGGCGGGCCCGGACCGCAGGGCCTGTCTCAGACAGTCCCGGTCCGTGCCCGCCCCGCCGGACGAGTGCCCGCGACCGGGGGTCAGACCCCCGAGGTCGCGGCCGGTGTCACCACCGGCGTCACTTCGACCACTTGGTCATCGGCGACGTGTAGCTGCTGGCGCGCCGGTAGGCGAGGATCGCGCTGTTGTCGTCGGTGACGAAGTACTCGGACATGCTCATCCCGATGTCCATGCCGTCCGGCATCGCCATGGTGCCGATGTCGCTCATCGAACCGTCGCCCGGCGACAGCGTCACCAGCTTGGCCGGCTTGTCGTAGCCCTGGCCGACGATCGCCCGGACCTTGCCGTCCTTGGTGGTGCCGGAGACCAGCCGGATGTCGTTGCTGGTCGAGGCGGAGGCGGTGGACCAGAGGCGCTTGCCGGTGTTCAGGTCGTACGCGTTGATGCCCGACTTGCTGCCGGAGACCTGGACGTACAGCGTCGTGCCGCTGACCACGTTGCTGCTGATGGCGTCGGACTGGCCGGACAGGCGCAGGCTGTCGGAGCCGGCCTCCTTGGTCGACATCTGGTTGCCGGGCTTGTTGTCCTTGTCGAACGGCAGGATGTAGTCGCCGTTCGGGCCGCTGGACATCAGCACCACCAGGGGGTTGGTGCTGACGACCTTGTCGATCCGCTCGATGCTGCCGGTGAGAGTGATCGGCTGGCTGGTGGGCTGGCCGGTGTCGGCGTTGACGATCTGCAGCACCGACTTCGGGCTGGTGTCGTAGCAGCGGTCGGTGATCGCGATCTGCGAGCCGGCGGCGGCGCCGTACACGGTGCAGTCCTTGCCGCGCCCCTTGAACTGCCAGACGGGCTGGCCGTTGTCGATGTTCAGCCCGCCGACCGGGCCGACGGCGACCACCTTGTCGGTGACGCTCAGGGTCGGCGAGGACAGCCGGTCCGTGGCGGCCTTGACGGTCCAGAGCAGCTTGCCCTGGGCGATGTCGACGGCACCGATGGTGGAGCAGTCGTAGTCACCGGTGTTGAAGGAGACCGCGACGATGTTCTTGGAGTTGTGCGAGTAGGAGGCGGTGCACAGCTCCTTGGAGCCGGACGGCACCGGGATGTTCCAGGCCTCCTTGCCGTCCGAGAGGTTGTAGGCCCGGATGCCGGTGCTGTCCGCGCGCACGGCGGTCTGGCCGGCGCCCCAGACCCCGAGCAGCTGCGAACTGGAGTCCGAGTTCTGCGGCTTGTCGGCGTTCCAGGCGACCTTGTACGTGGCGTTGCCCGGGACGGGCGTGGGGCCCCCGTCGGTGCCGGCGGAGGTGCTGCCGCTGTTGGAGGTGCTGGTCGTGGTGCCGCCCGAGTCGGCCGCCGGCCCCGGGTTGGGCTTGGGGTCGTTCCCCTTGAGCAGGACGACCAGCCCGATCACGATGGCGATCACCAGCACACCGCCGATGACACCGCCCCACAGCATCACGGGGTTGCGCTGCTTGGGTGCGACGGGCACCGGCGCACCCGGGTAGGTGTACCCGGGCTGCTGCTGGTAGTCGTACCCGCCGGTGTTGTAGCCCTGGGAGGCGTCCGGAGCGGCGTAGCCGCCACCGGGCACCGGGTCGTACGGGCCGACGGGCGCGCCGCCCGGAGGCGGCGGGGCCTGGGCGGGGACGCCGGCCGCGGTCGGCGCGTACGCCGCGTAGTCGACGCCGCCCGGCGGCTGCGCGGGCGGCGCCGGCGGCTGGGCCGGCGGGCCGGCGGGTGCGGCCTGGCCCGGAACGGCCGAGCCGTCGAGTTGCGTCATCTGGTCCGCGACGGCGGCCGGATCCACGCCGCCCCCTGCCGGGCGTCCCAACGAGACGCCCCGGTTCCCCTGCGGGCCACTGCCGGGCGCTTCGCCCGCACCCGGCGTAGGGTGATCCCCTGCCATCTGATTCCCCGTCATGTCTGGAAGCGTCCCCGTGTCGGTACCGTCTGCGGTCCGGTGGGACGGGTGAGATTCGGCACCATGCTAGTGGTGGGTGGTTTTCGGCCGTCGCCAGGACTGCCGAACCCAGCCCCCACGGGCCCTGACCGCGCAACACTTTCACCGGCCACCCACCGCGCCGCCACGGTCGCACACTCCTTCCCCGCGGGCGCGCAGCACGAAGCCGCGCGCCCCGTCCCACCCGCCGCTCACCCGATCGGGCGAGAGGACGCCCCGTACCCGTCCTCCCGGGAACCCACCCCCGCACGAACACCCCTTGCGCCGTAGGCTTCAGGAGTTGAAGGGGACGCCCGGCGGAGGGGTCCCCGCCCCTGGGAGGGTGGATCATGTCGACGGACACACCGGGTTCGCAGTCGTCCCTGCACCGGGCGAACCTGGAGCGGGTGCTCCGGGCGGTGCGGATGGCCGGTTCGCTCACCCAGGCCGAGATCGCCCGCGGCACCGGTCTCTCCGCGGCCACCGTCTCCAACATCGTGCGGGAACTGAAGGAGAGCGGCACCGTCGTGGTCGCCGACACCTCCTCCGGCGGCCGCCGCGCCCGCAGCGTCTCGCTCAGCGGCGACGCCGGCATCGTGGTCGGCATCGACTTCGGCCACACCCACCTGCGGGTCGCGGTCGGCAACCTGGCGCACCGGGTGCTGGCCGAGGAGAGCGCCCCGATCGACGTGGACGTCTCCGCCGCGCAGGGCTTCGACCGGGCCGAGGCGATGGTCGAGCGGCTGCTGGAGCAGGCCGGCTTCCGCCCGGAGAAGGTGATCGGGGTCGGCCTCGGCGTGCCCGGCCCGATCGACGTGGAGACCGGCGCGCTCGGCTCCACCGCGATCCTGCCCGGCTGGACGGGCATCGCCCCGGGCCGGGAGCTGGCCGAGCGGCTCGGCATGCCGGTACACGTGGACAACGACGCCAACCTGGGCGCGCTCGGCGAGTTGGTCTGGGGCGCCGGCCGCGGGCTGAGCGACCTCGCGTACATCAAGATCGCCAGCGGTGTCGGCGCCGGCCTGGTGGTCAACGGCCAGATCTACCGCGGCCCCGGCGGCACCGCAGGTGAGATCGGGCACATCACCCTGGACGAGGCCGGCCCGGTCTGTCGCTGCGGGAACCGGGGCTGCCTGGAGACCTTCGTCGGCTCCCGCTACCTGCTCTCGCTGCTCACCTCCACCCTCGGCCCGGACCTCACCCTGCCCCGGGTGGTCGAGCTGGCCCACCAGGGCGACCTCGGCTGCCGCCGGGTGATCGCCGACGCCGGCCGGCAGATCGGCACGGGCGTGGCCACCCTGTGCAACCTGCTCAACCCCCGCCGGGTGATCCTCGGCGGCGACCTCGCCGAGGCCGGTGAGCTGGTGCTCGCCCCGATCCGCGACTCGGTCGCCCGCTACGCCATCCCCAGCGCCGCCCGCCAGCTCTCGGTGGTCCCCGGCACTCTCGGCGGCCGGGCGGAGGTGCTCGGCGCGCTGGCCCTGGTGATGAGCGAGATGGGCGAGTCCGGGGCCCTCGGCCGCCACTGAGAACCCCTGGCGCAGAGCGGCCCGCCCGCGCGACCAGAACATCCATTCGTCAACACCATGTTGACCCGCACCCCGGCCCCACCTCCCGGAATGGCGGTAACCGGTCGGTGGCACCGGGCGTGCCGCTCGGTGCCCGGCAGGCGGACATTAGACTCGACCGGTCGGCACCGACCGCGACCGCCGGTTTGCCGCCGGACCGGGCAGCGACGCCCGTCGGACCGTCCGCGGTCCGTGAACACTGAACGAGGAGGAACGGGTGGCCCTGCTGACCCGCATTCGGGGACCGCGCGATCTCGACCGGCTCACGCCCGGACAGCTGGCCGCACTGGCCCAGGAGATCCGGACCTTCCTGGTGACCGAGGTCTCCAAGACGGGCGGCCACCTCGGCCCCAACCTCGGCGTGGTGGAGCTCACCATCGCGCTGCACCGGGTCTTCGACTCGCCGCGCGACCGCATCCTCTTCGACACCGGCCACCAGAGCTACGTCCACAAGCTGCTCACCGGCCGCCAGGACTTCTCCCGGCTGAAGATGAGCGGCGGCCTGTCCGGCTACCCCTCGCGCGCCGAGTCCGAGCACGACGTGATCGAGAACTCGCACGCCTCCACCGTGCTGTCGTACGCCGACGGCCTGGCCAAGGCCAACCAGCTGCTGGGCAAGAACGACCCGGTCGTCGCGGTGATCGGTGACGGCGCGCTGACCGGTGGCATGGCCTGGGAGGCGATCAACAACATCGCCGACGCCAAGGACCTGCCGGTGGTCATCGTCGTCAACGACAACGAGCGCTCCTACTCGCCGACCATCGGCGGCCTGGCCAACCACCTCGCCACCCTGCGCACCACCCAGGGCTACGAGCGCTTCCTGTCCTGGGGCAAGGACGCGCTGCAGCGCACCCCGGTGGTCGGCCAGCAGCTGTTCGAGACGCTGCACGGGGCCAAGAAGGGCCTCAAGGACTTCATCGCCCCGCAGGGCATGTTCGAGGACCTCGGCCTCAAGTACATCGGCCCGATCGACGGCCACGACCTGACCGCCCTGGAGTCCGCGCTGACCAAGGCGCGCGGCTTCGGCGGCCCGGTGATCGTGCACTGCCTGACCGAGAAGGGCCGCGGCTACCACGCCGCCGAGAACAACGACGAGGACCGCTTCCACGCCGTCGGGGTGATCCACCCGGACACCGGCCTGCCGGTCAAGAGCTCGGGCAAGGACTGGACCTCCGTCTTCGGCGAGGAGATGGTCGCGCTCGGCCGCGAGCGCGAGGACATCGTCGCCATCACCGCGGCCATGCTCCACCCGGTCGGCCTGGCCCCGTTCGCCAAGGCCTTCCCGGACCGCATCTTCGACGTCGGCATCGCCGAGCAGCACGCCGTCACCAGTGCCGCAGGCCTGGCCACCAACGGGCTACACCCGGTGTTCGCGGTCTACGCGACCTTCCTCAACCGGGCCTTCGACCAGGTCCTGATGGACGTCGCCCTGCACAAGCTGGGCGTCACCTTCGTGCTGGACCGGGCCGGTGTCACCGGGACGGACGGCGCCTCGCACAACGGCATGTGGGACATGTCGATCCTCCAGGTCATCCCGGGCCTGCGGCTGGCCGCCCCGCGCGACGCCGACCAGGTGCGCGCCCAGCTGCGCGAGGCCGTCGAGGTCAAGGACGCCCCGACCGTGGTCCGCTACTCCAAGGGCACGGTCGGGCCGGCCGTCGCGGCGGTCGGCAGGGTCGGCGGCATGGACGTGCTGCGCGCCGCCGAGGAGCCCTCCGGCGCCCACCGCGCCGACGTGCTGATCGTCTCGGTCGGCGCGATGGCCCCCACCAGCCTGGAGGTCGCCGACCTGCTGGCCGCCCAGGGCATCACCGCCACCGTGGTGGACCCGCGCTGGGTCAAGCCGGTCGACCCGGCCCTGCCGGGCCTGGCCGCCGAGCACCGGGTGGTCGTCACGATCGAGGACAACGGCCGTACCGGCGGCGTCGGCGCGGCCGTCGCGCAGGCGCTGCGGGACGCGGACGTGGACCTGCCGGTGCGCGACTTCGGTATCCCGCAGGAGTTCCTGGACCACGCCAGCCGGAACGAGATCCTGGCCGAAATCGGCCTGAACGCCCCCGACATCGCCCGTAAGGTGACCGCCCTGGTCGCCAAGCTGGACGCGGCACCGGTCCAGGCCTGAGAGAGGCCGGTGCGGCGCCCGACAGTACGTGGGGGCCGTAGCCCGTTTCGCCGCCGACGGTTTGTCGTAACCCCGTAACAGTTCGCCACGGAACAAGCTGACAATCGCACTGAAAGGCGGGACCGGCGCCACCCGCGCCGATCCCGCCCGGTAGGTTGTCAACCGTGCCGACCCCCACCCGCCTCCGCCCCGCCGGACTGGCCGAGCGCCTGCCCGAGCGCGCCCGTACCCACCTTCGTCAGGGGTACTGGACCAGGCTGGTGCCGGTGCTCGCGCTGGTCGCGCTGTTCACCCACATCCCCTCCTTCGCCCGGCCCGTCTGGAGCCCGGACGAGGGCTTCCTGGCCACCCAGGCCCGGATGCTGGCGGACGGCGGGGTGCTGTACGACACCGTGGTGGACCGCAAGCCGCCGCTGCTCCCCTGGCTCTACCAGGCCTGCTTCGCCGTCTTCGGTTCCGCCTCGCTGTGGCCGCTGCGCACCCTCGCGGTGGCGGCCCACCTGGTCACCGCGATCCTGCTGGCCTCGATCGCCCGCGGTCGCTGGGGCAACCGCGCCGGGGCCGGGGCCGGACTGCTCTACCTGCTGGTCTCCATCGGGCTCTCCCCGGAGGACACCCAGGCGGCGACCTTCGAGGTCTTCATGCTGCCCGCCATGGTGGCCGCCTTCCGGTACGCCGAACGGCGCCGCTGGCTGGCGGCGGGCATCGCGGTCGCGCTCTGCTCACTGACCAAGCAGACCGGCGGGGCCGTGCTGCTGCCGGTGCTCTGGATGCTGCTGCAGGACGCCCGCCGACGAGGGGTGCGCTGGCCGCCCGCGCTGTTCAAGATCGGCTTCGGCTTCGCGCTGCCGATAGCGCTGGTCGCGGTCATCCTGACCAAGCCCAAGGGCTTCCTCTTCTGGGTGGTCACCGGCAGCGGCGACTACGCCACCTTCGGCGGCGCCTGGCTGCAGATGCTCGGCCGGGCCTTCGGCAATCTGGGCATCCTCGCCGCGGCGGGCCTCGGCTTCCTGTACCCGGTCGGCCGCCGGCTCTGGTTCAAGCACCGCCACCGCCCGCTGCCGGTGGCCGGCGAGGAGCACGGCTCGACCACCGACCTGTGGGTCTGGCTGTTCTCCTCGGCCATCGCGGTCAGCGTGGGCTTCCACTTCTTCGGCCACTACTACCTGCAGCTGATCCCCCCGCTGGTGCTGCTGGGCACCGGCGCGGTCGCCACCTCGGCGATCCGCTGGAAGCCCGTCCTGGTGTACACCACGGTCGCCGCCACGGTCTTCTGGGGCCTGGCGCTGGCCTGGCCGGGGGAGCAGATGAACCGCAACACCGAGGTCGCCACCGCGGTCGCCGCCCAGACCACCCCCAAGGACACCGTGCTGGTCTGGGGCATGCACCCCGAGCTGTACTGGCTGGCCGACCGCAAGCCCGCCACCCGCTACCTGACCGCGGGCTTCCTCACCAACTACAGCGGCGGCAAGGACGGCAGCCAGAACGTGGGCGAGCAGTTCAGCGTCAACAACGCCTGGCAGACCTTCGACAAGGAACTGGCCAACGGCCTGCCCGAGGTCTTCGTGGACGACTCCGGCATCGCCCCGTACCAGCCGGTGATGATCCCCCGGATCGAGAACCTGCTGGACACCCACTACGAGATGATCGGCGTCATCGGCGACACCGTGGTGTACCGCCTCAAGCACTGAGCACCCACGCTCAGGCCCCGAGCACACCCCCGGACACCGAGCACACCCCCGAACACCGAGCACAGACGGAAGGAGCCCCCGGCGACCAGGTCGCCGGGGGCTCCTTCCGTAGCGCTACGCGGGCACCGAGGCCACGCCGGGGGCGAGGAACTTCTTGCCGATCACGCGCTCCGAGACGCCCTCACGGTCCAGGTACGGGGTGATCCCGCCCAGGTGGAAGGGCCAGCCGGCGCCGGTGATCATGCAGAGGTCGATGTCCTGCGCCTCGGCGACGACACCCTCCTCCAGCATCAGACCGATCTCCTGGGCCACGGCCTCCAGGGCGCGGTTCAGGACCTGCTCCTCGGTGAGCACCGAGTCGCCGAAGGACAGCAGCTCCAGCACCTCGGGGTCGAGGACCTGCTTGCCGTCGACCCAGGTGTAGAAGCCGCGCTTGCCGGCCTTGACCACCTTGCCGAGGTTCTCGGAGACGGTGAACCGCTCCGGGAAGGCGCCGTGCAGGGTCTCCGAGACGTGCAGGGCGATGGCCGGGCCGACCAGCTCCAGCAGCACGATCGGGGACATCGGCAGGCCGAGCGGCTCGACGGCCTTCTCGACGCTGGCGATCGGGGTGCCCTCGTCGATGATGCTCTGGATCTCGCCCATGAAGCGGGTCAGGATCCGGTTCACCACGAACGCCGGGGCGTCCTTGACCAGGACCGAGGTCTTCTTCAGCTTCTTCGACACGGCGAAGGCGGTGGCCAGCGACGCGTCGTCGGTCTGCTCGCCGCGGACGATCTCCAGCAGCGGGAGGATCGCGACCGGGTTGAAGAAGTGGAAGCCGACGACCCGCTCGGGGTGCTTCAGCTTCGAGGCCATCTCGGTGACCGACAGCGAGGAGGTGTTGGTCGCCAGCACACAGGTCGGCGAGACCACGTTCTCCAGGTCCGCGAAGACGGTCTGCTTGACGCCCATCTCCTCGAACACGGCCTCGATGACGAAGTCCGCGTCGCCGAAGGCGGCGGCCTTGTCGAGCGAGCCGGAGACCAGGCCCTTGAGGCGGTTGGCCTTGTCCTGGCCGATCCGGCCCTTGCCGAGCAGCTTGTCGATCTCGGCGTGGACGTAGCCGACGCCCTTGTCGACGCGCTCCTGGTCGATGTCGGTGAGGACCACCGGCACCTCCAGACGGCGGGCGAACAGCAGCGCCAGCTGCGAGGCCATCAGACCGGCGCCGACGACGCCGACCTTGGAGACCGGGCGGGCCAGCGACTTGTCCGGCGCGCCGACCGGGCGCTTGGCCCGACGCTGCACCAGGTTGAAGGCGTAGATGCCGCTGCGCAGCTCGCCGCTCATGATGAGGTCGGCCAGGGCCGCGTCCTCGGCGTCGAAGCCGGCCTGCAGGCTGGCCTTGTCGGCGAAGTCGGCGTCCTTGACGGCGGCGATGATGTCCAGCGCCTTGTAGGCGGCCGGGGCGGCGCCGTGCACCTTGCCGTCGGCGACCAGACGGCCCCAGGCGACCGCGTCGTCCCAGGCCTTGCCGCGGTCGATCGCCTCGCGCTCGACGACGACGTCGCCCTTGAGGACCTTGGCGGCCCACAGCAGCGACTGCTCCAGGAAGTCGGCCGGCTCGAAGATCGCGTCGGCGATCCCCAGCTCGAACACGTCCTTGCCCTTGAGCTGCTTGTTCTGGTTCATCGAGTTCTCGATGATGACCTTGACGGCCTTACCGGCACCGATCAGGTTCGGCAGGATGGTGCAGCCGCCCCAGCCGGGGACGAGGCCGAGGAAGACCTCGGGCAGCGAGAAGGCCGGGACGCCCGCCGACACCGTGCGGTAGTCGCAGTGCAGGCCGACCTCGACGCCGCCGCCCATGGCCGCGCCGTTGTAGAACGCGAAGGTCGGGACGGGCAGCGCGGCGATCCGCTTGAAGACCTCGTGGCCGCCCTTGCCGATGGCCAGCGCGTCCGCGTGCTGCTTGAGCAGCTCGACGCCCTTGAGGTCGGCGCCGACCGCGAAGATGAACGGCTTGCCGGTGATCGCGGCGCCGACGATCTTGCCCTCGGCGGCCTCGGCCTCGACCTGGTCCAGCGCCTCGGACAGCTTCAGCAGCGAGCCCGGGCCGAAGGTGGTCGGCTTGGTGTGGTCGAAGCCGTTGTCCAGGGTGATCAGGGCCAGCTTGCCGGCCTGCAGCGGCAGGTCCAGGTGGCGGACGTGGGCGGTCGTGACGACCTCGCCCGGGAACAGCTCGGCGCCGTGCTGGAGCAGCTCAGTGGTGCTCGTCATGGTCACTTACCACCCTCGAAGTGCGGGTTCTCCCAGATGATGGTGCCGCCCATGCCGAAGCCGATGCACATCGTGGTGAGGCCGTAGCGGACGTCCGGGCGCTGCTCGAAGCGGCGGGCCAGCTGGTTCATCAGGCGCACGCCCGAGGAGGCCAGCGGGTGGCCGAAGGCGATCGCGCCGCCGAACGGGTTGACCCGCTCGTCGTCGTCCGCGATGCCGTAGTGGTCCAGGAAGGACAGCACCTGGACGGCGAAGGCCTCGTTGACCTCGAAGGCCTGGATGTCGTCGATGGTCAGACCGGCCTTGGCCAGCGCCTTCTCGGTGGCCGGCACCGGGCCGATGCCCATGACCTCGGGCTCGACGCCCGCGAAGGCGTACGAGACCAGGCGCATCTTGACCGGGAGGCCGAGCTCCTCGGCGACGTCCTCGGCGGCCAGCAGCGAGGCGGTGGCACCGTCGTTCAGACCGGCCGAGTTGCCCGCGGTGATGTTGCCGTGCGGGCGGAACGGGGTCTTGAGGTTCGCCAGGCTCTCCATCGTGGTGCCCGGGCGCATCGGCTCGTCCACGGTGGCCAGGCCCCAGCCGGTCTCGCCGACCTCGGGGTTGGTGTTGCGGATCGAGATCGGCACCAGGTCGGGCTGGATGTCGCCGTTGGCGTACGCCTTGGCGGCCTTCTCCTGCGAGCGCACGGCGTAGGCGTCGCAGCGCTCCTTGGTCAGGTGCGGGAACCGGTCGTGCAGGTTCTCCGCGGTCATGCCCATGAACAGGGCGGACTCGTCGACCAGCTTCTCGGAGACGAAGCGCGGGTTCGGGTCGACGCCCTCGCCCATCGGGTGGCGGCCCATGTGCTCGACGCCGCCGGCCACGACCACGTCGTACGCGCCGAAGGCGATGCCGCCGGCGGTGGTGGTCACGGCGGTCAGCGCGCCGGCGCACATGCGGTCGATCGCGTAGCCGGGGACGGACTTCGGCAGGCCCGACAGCAGGGCGGCGGTGCGCCCGATCGTCAGACCCTGGTCGCCGATCTGCGTGGTGGCCGCGATGGCGACCTCGTCGATGCGCTCGACGGGCAGGTTCGGGTTACGGCGCACGAGTTCCCGGATGCACTTGACGACGAGGTCGTCGGCGCGGGTCTCGTGGTAGATGCCCTTCGGGCCGGCCTTGCCGAACGGGGTGCGGACGCCATCGACGAAGACGACGTCCCTCGCGGTACGAGGCACGGGGGCTCTCCTCCCAGGGACCAACATTTCGAGGTGGGCAGGCTGCCGCCGGTGAAGACCCGAGCGGCGCCGCATCACGGCCATGCTACCGGTCGGTAACCAACCTGCCCAGGCCCCTCGGAGGGTTCGGACCATGTGTCCCGCGACACGTCCGACCAGGAAGGCTTCCCGGAGACGCCGAAGGGGATGCCGTCCGTACGGACGGCATCCCCTTTTCGGAGCCCTGTCTTCGAAGTACCGCCGGGTCAGCTCTGGGCCGCGGCGGCGGCGACGAACGCGGCGGCCACCGGCGGCGCCACCAGGTCGACCTGCCACTGCCGGGCGCCGAGCCGACGCAGCGCGGCGGCCACGCCGTCGGCGTTCAGCTCGCCCGGCGGCTCCCAGGACACCCGGCGCACCAGGTCCGGCGTGATCAGGTTCTCGGCCGGCAGGTGGTGACGCTCGGCCAGCTCGCTGACCGCGGCGCGGGCGCCGGACAGCCGGGCGGCGGCCACCGGGTCCTTCTCGGCCCAGGCCCGCGGCGGCGGCGGTCCGTCGTGCGGCGCGGCGGCCGGCGGCAGCTGGTTCTCCGGGATCTCCCGGCCGCGCTGCACCGCCGCCAGCCACTGGTCCAGCTGGCGCCGGTGCAGCCGCGGCCCGAAGCCCTGCACGGCCTGCAGCGCGGCGATGTTCAGGGGCATGGCCAGCGCGGCGTTGACGATCGCGGCGTCCGAGAGCACCCGGCCGGGGGAGACGTCGCGCTCCTGCGCCATCCGGTCGCGGGTCAGCCACAGCTCGCGCACCACGGCCAGCTGGCGGCGCCGACGGACCTTGTGCAGCTGCGAGGTGCGCCGCCAGGGGTCGGTGCGCGGCGCCGGGCGGGGCGCGGCGGCGATCGCGGCGAACTCCTCCAGGGCCCAGTCGAGCTTGCCCTGGGCGTCCAGCTCCTGTTCGAGTGCGTCGCGCAGCTCGACCAGCACCTCGACGTCCAGAGCCGCGTAGCGCAGCCAGGGCTCGGGCAGCGGGCGGGTGGACCAGTCGACCGCGGAGTGCTCCTTGGCCAGGCTCAGCCCGAGCACGTTCTCGGTCATCGGCCCGAGGCCGACCCGGGCGAAGCCGGCGATCCGCCCGGCCAGCTCGGTGTCGAACAGGAGCTGCGGTCTCATCCCCACCTCGGCCAGGCAGGGCAGGTCCTGGGTCGCGGCGTGCACCACCCACTCGGCGTCCGCGATGGCGGTGCCCAGCCCGCTGAGGTCGGGGCAGGCGATCGGGTCGATCAGGGCGGAGCCGGAGCCCGCGCGGCGCAGCTGGATGAGGTACGCGCGTTGCCCGTAGCGGTAGCCGGAGGCCCGCTCGGCGTCGACGGCGACCGGTCCGGTGCCCGCGGCGAAGGCGGCGACCGTGGCGGCCAGCGCCCGCTCGTCCGCCACGACGGGCGGGATCCCCTCCTTCGGTTCGAGGAGCGGGACCGGGGCTGCTTCTTCTGGGATGGCTGCTACGGCGTCGGTCACCCACCAAGGGTACGACGGTCCCCGGAACTGGGAGTGTTGTCGGACTGGTCAGACCCTTGCCGGCGGAGGCGGCGGGTCCCTCCGCGCACGGCCGCGGCGCCCCTTCCCACGCCCGGGGTTCCCCTCACGCATCCCTGCGGCAGCTCCTGTTACGCCTGCGGCGTCCCTCTTCTCACGTCTGCGGCGGCTCAGGAGGAAACGTTCCTCCTGAGCCGCCGCAGTGGTTCGACAAGTGGTTCGGCCCCGATCGGCTCAGTGAATGATGCCGGTGCGCAGCGCGACCGCGACCATCCCGGCGCGGTCACCGGTGCCGAGCTTGCGGGCGATCCGGGCCAGGTGGCTCTTCACGGTGAGCGCGGACAGGCCCATCGCCACGCCGATCGCCTTGTTCGACTGGCCCTCGGCGACCAGCCGCAGCACCTCGACCTCGCGGCCGGACAGCTCGCGGTAGGCGGCCTGCTGCGGGCCCGGGGCACCGGGGGCACCGGGGGCACCGGGAGCGCCCGGTGCCCCGGCGGCACCCGGCATGCCCGGCATCCCGGGGCGGCGCATCCGTCCGGCCAGCCCTGCGGCGCCGAGCGGCAGGCCCGGGCGGCCGGACATCGCGACATTGGTGCGGGTGCCGGTGACCACGTAGCCCTTGACGCCGCCGGCCAGGGCGGAGCGGACGGCGCCGATGTCGTCGGCGGCGGACAGGGCCAGACCGTTGGGCCAGCCCGCGGCGCGGGTCTCGGCGAGGATGGTCAGCCCGGAGCCGTCGGGCAGGTGCACGTCGGCGACGCAGATGTCGCGCGGAGTGGAGACCCGGGGGCGGGCCTCGGCGATTGAGGACACCTCGATCACGTCGCGGACGCCGAGCGCCCATAGGTGGCGGGTGACGGTGTTTCGGACGCGGGGATCGGCGATGACCACCATGGCGGTGGGCTTGGTCGGGCGGTAGGCGACCATGTTTGCGGGGTGCTCAAGAAGGACCGACACCAGGCCTCCTGCGGGGAGTGGCGGACGGAACCCCGATGGGGGCGGTCGGAGTGTTCCGCGTTTGGAAAGGGTCACAGTCTGCTTCGGCAGCTACCGCGTGCGGCTTTAGCGAAAGATCACGATCTAGTGAGTAGCAATACGGACAAATCGTGCATATGACTGATGCAACATGCTTCGAATTCGTACAAAATCGATCAGAAGCGTCGCCGATCGGTCGATTCTGGCCGGTTAATTGACGCAGAGTGGGATTGAAGTCACACTCCGTCAGTCCTGGGGGTGGCGTCGGGGCGGGAGGTGCCGCCCGGCCCGGACGCCACTCGTCAGTGCGACCGCGGGCGTCGCCGGGAAGGCATCGGGACCACCCCGCCGAGTGACGTGACCTCGGCCGCCGGCTGCGGGTCCGGGGTGGCCGGCGGCAGCCCGGCGCTGATGCAGAGCAGGTCCCCCCAGGCCGCCAGGTGCCGCTCGAACCGGCCGTCGGCCGGCGTCCAGGAGGCGCGGATCTCGATCTCGGTCGAGGACGGGCGGTCCGCCAGGCCGCCGAAGTACTGCGAGGCGCAGCGGGTCACCGTGCCGGACGGCTCCGTGTACCCGGCGCCGTGCGCCTGCAGCGCGTCCATCAGCCAGGCCCAGCCGACCTCGGAGAGCATCGGGTCGCCGGCCATCTCCGGCTCCAGCTCGGCCCGGGTCATGGTGACCACCCGGAACTCCCCGTTCCAGGCCTCCTGCCCGGCCGGGTCGTACAGCAGCACCAGCCGGCCGTCGGCCAGCTCCTCGCCGTCCACCTCCACGGTGGCGGTCAGCGCGACCGCGTGCGGGGCGAGCCGGCGCGGGGCCGGCGCGGGGGAGAGCTGGATCTCGGGCCGAAGCCGCGCCCCGTTCAGGGCCTCCACGGCGGCCCGGAACTCACTCGGCGCCCCCTCCCGACCCGTTCCGCCACCTGCTCCGCCACCCTGCGCGGGGTGCCCGCCGACCGCTGCCATGACCCGAAGACTAGGTCGAAAACCCGGGTTATCGCCGCAACTTCCGTCCGCGCGGCGTGCCGGAACGGCAAACCCGGCCAGATCTTGGAGGAAGCGACGAGGCCGCCCGGGGAGTGCGGACCGAGGCGCATGCGAAGATTTGACCCGTGAGCGAGACTACGGCAGACACGACGGCGGCCACCCTCGACGGCCGACCCACCCCCGCGCGCCGCGGCGCCGCGCACGACTCCGCGTTCCTGCGCGCCTGCCGGCACGAGCCGGTGCCGCACACCCCGGTGTGGTTCATGCGCCAGGCGGGCCGCTCGCTGCCCGAGTACCTGAAGGTTCGCGAGGGCATCCCCATGCTGGAGTCCTGCATGCGGCCCGAACTGGTCAAGGAGATCACCCTCCAGCCGGTGCGCCGGCACAAGGTGGACGCGGCGATCTTCTTCAGCGACATCGTGGTGCCGCTCAAGGCCGTCGGCATCGACGTGGACATCAAGCCCGGCATCGGTCCGGTCATCGCCGATCCGATCCGCACCTTCGAGGACCTCAAGCGGCTGCGCCCGCTGGAGCCCGACGACGTCCCGTACATCACCGAGGCCGTCGGCCTGTTGGTGGACGAGCTCGGCGAGACCCCGCTGATCGGCTTCGCCGGTGCGCCGTACACCCTGGCCAGCTACCTGGTCGAGGGCGGGCCCTCGAAGAACCACGAGAACACCAAGGCCATGATGTACGGGCAGCCCGAGCTGTGGGCAGCCCTGGTGGACCGGCTCGCGGAGATCACCTCGGCCTTCCTGAAGGTGCAGATCGAGGCGGGCGCCTCGGCGATCCAGCTGTTCGACTCCTGGGTCGGCTCGCTCGCGCCGGACGACTACCGCCGCTCGGTCATGCCGGCCAGCACCAAGGTCTTCGACTCCGTCGCCCACTACGGGGTGCCGCGGATCCACTTCGGCGTCGGCACCGGCGAGCTGCTCGGGCTGATGGGCCAGGCCGGCGCGGACATCGTCGGCGTCGACTGGCGGGTGCCGCTGAACGTCGCCGCCGAGCGGGTCGGCCCCGGCAAGGGCCTGCAGGGCAACCTCGACCCGGCGGTGCTGTTCGCGCCGACCAAGGTCGTGGAGACCAAGGCCCGTGAGGTGCTGCACGCCGCCCAGGCGCTCGGCACCAGCGGCCACATCTTCAACCTCGGCCACGGCGTGCTGCCGTCCATGGACCCGGACGCGCTCTCCCGCCTGGTCGCCTTCGTGCACGAGGCCAGTGCGCGCTGACGCACTGACGCACTGACGCGTCGGCGTACCGACGTACGGCGGTGGCGGGCCCTTCGACTGCGGCGGGCCCGCCACCCGCCCGGGAGATCGCGACCCCGTCACAGCGCGGCGCCGGGACGGACGCGATCCATCCCGCCGTGACCTCGATCCCCGCCCGGCGCGGCGGTGCCGAGCGCCGCCCGGGCACCGGCGACGAACTCCTCGGTGCAGTCCGCCCCGGTCGCGTCCACGACCCGCGCCCGCCCGTCCCCACCCAAGACCTCCGCCGTCGGCCGAGGCGTCGGCAACCCACCCGCCCCCTCCGGACAGACCACGACCGCCCGCCCCACAGGTGCACCATGGCCCCTCCTTACCACACGCTCTGAGCGGCGGGTCGCAGTGCCTCGGAACTCGCTATCTTGGGGGCATGAGCGAGCTGCCGGACTGGATGTACGCGCCCAGAGACGAGGGCTGGTTTGCCGACGACCTCGACCACTTGCCGCAGGCGCCGCGGCACACCGAACTGATCGACGGAGCCCTGGTCTTCATGATGTCTCCCCAGCGCTGGTGGCACGGCGACGTCGTTACGGACCTCGTGTACACGCTGCGTCGCCAGGTGCCGAAGGGGCACCGGGTCGGCAGGGAGATGTCGATCAAGCTCGACAAGCGGAACCGCCCCGAGCCGGACGTGCTCGTAGTCCGAGCCGAGTTCGAGCCTGATCGCACCCAGTTCGCTCCCGATGAGGTGGCCCTCGTCGTCGAGGTCGTCTCCCCGGAGTCCGCGCACCGCGACCGAACGGTCAAGTTCCGCAAGTACGCGGAGGCAGGTATCCCGCACTACTGGATCGTCGAGGAGGAGGTCGGTCTGCCGGTTGTGCACGTCTTCGAGCTGGAGCCCGTGACCTCCTCCTACGTCTCGGCCGGGATCTTCCGAGGAAAGCTCGTACGTCCGGTGCCCTTCCCGATCGAGATCGACCTGGACGGGCTGGTGCCCAACAGCGGGCGTGCAGCGGATTGAGGCGCTGACGTAAAGACCTGCGAGACTGCGAAGCATGTCGGATGCACAGGTCGTCGTCGTCGGTGGTGGGATCGCGGGGCTGGCTGCGGCCGCCTTTCTGAGCGGGGCGGCCGGGGGGCCGGCGCGGGCCCGGGTGACGGTGCTGGAGGCGTCGGGGCGGGTCGGCGGGAAGCTGTGGGGCGGGGAGGTCGGCGGGGTCCGGGTGGACCTCGGGGCCGAATCGGTGCTGGCGCGGCGGCCGGAGGCGGTGGAGCTGGCGCGGGCGGTCGGGCTGGGGGAGGACCTGGAGCCGCCGACCACCGCGAAGGCGGCGATCTGGACCCGGGGCGCGCTGCGGCCGCTGCCGGGCGGGCAGGTGATGGGCGTCCCGGGTGACCTGGAGGCGCTGGCGGCCTCGGGGGTGCTGACCGCCGAGGGGCTGGAGCGGGCCCGGCACGAGCGGGGGACCGAGGTCGGGGCGGATGTCGCGATCGGCCGCTACGTCGCCGACCGGCTCGGCCAGGAGGTGGTGGACCGGCTGGTCGAGCCGCTGCTGGGCGGCGTCTACGCCGGGCGCTCCGACGAGATCTCGCTGCGCGCCGCGGTACCGCAGCTGCTGCCGATCGCGCAGGGCGGCGGCTCGCTGGTCGAGGGGGTGCGCGAGCTGGCCTCCCGGCCGCAGGTGGTCGGCACCCCGGTGTTCCAGGGGCTGCGCGGCGGCCTCGGCACCCTGCCGGAGGCGGTCGCCGCCGCCTGCGTCAAGGCGGGCGTGGACCTGCGCACCGACACCCCGGTGGACGAGCTGCGCCGCACCCCCGAGGGCTGGCGCGTGGTGGCCGGCGGCGAGGTGCTGCACGCCGACGCCGTGGTGCTGGCCGTCCCGGCCCCGGCCGCGGCCCGGCTGCTGCGCACGGACGCCCCGGCGGCCGCCGTCGAGCTGGACTCCGTCGAGTACGCGGGCATGGCGCTGGTGACGCTGGCGTTCCGCCGGGCCGACCTGGCCGAGCCGCCGAGCGGCAGCGGCTTCCTGGTGCCGCCGGTGGACGGCCGGCGGATCAAGGCCTCGACCTTCTCCTCCAACAAGTGGGGCTGGCTGGAGCGCTCCGCCCCGGACGCCTTCCTGCTGCGCACCTCGCTGGGCCGTTACCGCGAGGACGAGGCGCTGGAGCTGCCGGACGAGGAGCTGGTGGCCCGCTCGCTGGCGGACCTGGAGGAGGCGGTCGGGCTGACCGCCCGACCGTACGACACCTTCGTCTCGCGCTTCACCGCCGGCCTGCCGCAGTACCCGGTGGGCCATCTGGACCGGGTGGCCCGGGTGCGGGCGGCCGCGGAGGCGGTGGGCGCGCTGGCGCTGTGCGGCGCCGCGTACGACGGGGTCGGCATTCCGGCCTGTATCGGTTCGGCGGCCGCCGCCGCGGCCGCCGCCGCGGCGGCCATCGACAGACTGTTGACCCCGGCGACCGGGGAAGGTTCCACGGAGAGGACAATGGGCGCATGACTGAGACCGTTGAGCAGCAGCCGGAGCAGCAGCCCGAGAAGAAGAAGGCGCGCGACCTGAACCAGGTCATCCGCTACACCATGTGGTCGGTGTTCAAGCTCAAGGGCGCCCTGCCCGAGGACCGCACGGCCCTGGCGGCCGAGGTGGACGAGCTGTTCGCCCAGCTGGCCGCGAAGGACGTGACGGTCCGCGGCACGTACGACGTGTCCGGTCTGCGCGCGGACGCCGACATCCTCGTCTGGTGGCACGCCGGCGACTCGGACGACCTGCAGGAGGCGTACAACCGCTTCCGCCGCACCGGCCTGGGCCGCCACCTGGAGCCGGTCTGGTCGAACATGGCGCTGCACCGCCCGGCCGAGTTCAACAAGTCGCACATCCCGGCGTTCCTCGCCGACGAGCGTCCGCGCGACTACGTCTGCGTCTACCCGTTCGTCCGCTCCTACGAGTGGTACCTGCTGCCGGACGCCGAGCGGCGCGCGATGCTCGCCGAGCACGGCCAGATGGCCCGCGGCTACCCGGACGTGCGGGCCAACACGGTCGCCTCGTTCGCCCTCGGCGACTACGAGTGGCTGCTCGCCTTCGAGGCGGACGAGCTGCACCGCATCGTCGACCTGATGCGCGACCTGCGCCCCTCCCGGGCCCGGCTGCACGTCCGCGAGGAGGTGCCGTTCTTCACCGGCCGCCGCAAGCCGGTGAGCGAGCTGCTGAACGGCCTGGTCTGACCGCTTCGGCCGTGACGACGGAGGCCGCCTCCCCCTGCTCCGGCAAGGGGGAGGCGGCCTCCGGCCGTTTCCGGGGCCGTGCCCGGTTCACGTCCGGTGCGGGCGGAGGGCGGCGCGCAGGCGGGGGTCGGGGAGGGCGGCGGGGCCGTTCATGGCGACGGCGGTGAGGAGTTCGCGTTCCTCGTCGTCGGCGAGGCCGCGTTGGCGGGCGGGGCGGACCTCGCGGAGGACTTCCTGGCCGATGGGGGAGGCCCAGCGGGTGAAGGGGTAGACATCGACGCGGGCCATCAGCAGGGTGCCCGAGGTGAGGACCAGGGGCAGCGAGAACCAGGCGAGCGGGGCGAGGGTGTCGCCGCCGGTGAAGCCGCTGAGCGAGAGGGAGGCGGCGAGCAGGAGCAGGGTCAGCAGCATGGCGTGCCGGACCTGGCGGACCACCACCACGGTGTTGCGCTGCACCAGGGCCGGGGTGGCCAGGCCGGCCAGGGCGAGTCGGGCGCCGATCTCCAGCACGGTGGGGTGCTCGCCCATCGCCCGGCGCAGTTCGTCCGTACGGCACTGGCCCTCGGGGCCGACGGTGGCGATGATCGCGCGTTCCAGGCGGCTGCGGCCCTTGGGGTCGACCACGGTGGTCCAGCCGGTGTGCGCGAGGTGCAGACGGCCCCGGCCGGCCATCAGGACCAGGGCGAGTTCCACCACCCGGTCCGGGCCGCCGGCCAGGTAGGCGGTCTCGTACAGCCCGATACCGACGGCCTCCGGCGGGCGCAGCCGCTCCTGGTCGGCCAGGGCGTCGGCGGTGGCGGTCATCCGCACCAGCCGGAGGCAGGACAGCACCGCCGCGACGCAGGCCGGGATCAGGAACAGCAACCACATGGGCTTGTTGTATGCCTGGGTCGACGGCGTGGGGAACGACTTCCCGGACCGCGATACCGAACTGTGACGTCAGGACCCACCGCAGCTGCTCCCGCAGCTCGAACCGCAGCTGGACGACGAGGACCCGCAGCTGGAGGAGGACCCGCAGCTCGACGAGGAGCCGCAGCTGGAGGAGGAGCCGCACGAGGAGTGGTGCGAGGAGCCGCACGAGGAGTGGTGCGAGGAGCCGCACGAGGAGTGGTGCGTCGAACCGGAGTCCGGCGAGTCGTACCAGGTCGTGGAGGCGCCGCAGGAGGAGGACGACGAGGACGAGGGCGAGGACGAGGAGGAGAAGAAGGACGAGGCCGAGGCCGAGGTAGCCTGCCGGAACGCCTCCTCCTCGGCTGCCACGGCCAGCATCGCGGCCTCCAGCTCCTGGTTGTCCAGCGAGGCCGCGGCCAGCCCGCCCAGGGCGACCGCGCCCAGCACCGCGCCGCCCGCCAGCTTCGGTGAGACACCGGACGCGGGCGTCCACGGGGTGCCCTGCATCAGGGTCAGTTGGCGCTGCCCGGCCGGGGTGACCAGGCCCTTGGCCGGTGCGGTGGTGACCAGCGCGACGGCGCCGGCGAACAGCAGGAAGCCCGGGATGAAGAGGTTGGGGCGGTCGCCGAGGAGGTCGCCGTTGTCGAGCAGCAGCGAGACCGGGATGGAGGCCGCGACGAGGAGCACGGTCTGCCAGAGCAGCCGACGGGCCTTGCGGGCGTGTCGCAGCCGCTCGGGGCGGCGCATCAGGCCGCGGTCGGCGAGCCGGTCACCGATCTCCTGGACCGCGGCCGAGCGCATCACCATACGGCGCAGCGGGGCGAGTTGACGGCTGCCGGTCGGGCCGGCGGCGTCGTGGACCGCCTGGTCGACAGCGTCGTACGGCTTGCCGCCGGTGAGGGTGACCAGACCGGCGCGGCTGATCACGGCCTGCTCGCCGAGGTGCATCCGGACCAGCGCGGTGTCGAAGACCCGACCCGGGCCGCCGGCCAGGAACGCGGTGTCCAGCAGCGGCAGTCCGCGGCCGGGCAGGCCCTGAGGGTGCGGGACGTGGCCGACCCGCTGCCGGGTCCGGATGGCGTACAGGGCGGCGGCGGCCAACAGGACGGCCGGGATCAGGAAGTAGCTGTTGTGCCACATGGGCGGTTCCCCCGAGATGACGTTGGATCAGCGTCCGCGCAGGGCCCGGCGCAGGCGGGCGAGCGGGCCGGGCGGCCGCTCGGGTGCCGGGTGGAGCCACTGCTCCAGGGCCCGGCGGCGGTCGGCGGCGAGCGGGCCGCCGTCGGTGTGCACCCACTCGGCGAAGGCCCGGGCGTCGGCGCGGTAGCCGCCGGTCTGCGGGTGGGTGCGGGCGTAGTCGAGGAAGAGCGGCCCGTACCGGGACCCGAGCAGGAGGGGCAGGTCGGGGGCGATCTTCGTGGTGGTGTCGCGCCGTTTGGCGGCGAGGCCGGTGGACTGGGCGCGGACCTGGTCCGGGTCGAAGCCGGGCGGGACGGGCCCGCCGGCCACCAGGGAGGTCAGCAGCTCCGCCTGGCGCCGGGCCAACCTCTCCCGGGCCGTGCCGGTCGCGCACTCGCCTCCGAGGCGCTCCGAACCCGGTGCCGACGGTCGGCGCTTGGATGCCCCTCGTTCCTCGGGGCCTCCTCGCTTCTCCCTTTCGGTACCGGCGCGCCTCTTCGGCTCGGCGCGGTTGCCGGTCTCAGTCGCGTCTTCCAGGTCCTTCATTGCAGGGTGCTCCCCTCCAGCACCCGGCGGATGGCGTCCAGTTCACCGGCCAGCTCCGAGGGCGGCGGGAAGTCGGCGTCCCGTTCCAGCAGGACGCCGGGCGGTGCGACCCGCGCGCAGAGTTCGGCCAGGACTTCCAGCACCGGTTCGGTGACGGGGTGGGCGTGGGTGTCGTGCCAGACGCCGTCGACCAGGGTGCCGCCCGCGACGTGCACGTAGGCGAGCGCCTCCAGCGGCAGGCGGTCGAGTTCGGCGGCCGGGTCGACGCCCAGGTTGACCCGGTTGGTGTGCAGGTTGGCGACGTCGATCAGCAGTCGGACACCGGTGCGCTCGACCAGTTCGGCGAGGAACTCGCCCTCGGTGAACTCGTCGTCCGGCCAGGCGAGTTGGGCGGCGATGTTTTCCAGGGCGAGCGGCACCGGCAGCTGGTCCTGGGCGATCCGGACGTTCTCGGCGATGACCCGCAGCGAGTCCCGGGTGCGGGGTACGGGCAGCAGGTGGCCGGCCTCCAGTCCGCCGGCCCGGACGAAGGCCAGGTGCTCCGTGACCAGCGGGGAGCCGAGCGCGAGCGCCGCCCCGGCGAGCCTGCCGAGCCGGTCGGGGTCGGGCAGGTCGGCGCCGCCGAGGCCGAGGCCGACGCCGTGCGGGACGACGGTGACGCCGCGTTCGCGCAGCACGGTGAGCGAGGTGGGCAGGTGGTCGGCGCAGATGTTCTCGGCGACCACCTCGACCCAGTCCAGGCCGGGTTGGCGCTCGACCACGGTGTCGATCTCGCTGCGCCAGCCGAGGCCCACGCCGAGCCGGGTGACGGCGGCGGAGCCGGGCAGGTCCAGGGCAGGGGAAGTCATCGGTTCGCCCCCTTCGGAGGGCTGGACGGGGAGGCCGTCGGGCGGTGCGGGCGTCGTCGCCAGGACCGCGTGGCCGTGTTGCTGAGGATGTCCCCGAGTGGGGTGGCTGCCAAGCCTCACCCGGTCTTCTCAGAGCATTATTTGAGCTTGCCGTCCTGGTGAGGAGGGACTCCGGCCCCCGGCCCGGGCCGTCCGCGCAGGTGGGGTGGCCCGCGGACGGGAAAACCGGAGGCGCCGGGCGGGGGCCCCGTATAGCGTGCGAACCCATGACTTCGACTGAACTGACGATCCGGGACTTCCGCCCCGAGGACGCCGAGGCGGTGGCGACCGCCCACCGGGCCGGGCGCGAGCACCTGGTGATGACCGCCGAGGCCCTGCTCTGGATGAACGCCCGACAGAATCCCGACGAGCACTTCCGCACCTTCGTCGTCGAGTCGGACGGCCGGGTGGTCGGCGCGGTGCGCTGCGGCCTGGTGCTCGGGACGACGACCACCGGCGTCGGCTACGCCAACGGCAGTGTGCTGCCGGGGTTCCGGCGGCGCGGCGCGGCGACCGCGCTGCTGGCCGCGGCCGAACGGCACCTGGCCGGGCACGGGGTGACGGAGCTGCACACCTGGCTGGACGAGGAGCCCGACTCACTGGCCTTCGCCTCCGCCCGGGGCTACGAGCTCGGGAGCACGGCGCAGTTCGGCGGGAGGGACCTGACGCTGCCGCTGCCCCAGGCGCCGGTACGGCCGGCCGGTGTCGAGCTGCGCCCGGCCACCGACTGGGCGGACGATCCGCGCCCGCTGTTCCTGGTGGAGGCGGAGGCCATCCGGGACGAGCCCGGCGAGGTGTCGATTGACGCCCTGGACTACGAGGAGTGGCTGCGTGACGATTGGGCCCGACCGGACCTGGACCGGGGGCTGACCGTGGTCGCCGTGGTGGACGGCGCACCGGCCGCGTTCACCATGGTGCAGACCGACGGGGTGGACCGCTACTGGTCCGCGTTCACCGCCTGCCGCCGGGAGTTCCGCGGCCGCGGCCTGAGCAAGCTGGCCAAGCTGGAGTCGCTGCGGCTCGCTGCGACGGCGGGCTACCGGCACGCGTACACCAGCAACGACATGACCAACGCGCCGATGCTGGCGATCAACGCCTGGCTGGGGTACGAGCGCTGCGCGGGGGAGCGCAAGGGGATCAAGCGGCTTACGTAGCCGGCCGAGCCGCGAATCCGACGCGCCGTCGATAGTGTGCGGGGTCGCGAGGGGTGGTGAATTCCTACGGAGTCCTGCGAAGTCCGGAGAGGCACGGCGGCGAATTGTGCGTGAGGGGGTATTTCCGGCCATGGGCGGGAAATTGTCCATCGGTGCACAGTTCGTGGCCGAGTCTTCCTCCGGGGGGATGATATGGAGATCCTGCTCCAGGTCCTGATCGCTTCGGTTCCGGCCGTGATCGGTTTCCTCGCCGCCCGCTCCCTCGCCCGGACCAGGGTGTTCCTGCGGTACGGCTTCCTGCGGGCGCTGCTGGCGCCGTACAGCCGGGTGCAGATCATCACGCCCAGCCTGGAGGTCGCGGAGTTCGCCTACGCCACGGACGGCTGCCTGCTGGCCAGTCGGGAGCCGCGGAACGTGCTGTTCGTGCCGATGGCCGAGGCCAGGGCGATAGCGCAGCTGATCGACCTGCTGCGGAAGGTCAACCGGAAAGCGACCATCGAGCTGGTGGTGGCGGGTGCGCAGGACCCGCGGATGCCGACCTTCTCGATCGGCGGGCCGGGCGTCAACTCCTACTCGGGCGGGGTGCTCGACGCGGTATTCCCGGATTTCCGGATCGAGTACCCGGACGCGGCCCGCGCCCGCTGGGGCGGAATGACCTTCGAGGCGCTGTACAACGCGACCGGGGAGCTGATCCGCGACCACGGCTTCATCTTCGTCACCCGTACGCCCCGGCACGCGCCGTGCATCGTGCTGTGCGGGGTGTTCGCCTTCGGCTCGGCGATGGCGGTGGAGGCGCTGACGACGGCGAACCGGACGTCGCCGCTGGCGGCGCTGTTCCGCTCAGGAGAGAAGGGATTCGTCGCGGTGGAGGGCAGGGTGATCGGCCTGGACACCGTGGACGTCACGGTCGAGGTCTGCCGGATCCTGCCGCCGCTGTGAGCCCGGGGCCCCGAGGCCTCTGCGGTGTAGACCAATCATTCCGGAGTCCGAGACGATCGGTCTCGACCTCGGGGTGCGAATTCGGACAGCCCGGGCGAGTTCGGGGCAGGAACTCCAGTCGTCCGCGCAGGTTCTGCCCCGGATCCGACACGACATGGGCATAATCGCGCGCATGACGATCAACCGTGCGAACGTGAGCGCGATCGCCCAGGACCTGTACGTGTGGCTCCCCCCGAAGCGGGGCTGGGGCCTGGCCAACTGCGGCCTGCTGGCCTCCGACACCACCGCGCTCTGGATCGACACCCCGTACGACCCCTCGCTGGCCGGGGAGTTCCTCGCCGCGAGCCGGCGCCTGCTGCCGACCGGGGTGGAGATCGACCGGGTGGTCGTCACCCACGCCAACGGCGACCACCTGTGGGGCGCCGGGGTGCTCCCGGACGCCGAGGTGATCGCCACCCGCGAGGCGCTGGACCACATCCACTGGGAGCCCTCCCCGCAGCAGCAGCACGCACTGATCGCCAACAGCGACCCGGACTCCCCGCTCGGCGGCTACCTGCGGGAGCACTTCGGGGGCTTCGACTGGTCCGAGACCGAGCCGGTGCACCCGGACACCGTCTTCACCGGCGAGCTGGAGTTCAAGGTCGGCCGCTACCCGGTGCAGATCACCAGCCTGCCCGCCGCCCACACCGGCGGCGACCTGATGGTCCACCTCCCGCACCAGCGCGCGGTGTTCACCGGCGACGTGATCTTCTCCTCGACCCCCGAACAGCCCGGCGACCACCCCTCGCACTGGGCCGGACCACTGGCGAACATCATCGGTGCCTGCGAGCAGGCCCTCGCCACCGGCGCCGAGATCTTCGTCCCCGGCCACGGCCCGGTGCTCGACCGCGACGGCGTCCAGCAGCACATCGGCTACCTCGATTACGTCCGCGAGCGCGCCCACGCCCTGCACGGCGCCGGGATACCCGCGCTGGACGCCGCCCGGCGGGTGATCGCCGAGCAGCGCCACCCCGAACTCGGGCTGCCCGAGCGGCTGGTGCTCACCGTCGCGGCCGAGTACCGGCACCTGGACGGCTCCGAGAAGCCCGGCATCCTGGAGTCGATGGGCCAGGTCGCCCTGGTGGCCCGCGAACTGGCCGAGGACACCGCCCGCATCCCGCAGCCCCGCTCCGGCCGGAACTGACACTCCGGCCGGACCCGATCCCCGGGCGACGGCCCGGGGCGGCGGGCCAGGACGCCCGAGGACAGCCAGGACGGCCAGGACACCCGAGGACTCCGAGGACTTCGATGACGCTGATCGCGCTGATCGCCCTGGCGCTGGTCGCCGCCGCGGCCATGGTCGTGCTCTCCCGCGGCCGGGCCCGGGCCGTCGTCCGGGCCACGGCCGCCGAGACCGCCCGCGCCCACGACGAGGAGCGCGCCCGCGCCGCCGAGGCCAGACTCGCCCGCGCCGAGGAGGAGTCGCGTGAATCCCGGGAGGCCGCACGGCAGTCCGCCGAGCAGGCCCGGCGGGCCGAGGAGCACCGCCGGGCCGCCGAGCAGCGGGCCCGGGGGGCGGAGCAGGCCGCCCGGGAGACGGAGCAGCGCGGTGCCGCCGCGACCACCCGCGCCGAGGAGGCCGAACGCCGGCTCGCCGCCGCCGAGCAGCACGCCGCCGCCCTGCTCACCGAGATCGGCCACCTCGCCCAGGAGCGGGTCGCCGCCACCGCCGTACGGCTGACACACGCCAACGCCCCGCTGGTCGGCCCGCTCGACCCGCAGGCCGTCGGCCCCGAGGCCGTCCGGGCGCTGCAGTCCGTCCTGGACGCCGCCACCGCCGCCCTCGCCGACGAGCGCGAGCGGGTCGACGCCGCCGCCCGGGCCGCCATGCGCGGCGCCACCTCCCGGATCCAGACCCTGCTGTACCAGATCCAGAGCCTGGTCCAGCAGCTCCAGCACGACGACGACGACCCCCGGCTGCTGGAGGTCGACTTCCGTAACGAGGTCGCGCTGCGCCGGATCCAGACCGTCGCCGTACTCTGCGAGGCCTGGCCGGGCCTGGCCCGCACCGACTCCCCGCTCACCGAGGTGGTGGTCGGCGCGCTCTCCCGGGTGCCCGGCTACGCCCGGATCAAGGTCGCCAACCACCTGCGGGAGCAGCGGCTCGCGGCGGTCGCCCGGGCCGCCGAGCCGATCGCCATCGCGATCGCCGAACTGCTCGCCAACGCCACCGCCTACTCCCACCCGGAGACCGACGTCCCGGTCACCGTCCAGCAAGGCGGCCGCGGCGCACTGGTGATCATCGACGACAGCGGCATCGGCATGGACGAGGACCAGCTGCGCCGGGCCCGTCGACTGCTGGCCGGCCCGCCGGACGTGCTGCTCACCGAGCTCGGCAATCCGCCCAGGACCGGCTTCGCGGTGGTCGGCAAGCTGGCTCGGCAGTACGGGTTCACCTGCCACATCGAGCCCTCGCCGTACGGCGGCATGCGGACCATCCTGCGGATCCCGGCCGCGCTGGTGACGGTGGTGGACGACGGGCAGCCGCTGTCGGTGCTCACCCCGCTGCCGTTGCGCGCCGGCAGCGGCCCGGCGCCGGCGCCCACCGGCCAGGCCGTGCCGGTCCCGGCCGGCCCGGTTCAGGCGGTCGCGCCGATGCGCGACGCCGACGAGCAGGACGAGCCGGTGCTCGCCGACCGCCACAACCAGCCCGGCCCGCTCCCCGCACCGGCCGTCCACGTGGTGCCCGGCCCGGCCGCGGAAGCCCCCGCCGCGACGGACGACGGCAGCGGCCTGCCCACCCGGCGCCGCCGCCGTCCGCTCGCGCCGGAGGAGCCCGCGGGGGAGCCGGCCGGGGAACCGGGCGGACCCGCGGCCGGACCGCACGCCCGCACCCCCGAGCGAGCCGCCGCTCACTGGCAGGCACTGCAGCAGGGCACCGGCTCCGGCCGGGCCGCCGTGGCGCGGGCCGCCCGCGGCAGCGCCGTCAGTGAGGGGGCCGTACCCGAAGACAGCGCGACCACCGAAAGCGGCACCACCGGTGACCACACCACCGGCCCGACCTTAGAAGGAGCCGAGCAGTGAGCAGCTCGCCCAGCCCGACCGCCACCGACGAGATCTCCTGGGTGCTGAACCCGCTGCTGGAGCTTCCGGGGGTGCTGCACGCGGTCGTCGCCACCGGCGACGGCCTCGTCGAGGCCGCCTCCGACGGCCTCGGCCGGGCCTCCGCGGAGCGGGTCGCCGCGATGACCGCCACCGTGCACGCCGCCGCCCGCGCCTTCACCACCGCCTTCACCGACGCCGAACGGCCCCGACTGGCCCAGACCGTGGTGGAGTCCGACCTCGGCTACGCCGTCGTCGTCCCCGCCGGGGAGAACACCTCGCTCGCCGTGTTCACCGCCCCGGACGCCCAACTCGGCAACGTGGCCTACCAGATGCAGCTCCAGGTCGCCGCCCTGGGCCGCGCGCTCGCCAGTCCGTCCCGGCGGCAGGACCCCACCGCAGGCTCATGAGCGAGCGATGGGGGTACCCCCGGCCGGAGGCTGGGGGAGAGCGAATCATCGACAGGCGCGCGTGGGTGAATGCCCCTGCCGAGCGGTGGGGGTACCCCCGGCCGGAGGCTGGGGGAGGGGCGGGCGCATGAACGCCGTCCCCCGCAGGCGGATGGTGCCCGCCTACCTGGCCACCGGCGGCCGCAGCCGCCCCGGCACCGAGGGCTTCGAGCGGCTGACCGTGCTGTTCGCCGACCGGTCCGACCGCGCCGAACCGCCGACCGAACTCGAACCCGAACACCGCCGGCTCTGGGAACTGCTGCGCCCCGGCGCGCTGACCGTGGTGGAGGCCGCCGCGCACCTGCGTCTGCCGGTCAGCGCCACCGTCTTCCTCGCGGCCGATCTGGTCGAGGCGGGATGCCTGCACGCCCGCGCACCGATCCCGCGCGCCCAGCAGGCCGACCGCTCCATCGTCGAGAGGCTCCTCGTTGGACTCCGTGCGCTCCGGTGACCGGGCCGGCTCCCCCGAGGGGCAGCCGAGCCGGGTGGGCTACCTGACCGACCGGGACCAGACGCTGATGAAACTGGTGGTCGCCGGCCCGTTCGGGGTCGGCAAGACCACACTGATCCGGACCCTCTCCGAGATCGCCACCCTGCACACCGAGGAGGCGATGACCGAGACCGGACGGCCGGTGGACGACCTGGCCGGTCTGCCGGAGAAGTCCACCACCACCGTCGCGGTGGACTTCGGCCGGCTCACCCTGCCCGGCGACCTGGTGCTCTACATGTTCGGCACCCCCGGCCAGCGCCGCTTCTTCCCGCTCTGGCAGGACATCGCCCGCGGTGCCCTGGGCGCCCTGGTGCTCGCCGACACCCGCCGACTGGCCGACTCCTTCGAGATCATGGACATGGTCGAGGAGCAGGGCCTGCCGTACGCCGTCGCCGTCAACCACTTCCCGGACTCCCCGGACCACCCGGTCGAGGTGCTGCGCACCCACCTGGACCTGCACGCCGCCACCCCGCTGCTGATCTGTGACGCCCGCGAGCACGGCAGCAGCCTCGACGCGTTGATCGCCCTGGCCGAGCACGTGCTCGACACCCTGCCCGCCGCCTCCACCGCCGCCCGGGAGCGCCCGTGACCGTCGAGACCCGCCCCACCCCGATCTACGGACCGGTCTTCGCGGCCGACCCGCAGCTGGTGTACGAGCGGCTCCGCCGCCACGGCGCGGTCGCCCCGGTGGAGATCGCACCCGGTGTGGACGCCCTGCTGGTCACCGACTACCAGGCCGCCCTGGACCTGCTGCGCGACACCGACACCTTCTCCAAGGACTCCCGCGCCTGGCAGCGGACGATCCCGCCGGACTCCCCGCTGCTGCCGGTGCTCGGCTACCGCCCCACCGCCCTGTTCAGCGACGGCGGGACCCACGCCCGCTACCGTGCGGTGATCACCGACGGCCTCGCCCTGTTCGAGCCGCACCAGCTGCAACGGCGGGTCGCCGAGGTCGCCCACCAGCTGATCGACCGCTTCGCGGCGGTCGGCCGCGCCGACCTGATCGCCGAGTACGCCCGCCAGCTGCCCGCCTTCGTGCTCACCACCTGGTTCGGCGTGCCCGAGGAGCACCACGCCCGGGTGGTCGCCGCGATCACCGGGCTGATCGAGTCCAGCGAGCGGGCCGGAGCCGCCTACGGGGACCTCGTCGGGGTGGTCACCGCGATGGTCGCCGAACGGCGCGAGCGCCCCCGGCACGACCTCGCCTCCTGGTTCGTCACCCACCCGGTCGGGCTGGACGACGACGAGGTGATCCGCCAGATCACCCTGACCATGATCGCCGGGCACGAGCCGACCACCAACCTGATCGGCAACGCCCTGCTGCGCCTGCTCACCGACGCCCGCTACGCCGGCTCGCTGTTCGGCGGCGCGATGACCGCCCACCAGGCGATCGACGAGGTGCTCTGGCACGAGCCGCCGATGGCCAACCTCTCCGCCCACTACCCGCGCTACGACATCACCTTCCACGGCCGGGAGATCAAGGCCGGCTCGCTGGTGCTGGTCTCGTACGCGGCCGCCAACTCCCAGGCCGCGCCGGCCACCGACGGCGCCGAGCTGCGCAGCGGCGAGAGCGCCCACCTGGCCTGGGCGGCCGGCCCGCACGCCTGCCCGGCCCGCGACCCGGCCCTGCTGATCGCGATCACCGCGATCGAGCAGCTGACCAGCCGGCTCAGCGACCTCGAACTGGCCACCCCGGCGGGGGAGTTGCTCTGGCGTCCGGGCCCGTTCCACCGGGCCCTGGTGCACCTGCCGGTCCGCTTCGCGCCGCTGGCCGGATAGCCCGAAGGCCCGGACGGCCATCGTCCGGGCCTTCCACCGCCGGTACTACTCGGCCGGCCGGAGCGTCAGCGAGATGCTGTTGATGCAGTAGCGCTGGTCGGTCGGCGTGCCGTAGCCCTCACCCTCGAAGACGTGCCCCAGGTGCCCGCCGCAGCGGGCGCAGCGGACCTCGACCCGGCGCATGCCGAGCGAGTCGTCCTCGATGTACTCGACCCGGTCCTCGGCCAGCGGCGCGTAGTACGAGGGCCAGCCGCAGTGGCTGTCGAACTTGGTCTCGGAGCTGAACAGTTCCGCTCCACAGGCGCGGCAGCTGTAGACGCCGACCGTCTTGGTGTCGGTGTACTCACCGGCGAACGGGCGCTCGGTGCCCGCCTCGCGGAGCACGTGGTACTCCTCGGGGCTGAGCTGGGCGCGCCACTCGGCCTCGGTCTTCTGGATCTCGTAGCTCATCACGACTCCCGCTCGGCGTACGTCAGACGTTGGAGGCAACGTTCGCGAGGTGGTTGAGACTTCCCCCCAGCTCGTCGAGGACGGCGGGCCCGAGGTTGGTGACGTCGCCCGCGCCCATGGTGAGCAGCAGGTCGCCCGGGCGGGCCAGACCGGCCAGCAGGGCGGGGGCGGCGGCGAAGTCGTGCTCGGCGGTGACGTCGGCGCCGGCCCGGCGGGCGGCGTCGATGATCAGCTCGCTGGTCACGCCCGGGATCGGGTCCTCACGGGCCGGGTAGATGTCCAGCACCACCGAGGCGTCGGCCAGCGCGAGGGCCCGGCCCATCTCCTCGGCGAGCTGCTGGGTGCGGCTGAACAGGTGGGGCTGGAAGACCACCAGGACGCGGCCCTCGCCGTCCAGGCCCTCGCGGATCGCCTCCAGGTCGGCGGTCATCTCGGTCGGGTGGTGGGCGTAGGAGTCGATCACCTGGACACCGGCCGCCTCGCCCTTGAGCTGCAGCCGGCGGCGCACGCCGGTGTAGGCGCCGATCGCCTTGGCCAGGTCGGCGGCCGGGACGCCCAGCGCGACACCGGCGGCCAGCGCGGCCACCGCGTTGTGGGCGTAGTGGCGGCCCGGGACGGAGACGGTGAAGGTCAGCTCGGCGCCGTCCAGCAGCACGGTGACCTCGCTGGTCATGCCGCGGGCGACCACCGAGAGCACCCGGACGTCCGCGTCCTCGGCGGAGCCGACGGTCACCACGTCGAGCCCCTCACGGCCGGCCACCCGGGCGGTCAGCTCGCGGGCGCCGTCGTGGTCGGCCGAGACCACCAGGGTGCCCCCGGGGGTGATCCGGCCGACGAAGGTCTCGAAGGACTCGTAGATCTCCTCGATCGAGGCGTAGTTGGCGTGGTGGTCCAGCTCCACGTTGAGCACGATCGCCACCTCGGGCGCGTACTTGTGGAAGCTGCGGTCGCTCTCGTCGGCCTCGGCGACGAAGATCTCGCCGACGCCGTGGTGGGCGTTGGAGCCGGGCGCGTCGAGGTCGCCGCCGATCGCGTAGGACGGGTCCAGGCCCAGCTCGCCGAGGGCGACGGCCAGCATGCTGGTGGTGGTGGTCTTGCCGTGGGTGCCGGCCACCGCCAGCGCCCGGCGGCCGCCCATCAGCGCGGCCAGCGCGTCGGAGCGGTGCACCACCGGGATGCCGCGCTCGCGGGCGGCGGCCAGCTCCGGGTTGTCGGCGCGGATCGCGCTGGAGACGACCACGCTGCTGGTGCCGTTCGGCACGTGCTCGGCGGCGTGGCCGACGTGCACCGTCGCGCCGAGGGCGCGCAGCGCGAGGACGGTCTCGGACTCCTTGGAGTCGCTGCCGGAGACGCTGGCGCCGCGCACTGCGAGGATCTTCGCCAGACCGGACATCCCGGCGCCGCCGATGCCGATGAAGTGCGGGGCGTGCAGGTCGTGCGCGGCGTCGTTCAAGGCGTGGCTCCGTACGGGCTATGGGCCCCTCCTGCCCGGCGGCGGGCAAGGAGGGCGGGTGGGCAGGTGGGTCCGGCGATGTGCGAATCGTCCTCGCGGGCGGACCGCAAGGACGATTCTGCACCACCGGCGCGCGGAGGCAGCGCCGACCCGGCCTCCCTCGCCGAAGCCCTGGACAGCCTCCCCGCCGAGCTCCACCGGCGCGACCGGGCCGTGACCGCCG